>JBBIQI010000059.1:0-17055 GCA_037442465.1 Burkholderiales bacterium
AACCTCGTCATTCCGAGCCAGTGACCCTTGTCATTCCGAGCCGCAGGCGAGGAATCTCAGCCGCTCGCCGACGAGATCCCTCGCTGCGCTCGGGATGACGGCCGCAGCCGCGCCAGAGGACGGCCGCAGCGGCGCCGGAGGGCGCAGGCTTGCGCGTGCAATGTGCCTTGGCGTGCGGCGGCGCTGCGCGAAGTCCCGATCCCGGGTGACGTTGCGAAGCAGGCGGTCACGCTCAATAGATGCCGGGAATCAGTCGACGCGTGCGCTTTCGATAGTCGGCGTACTCGGGGAAGCGCGCCTGCAGCAGGCGTTCTTCGCGCGCGATCTTAGCGAGCAGCACGGCGGCGAGAGCGATCCACGCGCCGATGCGCCACGCGCGGGCATCGAGGGCGACGAAGGCGAGCATCGCCAGCAAGACGGCGTCGTACATCGGATGGCGCACCCGCGCGTAGATGCTGTGGGTCACGAGACGCGCGCGGTCCTTGACCTCGGGCCGGATATTGAAGTTGCCCGGCCGATTCGCAGCCAGCGCCGCGATGCCGACGGCGGCACCCGCAGCGAGCAGTGCCGCCGCCGTGCCAACGGCCAGCGGCCGGCCAACCGGCTGCGTCGTGACGACGATCGCCGCGATCAGCGCGAACTGCAGCGCCACCAGCACCCAGGAAGCGAACGCGCCGGGCATCAAGCCGTCATGTCGGTTGCAAGCACTGCGGCGGTCGGTCGCCAATGCGTTGGCATGCCGCGTGCGGCGCCGAGCCGTCGCGCTCGGCCGCCGCGCCGCTCGCCCCTCACGCCAGCTTGAACTCAGGCAATTTTCTCTTGGCCAGCACGTTGGCCAGCGTGACGTACTTCGGCAGGCCGTTCTCGTACGGCGGATAGTCCTCGCCCTGGATCAGCGGATACAAGTACTCGCGGCACGGGTCGGTGATGCCGTAGCCGTCGGCGGAGATGAACTCGCGCGGCATGAACTTCTCCGCGTTTGCGACCTGCGACAGCGGTGCCATGCCGATTTCCCAGACGTATGGGCGCGATGACTTGCGCACGATCGCGGGCATCACGGCATTGTGGCCGGCGAGCGCGAACTCGACGGCGGCCCGGCCGACGGCGTAAGCCTGTTCGACGTCGGTGCGCGACGCCAGATGGCGCGCGGCGCGCTGCAGGTAATCGGCCACGGCCCAGTGGTACTTGTAGCCGAGCGCTTCCTTGACCATGTTGGCGACGACCGGTGCCGCGCCGCCCAGTTGCGCGTGCCCGAACGCGTCGCGAGTTCCCTGTTCGGCAAGGAACTTGCCGTCGGCGCCGTGGCAGCCTTCCGAAACGACCACCGTGCAGTAGTCGTACTGCTGCACCTTGGCCTTTACCGCCGCGAGAAACGCATCCCGATCGAACTCGATTTCCGGGAACAGCGTCACGACCGGGATGCCCTGGTCGGCAACCAGCGCGCCGGCGGCCGCGATCCAGCCGGCGTGCCGGCCCATCACTTCGAGCACGAACACCTTGGTCGACGTGCGGCTCATCGAGCGCACGTCGAACGACGCTTCGAGCGTCGAGGTGGCGATGTACTTGGCGACCGAACCGAATCCGGGGCAGTTGTCGGTCATCGGCAGATCGTTGTCGACCGTCTTGGGGACGTGGATCGCCTGGATCGGATAGCCCATCGCTTCCGACAACTGCGACACCTTGTAGCAGGTGTCGGCCGAATCGCCGCCGCCGTTGTAGAAGAAGTAGCCGATGTCGTGCGCTTTGAAGACCTCGATCAGCCGCTCGTACTCGCGCTTGTTCGCCTCCAGGCTCTTTAACTTGAAGCGGCACGAGCCGAACGCGCCGGCGGGGGTGGTGCGCAGCGCGGCGATCGCCGCCGCGCTCTCGGCGCTCGTGTCGATCAGGTCTTCGGTGAGCGCGCCGATGATGCCGTTGCGCCCGGCGTAGACGGTGCCGATCCGCTCCGGGTGCCTGCGCGCGGTCTCGATCACGCCGCAGGCGGACGCGTTGATGACGGCGGTCACGCCGCCGGACTGGGCGTAGAAGGCGTTTTTCATGGCGAATTCGCGACTCGTGTTCGGCACTCCGGATTGCGCATCCGGGCGCTGACGCCAGCGTCGCCGGCGACGCGACGAGCGCCCGCAGGATGCGGAAGACCGAATCCTAACGAACATGCGCTGACGATGCGACGGCAGCGCGGCACCGGGGTCACGCCCGCGAGCGCGAGCTTCGCGCCGGACCTCCGGTCGCACCCGCGACCCGGCACATCCGGCCTGCGGCCCGCCGCGGCGCCCGATCGGCGCGGGCAATGTGGATTCGCTGCGCCCGCCGAAGCGTGCCGGGCGGCGCTGGCACCCGTCAGTTCTGCAGCGCCTTCGTCACGATCTCGCGCACGTCGCGCGACAGGCGCGGTGCGCGCGCGACTTCGGTCAGCGCCTCCTTCATCAGACGCTGGCGGTCGGGCGTGAATTTGCGCCAGCGGTCGAGCGCGCGCGCCACGCGCGCGGCCACCGTCGGGTTGATCGCGTCCAGCGCTAGCACCTGCTCGCGCCAGAACGCGTAGCCCGCGCCGTCGCTGCGATGAAACTCCGCCGGGTTGTGCGCGCAGAACGCGAGCACCAGCGCGTAGACGTTGTTTGGATTCGACGCCGAGTACGCCGGGTGCCGCAGCAGCATGCGCACGCGCTCGAGCACGCGCGGCTCGCCGCGCTGGGCGATCGCGGTGGCCTGCACCTGGAACCACTTGTTCATCAGCAGCGGCTCGTGCGCCCAGTCGCGCGCGAGCTGCAGCAGCACCTCGACCTTGAACGGCGCCGCACTGTTGACGATCGCGGCGAGGGCGGCCTGTTTGTCGGTCATGTTGGTCGCGTCGGCCAGTTGCGCGCGCGCTCGCGCGAGCGCGGCTTCGTCGCCGCTGTCGACCAGGTACGTCAGCGCCAGGTTGCGCAGCGCGCGCGCACCAGCGGCGGCCGGCGTCGGCGCGTACGGTCCGGGCACCTCGTTTTCTTCGTAGGTCTGCGCCAGTTCTGCGGCGAGCCGGCGGCCGAGCTCGCGGCGGACGAACTGCCGCGCGGCGCGGATCGCTTCCGGGTCGACCATCGCACGCTGCTCGGCGACGAAGGACTCGGCCGGCAGTTGCAGCGCCTGCTCGCGAAACGCCGGTGCGAGGCGCGCGTCGATGAGCGTGCGGCGGAACACGTCCACGAACGTATCGTCCAGGTGCGGCGACTGTTCGGTTTCGAACGCCTCGGTCGCCGCGATCAGCCGCGCGACCGCGAGCCGCTGCCCGGCTTCCCAGCGGTTGAAGGCGTCGCTGTCGTGCGCGGCCAGGAAGGCAAGCTCCGCGTCCGAGTAGCGATACTCGACGATTACCGGCGCCGAGAAGTCGCGCAGCAGCGAAGGCACCGGCGGTTCGTCGACCCCGACGAAGCGGAAGGTCTGGCTCGGTTCGACGAGCTCCAGCACGCGGGTCGTGGCCGCCGGTGCAGCCTCGCCTTCGAGCCGCAGCGGCAGATCGCGCCCATCGGCACCCAGCAGGCCGACGGCGAACGGAATGTGGAAGGGCTCCTTGTCCGGCTGCTCCGGCGTCGGCGGACAGCTTTGCGTCAGCGTCAGCTCGAAGATGCCGTGTGCTTCGTCGTAGCTCGTCGCCACCGCGATGCGCGGCGTTCCGGCCTGCGCATACCAGCGGGCGAACTGCGTCAGGTCGCGCCGATTGGCGTCGCCCATGGCGGCCAGGAACTCGTCGCAGGTCACCGCCTGCCCGTCGTGCCGCTCGCAGTACAGATCGAGACCGCGCCGGAAGCCTTCGCGCCCGAGCAGCGTTTGCAGCATGCGCACGACTTCGGCGCCTTTTTCGTACACCGTCGCGGTGTAGAAGTTGCTGATCTCCTGGTAGCTGTCCGGACGCACCGGATGGGCCATCGGGCCGGCGTCTTCCGGGAACTGCGCGGCGCGCAACGTGCGCACGTCGGCGATGCGCTTGACGGCGCGCGCGAAAGCGGCCGCCGCCCCCTCGGCGTGCTCGGCCATCATGTCCGCGGAGAACTCCTGGTCGCGGAAGACGGTCAGCCCTTCCTTCAGGCTCAACTGGAACCAGTCGCGACAGGTCACGCGATTGCCGGTCCAGTTGTGGAAGTACTCGTGGCCGACGATCGACTCGATGTTCGCGTAGTCGGCGTCGGTGGCCACCAGCGGATTCGCCAGCACGTACTTCGCGTTGAAGATGTTCAGCCCCTTGTTCTCCATCGCCCCCATGTTGAAGTCGTTGGAGGCGACGATCATGAAGCGGTCCAGATCGAGTTCGAGCCCGTAGCGCCGCTCGTCCCAGCGGATCGCGCGCTTGAGGCTTTCCATCGCGTGCGCGGTCATGTCGAGGTGGTCGGGATCGACCCAGACCTGCAGCAGCACGTCGCGTCCCGACCGCGTGCGGAAGCGTTCCTCGCGGCAGCCGAACCGGCCGGCGACCAGCGCAAACAGGTAGCTCGGCTTTGGAAACGGATCCTCCCAGCGCGCCCAGTGGCGGCCGTCGGGCAGCTCGCCGCTGCCGGCGAGGTTGCCGTTGGCGAGCAGCACCGGATAGCGCGACTTGTCCGCGCGCAGCGTCACGGCGTAGGTCGCCATCACGTCGGGCCGGTCCGGGAAGAACGTGATGCGCCGAAAACCCTCGGCCTCGCATTGCGTGAACAGACTGCCGTGCGACACGAACAGCCCCATCAGTTCGGTGTTGGTCGCCGGCCGGATGCGATTGCGGATGCGCAACGTGAACGCATCGCGCGGCGGCTGCAGCGTGATGCGGCCGTCAGCCAGCATGTAGCGGTCGGCGCCGAGCACGCGGCCGTCGAGTTCGATCGACTGCAATTCGACGTCTTCGCCATCGAGCGCAAGCGGGCCGCCGGGGCCGGCCGGATTGCGCCGAACAGTCATCGAGGCGACGACCTGCGTCAGTTTCGGGTCGAGGTCGAACTCGAGCTCGACGCGGTCGACGAGGAAGGGAGGCGGCTTGTAGTCGGCGCGCCGGACCGTGACGAGCTGATCGTTTCGCATGCGGGGCACTGATTGGGGCCACGCCTGGCCCGGGCACGCCCGATTGTACGGACCCGCCGTGCGGTCGGCGTCGCGCCTGCGGTGAGCTGATGTCGACCGATCGGCCGCCGACAGCAGCGAACCCATCGAAGCCAGCGAGCGACTGATCCGGGATCCGGCAGTCGGTCCCCGGCGATTCATCCGATCCGGCGACCGGCGCATTCGGAGCCAGTGACCCGCGTCATTCCGAGTCGCAGGCGAGGAATCCCGGCTGCTCGCGACGCCGAGATCCCTCGCCTTGCTCGGGATGACAAGTGACCGCTTGAGGTGACAGGCCGCGATCTCGGTATGAAAGGCCAACCGCTCGGGACGAGAGGCAACCGCTCGGCACGACAAGCCATCGCTCGGGACGACAGGCTGCCGCTCGGCAGCAAGAGCGCAGCCCGGGATGACAGCCCGCCGCTGGAAGTGGCGAGCCCAGCGCTTGGGTGGGCAAAGCCGCCGCTCGGGATGGCGCGGCCCCGTCATTCCCCGTTCCGGCCGTGAGCGCGGGCGAACAATCCCGGTCAGTCGGGCACATATCGGACGACGCGACGAGATCGAGTCCGCTGGCCGCGGTCGCGCAATGCTCGCTCGTGAAGCGGCCAGGCGTCGATGGCCGGCCCCGCACCTGCTCGCCGCAGGCCGCTGTCCGGTGTGATCTCGGTGGTGAACGACGGCGCCACCGGAGCGGTCAGCGCGCGCGCGCAAGCGCGGCGTCGATGCCGCGCAGGAAGGGGCCGGCCGCGATCGGCTTGGTCCAGTAGTCGGCGAAGCCCGCCGCGCGAGCCTGTGCGATGTCGGCCGGCATCGCGTTGGCCGACAGGCCGATGCACGGGATCGACTGCGTTTCGGGGCGCGCGCGCAATTCGGCGAGCAGGCTCGCGCCGTCGGTGTCGGGAAGCCGCATGTCGAGCAGGATCAGGTCCGGCTGGCATACCGCAGCCATCACACGGCCGCTGGCGCCGTCGGCCGCCGTGAACAGCTTCACGTTCGGCCGCAGCGCGAGAAGCTGTTCGACGACCGCCACATTCGACGGGTTGTCCTCCACGTACAGCACGGTGCCGCGCACGTCCTCGCGCGGCTCCACGCTGCTCGGCGCGATCGCCTGCAGCACGTCGGCGGCTTCGTCGCGCGCGGCCGACGCCGCTTGCAGGGCGACGTGGAAAGCGCTGCCGGCGCCGGGTTCGCTGGTCACGGTGAGCTTGCCGCCCATCTGCTCGACGAGCCGCAGCGCGATCGTCAGACCGATGCCGGTGCCTTCGATCGGCGCGCGCTCCATGCCGAGCCGGTTGAAGGGCTGGAACAGGTTGGCGATCTGCACGGCCGTGAGCCCCGGTCCGGTGTCGCGCACGGTGACCAGCGCGCGGCCTTCGGCATCGGCGTCGACGTCGATGTCGATGCTGCCGCCTTCGCGGTTGTACTTGACCGCGTTCGACAGCAGGTTCAGCAGCACCTGCTTGAGCCGTGTGCGGTCGGCCCAGACGTGCGCCGGCGCGCGCGCGGTCTGGGTCTGGCTCACCGACAGGCCGCGGCGCTGCGCGTCGGCCGCCACCAGTTCGATGCACTCGTCGAGGACTTCGCCGAGCGGAACGATCGCCATCGAAAGCTGCAGCGCGCCGGCCTCGATGCGCGACAGATCCAGGATCTCGTTGATCAGGTTAAGCAGGTGCCAGCCGGCCTGCTGGATCTTGCCGACGCGGTCGCGCTGCGCGGGCGCCAGCGGATGCGTCCGGTCCAGCTCGAGGACCTGGGTGAAGCCGATGATCGCGTTCAGCGGCGTGCGCAGCTCGTGGCTCATGCGCGAGAGGAACTCGGACTTCGCCCGGTTCGCGCGCTCGGCCGTCTCCTTCGCCAGCAGCGCGGCTTCGGCGACGCGCCGCTCGGTGACGTCCCAGGCCACACCGAGCTGGCGTACGCGGCGGCCCTGCGCGTCGCGTTCGATCTGCGCGCGGTGTGCGAGGTGGCGTACGGTGCCGTCGGGCAGAACGATGCGCGCTTCGAAGTCCAGCGGCTGCCCGCTCTCGAGCGCGCGCAGGCTTTCGCGCTGCACACGCTCGCGGTCATCGGGATGCACGAACTGCGGCCACTGCTGCGCCAGGTCGCCCAGCTCGGCGCGCGCGCGGCCGTACAGCTTGCACATTTCGTCGTCCCAGGCGACCGCGCCGGTAGCCAGCTCCACTTCCCACAAGCCGATGCCGACCGCGCTGGTGGTCATCCGCATGCGTTCGAGCAGCGCACGCGCGGTTTGCTCCGCCGCGCGCAGCGCGCGTTCGGCCTGCACGCGCGCGGTGATATCGAACGTCACGCCGTACATGCGCACCGGCTCACCGGTCTCGTCGCGCTGGTGCACGCCGCGCACCGCGAGATGGCGCACCGAGCCGTCCGGATGGATCGTGCGGTATTCCGCCTCGAACGGCTTGTGCTGCAGCCGCGCCTCGATCGACGCCTGCTTCAACGCGGGCAGGTCGGCCGGCGCGATCGTCGCTTCGAGCGCCTGCCACAAGTCCTCGTACGGCCCCGGGGGCACGCCGTGCATGCGGGCGAGCTGCTCGTCGGCGTCCATCTTGCGGGTGCGCACGTCGATGTGCCAGGCCGCGAGCCCCGCGGCGGCCGTCGCCAGCTTCAGGCGCTCTGCGAGCTCGAGCGCGTGCTGCTTGGCTGCGTGACGCTCGGTGACGTCCCAGTTCACGCCCACCATGCGAACGACCACGCCGCCGGCGTCGCGCTCGACGCTGCCGCGCGAAGCGAGGTGGCGCACGGTGCCGTCGGGCCAGACCACGCGGAACTCGACGTCGAGCGGTGCGACGCCATCCAACGCGTCCTGCACGGCGCGCGCGGCGCGCGCACGGTCGTCCGGGTGGACCGCGTCGAGCCAGATGCGGTCGCGGAAGCTCTCGCGGGTGACGCCGAACAGCGCATACATCGCGTCGTCCCACACCGACGCGCCGCTCGCCAGGTCCCACACCCACACGCCCATGCCGACCGAAGCGGTCGCCAGCCGCAGTCGGTCCGACAGTTCGTCGCGTTCGCGCTGCGCACGCCGGATCTCGGTGATGTCGATATTGGTGCCGAGCAGTTGCGCGGCGCGTCCTGCGGTGCCGCCGCGGACGACGAAACGCTCGGCGATCACGCGTTCCTCGCCGTCGGCACGGACGATGCGGTACTCGCACTCGCCGCCTTCGGCATGCGCGCGCCCATCTGCGAAGCGCTGCGCCACGCGGGCGCGGTCGTCCGGGTGTACGCAGGCAAGCCAGGCCGCGACCGTCGGCACCCAGTCGGGCGGCTGTCCGTACAGCTCGTACATGCGCGCGTCCCAGGTCGCGGTTTCGCCGTCGACCGCGCATTCCCACACGCCGATGCCGGCCGTGCGCGTGGCCAGTTCGAGCCGCTCGTTGGCCGACCGCAATGCCGCCTCGGCGCGGCGCGTCTCGGTCACGTCGAGCGAGGCGCCGACCACGTGTAGCGGCTGGCCGGCGGCGTCGCGGCGCAGCGCGCGCCGCGACAGGATGTGCCGTACGCCTTTGCGCGGATGGTCGATGCGGTACTCGATCTCGACCGGCTCATCGCTGACGAGCGCACGCGCGCGCGCGGCGAGCACCGCGGCGCGATCGTCGGGCAGCACGGCGGCGAAGAACTGCTCGCCGCTCGGGACCGGTCCGTCGGGGTCGAAGCCGTACATCAGCTTCATCTGGCGGTCCGCATCGAGCGAGGCGCCGTCCAGGCCCTGCAGCCAGAAGCCGATGCCGGTGGCGGCGGCGGCCAGCTGCAGCCGCTCGTTGATCTCCTGCAGCCGACGCTGCGCTGTGCGGCTGGCGGTGACGTCGATCGTCGCGCCGACCACCCGCAGCACGCGGCCGTCGGCACCACGCTCGGCGCGCCCGCGCGAGTTCAGAAAGACCACCATGCCGTCGGGTCGCACGAGGCGGTACTCGAATTCGATCGCGTGATCGCTGTCCAGGATGCGCTGCCAGGCGGCCAGCGCGGCGGCGCGATCCTCGGGGTGGACCATCGCGACCGCCTGTTCGCGGGTCGGCGTTTCGCCGGGGGGCAGGCCGTACAGACGGAACATCACCGGGTCCCAGCGGCCCGAGCCGTTGACATCGCGCTCCCAGGTGCCGATTTCGCCGATCTCGGTCGACAGGCGCAGGCGCGCCAACGCGTCCTGCAGTTGCTCCGCGGTGCGGCGCGACGCGGTAACGTCGAGCGACGCACCGATCACGCGCCACGGCGTGCCGTCGGCGCGGCGGTCGGCGCGGCCGCGCGAGGCCAGATGAACGACGCTGCCGTCGCGCCGCACGATGCGGCACTCCCACTCGACCGCGCCGGTCGAGCTCGCCATGCGCTTCCAGGCGTCGGCGAAGATCGCGCGGTCCTCCGGATGCACGAGCGACAGCACCACGTCGAGCGCCGGTGCGACCGGTGCGCGCGGCAGCCCATAGAAATCGAACATCGCCTCGTCCCAGCGCACCTCGCCGGTTTCGATGTTGCGTTCCCACGACGCGATGCCGCTCGCCTCGGCCGCCAAACGCAGTCGCTCCTGGGCCTCGCGCAGGCGGGCCTCGGCCTCGCGCGAAGCGGTCACGTCGATCACCGCGGCGTACAGGCGGCGCGCGCGCCCGCCCTCGTCGTACTGCGCCGCGCGGCGCGACAGCACGCGGCGTGCGCCGCCGTCGGGCAGACGCACGCTGAATTCGACTTCGTCGTGGGTGCCGGGCTCGGGCGGATTGACGTACTGCGAGGCCACCCGTGCGCGGTCGCGTTCGTCGACGCGCCCCAGGAACTCGTCGATCGTCGGCGCGGGTCCGTCGAGCGGAAAACCGAAGATCGCACGCGCCTGCGCGTCCCAGTGGCCGGCGCCGGTGGCCAGATCGCGGAAGCTGAAGCCGACGCCGACCGCCTGGATCGCCAGCTGCAGCAACTGCGCGGTTTCCGCGGCGCGCGCCAGCGCCTCGCGCGATTCGGTCACGTCGATCGCCGCGCCGAGCACGCGCAGCGCTCGTCCGTCGGGAGCGCACTGCAGCGCGCGGCGCGACAGGATCGTGCGCAGCGCGCCGTCGGCGCGCTGAACGCGGTACTCGATTTCGAGCGGCTGACCCGGCGGCGGCACGACGGCGGTCGCGTGCGCCACACGCGCCCGGTCTTCGGGCACGACGAACTCGAGGTACTCGGCGAGCATGGGCACCGGCGCGTCCTCGCCAAGGCCAAGCATCCGCTTCGCCTGCGCGTCCCACACGATGCGGCCGCTGTCCAGCTCGCGGTGCCACAGGCCGATGCCGACCGTGCTCGCGGTCAGGCGCAGCCAGTGGGCGTACTGCGCCGCGCGGGTCTCCGCCTCCTTGCGTTGCGTGATGTCGATGCCGATGCCGACCACGCGCGCGGGCCGCGCGCCGTCGGCCGGATCCAGCCGCGCGCGCGTCAGCAGCCAGGCGCGCGAGCCGTCCGGGCGGCGGATGCGAAACTCGGTGTCCACGTACGCAGAGGACCGCTTGATGCGCTCCCACTGCGACTCGAACAATGCGTGGTCTTCGGGCTCGATGCGCGCGAGCAGCCAGTCCCAGTCGGGCGCGACGTCCTGCGGCGGCTCGCCGTACAGCTTGAACATCTGCGCGCTCCAGAACCCGGGGCGCTTGTCGAGCGAACGCTCGAAGATGCCAACGTCCGAGCCGCCGGTGGCCAGTTCGAGGCGCGCCAGCGTGTCGCGCAGCTTCTCCGCGTACTCGACGGTACGCCGCTCGGCCGCCTTGCGCTCGGTGATGTCGAAGTTCACGCCGATGACGCGCCCCGGCTGGTCCGGCTCGGGCCGGTACAGGAAGGCGCGCGCGTCGATCCAGCGTTCGGTGCCGTCGCGCAGCACCACGCGGTGCTCGTCCTGATAGCTGCCGCCGCGCTGCAGTAACTCCGCAGCCCTGGCGGCCACTCGCTCGCGGTCAGCGGGGTGCACCCAGCGCTGCACCCAGTCCGCCCTCGCGGGCGGCGGCTCGTCGGGCGGCAGGCCGTACATCTGGTACATGCGGTCGTTCCACACCACCTGCTGCGTTCCGAGGTCGACCTCCCAGATGCCGATGCCGGCGGTGCGCGAGGCAAGCGCGAGGCGTTCGGCCAGCAGCCGTTGTTTGGCCTCGGCTTCCTTGACCTCGGTGATGTCCAGCAGCGCGCCGACGATGCGCGGCGCGCGCTTCGGGCCCAGGCGGATCACCGCCCGCCGCGAGCGAATCCAGCGCACCGCGCCGTCACGCCGGCGGATGCGGTACTCGATCTCCATCGGCGCTTCGCGCGTGTGCATCGCTTCGCGGGCGGCGAGGAACGCCGGCCGGTCTTCCGGCAGCACCATCGCGTGGCGCTCGTCCGTGCGCGGCATCGGCTCGCCCGGCGCCAGCCCGTAGATGCGGTACATCTGTGCGTCCCACACCGGCTCGGGCTGATCCAGATCGCGGTAGAAGAAGCCGATGCCGGTCGCGCTGATCGCCAGTTCGAGTGCCTCGGTGGCTGCCAGCGCCTGTTGCTCGACGGCGCGCTTGTCGGTCACGTCCAGCACGATGCCGATCACGCGCAGCGGTGCGCCGTCGGCGTCGCGCTCGACGAAGCCGCGCGCATGGACGTAGGCGACCCGACCGTCGGGATGTACGACGCGGTACTCCTCGTCCTGCACGCCGCGCGCCTGCAGAAGCCCCTCCCAGGCCGCATGGAAGCGCGCACGGTCGTCGGGGTGGATGCGCGCCAGCAGTTGGTCGGTCGATGGCGCGTCGGCCGTTTCCGGATAGCCGTGCAGCCGCAGCGCCTGCGCGTCCCAGCGCGCTTCGCCGCTCGCCAGGTCGCGCAGCAGGGTGCCGAAGGCCATCGTCTGTTGCACCAGGCGCAGCCGCTCGATCGCCTCCTGCATCTGCGCGACCGCGCGCCGGCTGTCGGTCACGTCGTTCTGGATGTGGATGAAATTTGCGACCGTGCCGCGTTCGTCGAATACGGGGCGGATCTCGATCTCGGCCCAGTAGCGGCTGCCATCCTTGCGCGTGAGTTCGACCTGCAGTCCCCGCACCGGCTGGCCGCGTTGCATCGTTTCGCGCACCGCGGCCAAGCGTGGATCGAGCGTGCCGTCGCCGCGACACAGCAGCTCGCACGGGGTGTGACCGATGGCCTCTGCGGGCGCGTACCCGGTGACGCGCGTGAAACTGGCGTTGGTCCACTGGATGCGATCGTCCGGGCCGGTGATCAGCACGAGGTTGCTGGAGTGCTCGGCGACCAGCGCGAGCCTGCGGTTGTCCGCGCTGCGCGCCTTCAGCGCCTCGCGCGCGCGCCGCGCGGCGGTCACGTCCTCGACGGTGCCGGTGAGTCTGACGCAGCGGCCGTCGGCCATCTCCGGCTCGCCGATCACGCGCACCCAGATGCGTCGGCCGCGCGCGGTGACCAGCGGCAGCTCCAGGTCCCAGGCTTCGCCATGCTCGAGTGCGTTTTGCAGCGCGCGGGCGACCGTGGTGCGCGCCTCGGGCGCGTAGTAACCGACGGCGGATTCGAGCGTCGGCGCCGCGCCGTCCGGGTCCAGCTCGATGATCCGGTAGACCTGTTCGGTCCAGTAAAGCTGGCGCGCGAGCGGGTCGTACTCCCAGCCGCCGATGTTGGCGATGCGCGCCATCCGGCGCAGCAGCTCCAGCTCGCGCGCGTTGTGCACGGGATTGGGCAGCGCGTCCAAGTCCGGCTACCGGGATGTCTCGAACAGCAGGGTCAGCACGGCCTGATGCTCGCGGTCGATCGCCGCGAGCAGCGCACCGGCCTTGTCCCAGCACGCGCGCTCTTGCGTCGCCGCACCGGTCGCGGCATGCAGCGCGGCGTCGAGTTCGCCGCTCATGCCCGCCAGCCGCAGCGCGCCGAGGAATTCGGCGCTCGCCCGCAGCGCACGCGCCGCGCGCGAGCCTTGCTCGACGTCGCGCGCGTCGAGCGCCGCCCGCAGCGATTCGATCAATTGCGCCGAGCGCAGCGCGAAGGACTCGGTGACCGTCGGCGCGAAGCTGCGATCGTCGGGCTTGACCTCGCCCAGCCGGCGTACGGTCGCGCGCAGCCGCTCGGCGTCGCAGTCGCGCGGCAGTGCTGTGGTCGCGCGGTCGTCGGCGCGGTTCGGCACCAGCACGCGCGCGATCGCTGCGCCGAGCGTGCTCGCCTGTACGGGCTTGGACAGATGCTCGTTGAAGCCCGCCATCAGGCAGCGCAGGCGGTCGGCATCGGACACGTAGCCGGTGACGGCGATGACCGGCAGCGGCGTGCGCTCGGCGGCGGCTTCGCGTTCGCGCAGCCGGCGCAGCGCCTCGAAACCGTCGACCTGTGGCATGCCGAGGTCCAGCAGCATCGCGTCGAATTCGCCGGACAGCGCCAGCTCGACCGCGCGTTCGGGGTCATCCTCGACCGTGGCGGCGTGGCCCAGCAGCAGCGCCAGATGCGCCTGCAGTGAACTGGACAACGGGTCGTCGTCGACGACGAGCAAGCGTGCCGATGTGGGTCCGGACAGCGCGGCCGGATCGTGTGGGCAGTTCAAGGGAGGTCGGGCCCGCGTACGGGCCGCGGCAGCAGCGATGCGCGGACTATATCGCCGCCGCCGGCGCATGCGGTCCGACGAAAAGCCGGCCGCGCCTTGCGGATAGGCCCGTTTCGGCGCTCGGCGAGGCGCCGGCAGCGCGAGGCCGCGCCGGTTCGCCGCACGGCCGACGAGCCGGACCCGCCGCGCACGTGGACCGGGCGGCGATCAGAGCTCGATGTCGTCGCGGATCGCAGCGATGCCGGCCTTGGCGCAGGCGTCGTCGGCTTCGCCGGTGGGTGCGCCCGAAACGCCGATGCCGCCGACCATCGCGCCGCCGGCCAGGATCTGCACGCCGCCGCCGACGCCGACGAAGCGCGGCAGGTGGCGGATTCCGGCGCTCGGCTGGCCGGGCTGCGTGAGCCTGGCCAGCTCCAGCGTGTCGGTGCGGAAGCTCACGGCGGTCCACGCCTTGTCGAGCGCGGTGTTCGGCGTGTGCGGGCCGGCGATGCGGTCGCGCACCAGCGCCTGCGCCACGCCGGAGCGGTCGACCACCGCGACCGCGACCTGATAGCCGCGCTTGCGGCAGTCCTGCAGCGCCGCGTTCGCCGCCTTGACGGCGGCCTCCGGCGTCAGGTGTTTGACCGTGTAAGTGCCCGAAGTCTGGGCGAGCGCCGCGCCGGATGCGAGTGCGCAGCAAAGCATCGACAACGTGATCCGGATCATCGTTTTCTCCTTGCGTGTCCTTCCTTCCTCTTCGCGAACCTTAGCACCGCGCGCGTGCCGCGCGCGCACGGCACGCCCGAGCCTTGCGCTGGGTCAGACGTCGAACCTCGGCGAAGATGTGAACCTTGGCCGCGCCGCACGCGCAGGCCGCGCCGCGCCTGCGCGGCGCGTCGAGTTCGGCTACCGACTCGCCGCCGCCACGGCGCTGCGCAGCACGTCGGCGTGCTTGTTGCTCGCCGCGTGTTTGATCAGGATGTCGACCGGCGTGACCGGCTTGCCGTAGTAGGCATGGTTCAGCGAATCGCGCACGTCGAGCACCGAGCCCTCGACGCTCATGCCGATGTACGCCCCTTTGGACTTCGCGTACGACACGAAGTCCGCGGTCAGATTGGCCGCCTGCCCGATGCCCACCGGTCCGGCCGCGATCGAAGCGTCGCCGCCGAGCTTCAGCGAACTCGTCAGCAGTCGGTCGATGCCCTTCTGGCTGTTGACCAGGATCACGACTTCCGCCGCCTGCCCGCCGAACTGCAGCCCGAAGCTCACGGCGCCGAGCGTGTAGAACGCCGGCGCGCTCTAGGCGTTGCCTTCGCCGCGCACCAGCAGCACGCCGGTGCCGCCCGCGCCGCCGACGAACAATCCGCCCTTGAGGATCGACGGGAAGATCAGCACGCCCTTGGCCGACTTCAGCCCGGCGCGCAGCGCGTCGTACTCCTTGGTCTTGACCACGTCGTTGAAGCTGATGCGCGCCTTCTCGACGATGCCGTTGGCTTCGTCGAGGTCATCGGCCCAGACGGCACCTGCAGGCGCGATGGCTACGATCGCCGCGAAGGCGAGGGTGATCAGACTGCGTCGTCTCTGCGCGAACATGGCTGTCTCTCCTGACGAATCTGCCGCGCGCTGCGCGGCGACACACGCTACGGTAGACGCGCCGGCGTCACGGTCGCTTGCAGCCGATCAAAAGCCCATGCCTTCCCGACCGCGTGAACCATCGCGGCGGATGCGCTCTTGATACCGCGCGCCACGCGCTCCGACGAGCACCGGTCCGGACGAGGGCTGATGGTGGAGGCGGCGGGAATCGAACCCGCGTCCACGAGAGTTCCACAGGCAGTTCTACATGCGTAGCCGGTCTATTTCAGTCTCGCCGTGCGCTTAGCCGATCGGCAGGCCGACGCACGGCCAGTCGCTGCGTCTCGATGTCCGGCGTCGCGACGCCGCCGTCATCCAGCCTCTGTGAATGTCGCTGCTGCCGCCTTGTGGCGGCCTAGCCCAGGGGCCGGCTAGTGCAGCGTCTCGCCGGGATTAAGCGGCGAGAGCGAAACGCTCGTCGTTGGCGTTTGTGTGTTTCCAGACGGATTTACGAGGTCTCTGGCCCTCGGCATGCCCTGCGCTGCTTCGCGCCCCGTGTCGAAACCAGGTCGCCCCCAGCGGTTGCAGTCTAACCCGCAAAATCGGGCCGCGCCGGCCGCTTTCAAGGGCGTGGGTCAGCCCGCCAGGCCGGGCAGTTCGAGCAGGCCGCGCGGCTGCGCGATCACGAAGTCGCCTCCCCAGGTCGATCCGTCGGAGCCGTCGCCCATGTAGCCGTAGCCGGCGACGACGGTGATCACGCCCGCCGCCCGCCCGGCCTGGACGTCGCGCAGATCGTCGCCGACATAGACCGCGCGGGCCGCCTGCGCATCGCAGATCTTCAGCGCGTGCAGCAGCGGCGCCGGGTGCGGCTTGGTGTACGCGGTCGTGTCGCCGCTGACGACGCACGCTGCGCGTTCTGCCAGGCCGAGCGCCGCGACCAGCGGCTCGGTGAAGCGCGCGATCTTGTTGGTCACGATGCCCCAGCGACGGCCCTGCAGTTCGAGCGCATCGAGCGTCTCTGCCATGCCGGGGAACAGCCGCGAGTGCACGCACAGCGCCTGCGCGTAGTAGCCGAGGAACTGCTGCCGCAGCGGCTCGTAGTCAGGCTCGCCGGGCGCCAGCCCGAACGCGCGGCCGATCAGCCCGCGCGCGCCGTGACTGGCGAACGGCCGCAATTGCTCGAGCGGCAGCTCGTCGAGCCCGCGCTCGCGGCGCTGACGGTTGACGGCGGCGGCGAGATCCGGCGCGGTGTCCACCAGCGTGCCGTCCAGATCGAACAGTACGACGTCGATCGGCGCAGCGCGCGCACTCATGCAGGCTTGCGGCAGGCCGCGAGGTAGTTCACGTCGGTGTCGCGCCCGAGTGCGAACTTCTTCGTCAGCGGGTTGTAGGTCATGCCGAGCACTTCGACGAGATCGAGTCCGGCGTCGCGCACGGCGGCCGCCAGTTCGCTCGGACGGATGAACTTCGCGTACTCGTGGGTGCCGCGCGGCAGCAGACGCAATACGTATTCGGCACCGACGATCGCAAGCAGGAACGACTTCGGATTGCGGTTGATCGTCGAGAAGAACACCCAGCCGCCGGGGCGTGCGAGCGCGGCGCACGCGCGCACGCTGCTGGCGGGATCCGGCACGTGCTCGAGCATCTCCATGCAGGTGACGACGTCATAGGCGTGCGGCTGCTCGCGCGCCAGCGCTTCGGCCGAGATCTCGCGGTACTCGACGGCAGCGCCGCTTTCGAGCGCGTGCAGCTCGGCGACCTTCAGCGGCTTGCTCGACAGGTCGATGCCGGTGACGCGCGCGCCGCGGCCGGCCATGCCTTCGGCGAGGATGCCGCCGCCGCAGCCGACGTCCAGCACGCGTTGGCCCGCGAGCCGCGTGTGGCGGTCGATCCAGTCGAGCCGCAGCGGATTGAGCGCGTGCAGCGGCGCCATC
>JBBIQI010000060.1:0-11223 GCA_037442465.1 Burkholderiales bacterium
GCGCCGCAGCCGGGAGGCCGGGCGCGGCGCGTCGACGTCGTCCTCGGCGATCGCCGCTATGCGCTGGACAACGGCCAGCATCTGCTGATCGGCGCGTACACGCACACGCTGTGGCTGCTGCGGCGCGTCGGCATCGATCCGCGGCGTGCGTTCGTGCGCACGCCTTTCGCGCTGCGCTACGCCGACGGCTTCGTATTGCAGGCCGCGCGCTGCCCTGCGCCGCTGCATCTGGCCGTCGCACTCGCGCGTGCCCCCGGCCTGGCTTTGGGCGAACGCCGGGCGCTCGCCGCCTGGGTCGCGTCGATGCGGCGCGCGCGCTGGCCTCTGGCGTCGGCGGATCGGCCGGCGATCGAGCTGTTCGACGGCCATCCGGATCGGCTCGTCGAGCGCATCTGGCAGCCGCTGTGCGTCGCGGCGCTCAACGCCCGCCTGCAACAGGCTTCTGCCGCCGTGTTCCTTGCAGTGTTGCGAGACGCGCTCGGCGCGGACGCCGCCGCGAGCGACTTGCTGATGCCGCGCGGCGATCTGTCCGGGCTGCTGCCCGATGCCGCGATCGATGTGCTGCGCATCGGCGCCTCGGTGCGCCTGCGCACGCCCGTCGTCGCACTGCGTCCGCGAGCAGCCGGCGGCTGGTCGGTCCAAGCGCGCGGCGAGCCGCTCGCCGCCGACGCTGTCGTGCTGGCGCTTCCGCCGGTGCGTGCGGCCGATCTGCTCGAGCCGATCGACGGTGCACCGTGCGCCGCCGAGGTCGCGCTGCTGCGCACCGTCCGGACGGCGCCGATCGCTACCGTCTATGTGCGGTACGCGCCGCACGTGCGTCTGCCGCACCCGGTCTACGCGTTGCGCGAAGACGCGACCAGCGAGCGTTACGGCCAATGGGTCTTCGACCGCGGGGCGCTCGAACCAAACTGCGCCGGCGTGCTCGCCGTCGTCATCAGCACCGCGGGAGCGCATCTGCAGCGCGATCGCGCCGACGTCGCCGCTGCGGTCGCGCGGCAGTTGACCGCTGAGCTCGGCCTGCCGGTTCCGATGGCCACAGCGATACTGACCGAGAAGCACGCGACGATCGTGCCCGCGCCCGGACTGCGACGCCCGGCGCCGCGACTCCCCGCGCCCGGTCTGTATCTCGCGGGAGACGCCGCGGCGAATCCCTACCCGTCCACGATCGAGGGCTCGGTGCGCGCCGGGCGCGCGGCCGCGGCCGCGCTGCTGGCGGACTTCGGTTTGCCGTCTTGCGCCGCCCGCTGACCCGGGCTACGCGCGCAGCCGCGCGAGCGCGTGCTCGAGCCGATCGACGGCGACGATTTCCAGCCCTTCGATCGGCTGCTTTGGTGCATTCGCCTTGGGCACGAGCGCGGTCGAGAAGCCGAGCTTGGCCGCTTCGCGCAGGCGTTCCTGTCCGCGCGGCGCGGGGCGGATTTCGCCGGCGAGCCCCACTTCGCCGAAGGCCACCCATCCGCGCGGCAGCGGCTTGTTGCGGATCGAGGAGACGATCGCCGCCAGCACCGCCAGATCGGCGGCCGGCTCCTGGATGCGCACGCCGCCGACCGCATTGACGAAGACGTCCTGGTCGAACGTCGCGACCCCCGCATGCCGGTGCAGCACCGCCAGCAGCAGCGCGAGCCGCTGCGGATCGAGCCCGACCGAGAGCCGGCGCGGATTGGGCACGTGCGCGGTGTCGACCAGCGCCTGGATCTCGACCAGCAGCGGCCGCGTGCCTTCCTGCGTGACCAGAACGCAGGAGCCGGGCACGGCGGCATCGTGCTGCGACAAGAACAGCGCCGACGGGTTCGACACGCCGCGCAGCCCGCGATCGGTCATCGCGAAGACACCCAGCTCGTTGACCGGGCCGTAGCGGTTCTTGATCGCGCGGATCAAGCGGAACGACGAATGCGTGTCGCCTTCGAAATACAGCACCGTGTCGACCATGTGCTCGAGCACGCGCGGGCCGGCGATCGCACCCTCCTTGGTCACGTGCCCGACCAGCACGATCGCGCTACCCGACTGTTTGGCGAGCCGCGTCAGCTGCGCGGCGCATTCGCGCACCTGTGCGACCGACCCCGGCGCCGACTGCAACTCGTTCGAGTACAGGGTTTGGATCGAATCGATCACCGCGACGTCGGGTTTGTCCTGCGCCAGCGTGGCCACGATGCGCTCGAGCCCGATCTCGGCAAGCAACCTTACGTCGTGCCCTTCGATGCCGAGCCGCCGTGCGCGCAGCGCCACCTGCGCCGCCGACTCCTCGCCGGACACGTACAGCACGCGCCGGCTGCGCGCCATCGCGGCGAGCGCCTGCAGCAACAGCGTCGACTTGCCGATGCCCGGATCGCCGCCGATCAGCACGACGCCGCCGGCGACCATCCCGCCGCCCAGCACGCGGTCGAACTCCTCGATGCCGGTCGATGCACGCGGCAGTTCGCGCGCGTGCACCGAGCCCAGCGTCTGCACGGGTGACGCCGGCGCCAGCCCGGCGTAACGGTTGACCGCGGCCGTCTCGTCGCGCGTCTCGGCGAGCGTGTTCCATGCCCCGCAGGACGGGCATTGCCCCTGCCACTTCGGCGCCGCGCCCCCGCACTCGGAGCAGACGAACTGCGTCTTCGTCCGCGCCAAGTCAGACCTCCGCCACCGGGACTCGCGGCGCCAGCGCGCACATCAACTGGTAGCCAACGGTGCCGGCGGCACCGGCGACTTCGTCGATCGGAATCTGCGCCCCCCACAGCTCCACGTCGGACCCCACGCGTGCGGCCGGCACATCGGTCAGATCGACGCACAGCATGTCCATCGACACGCGGCCGACCGTGCCGACACGCACCCCGTCGACCGCGACCGGCGTGCCGTTCGGCGCGTGCCGCGGGTAACCGTCGGCATACCCGCAGGCGACCACCCCAATTCGCAGCGGCCGCGCGGCGACGAAGTGCGAGCCATAGCCGACCGCGTCGCCCGCCGCAAGTTGCTGGATGCCGATCAGCCGCGAGCGCAGCGTCATCGCCGGGCGCAGCTTGAGGGATGCCGCGCTGACCGTCGCGTCGGGAGTCGCGCCGTACAGCGCGATGCCCGGACGGACGGCGTCGCCGCCGACCGCCGGCTGCAGAAACAGCGCGGCCGAGTTGGCGAGGCAGCGCTCGCCGCGCCAGTCGGCGGTCAGCGCGGCGAACGCGCGCAACTGCTCGGCGATCGACGCGCGCCCGAACCGGGCGTCGTCCCGCTCGGCGTTGGCGAAGTGCGTCATCAGCGAAACGACGCGCACGTGCGGCAGCGCTTCGAGCCGGGCCAGGGCGCGCGCCGCATCGGCAGCGCCAAACCCCAACCGGTTCATCCCCGTATTCAGCTTCAGGTACACGTCGATCGGTTTCGGCGCCCGATGCCGCTCGAGCATTTCGATTTGCTCGAACCCGTGCACGACCGCCGTGAGCCGCAGTGCGTCGACCGCCGCCAGGTCAGCCGGTTCGAAGAAACCCTCGAGCAGCAGGATCGGCTTGCGCCAACCGGCGGCGCGCGCGCGCCGCGCTTCGGTCAAGTCGAGCAGTCCGAGGCCATCGGCATCGGCAAACGCGCGGACCGCGCGCTCGACGCCGTGGCCATAGGCATTGGCCTTGACCACGGCCCAGATCCTGCGACCGCCGGCACGCGCGCGCGCCTGAGCGAGGTTGTGCCGCATCGCGGCGAGATCGATCGTTGCGAGGATCGGTCGGGGCATCGGCGGACTGCGAAGGGGCCGCAGCAAGGATAAACGCAACGTCGCCGCGTTCGTCGGCATCGATCGCACAGCCTGCGTGTTATAAGACACGCTCCTCGATCACCGTGCCCAGCGCACCGATGCCTGCCGACCACCAGCGATGAACCGCGGCTTTTACACGATCATGGCCGCGCAGTTCTTTTCATCGCTGGCCGACAACGCGCTTCTGATTGCCGCCATCGCTCTGCTGCGCGACATCCACGCGCCCGAGTGGATGACGCCGATGCTGAAGCTGTTCTTCTTCATTTCGTACGTCGCGCTCGCGGCGTTCGTCGGCGCGTTTGCCGACTCGATGCCCAAGGGGCGCGTGATGTTCATCACGAACACGGTGAAGATCGCCGGCTGCCTGCTGATGTTCTTCGGCGTTCATCCGTTGCTCGCTTACGCGGTCGTCGGACTCGGCGCGGCTGCGTACTCGCCCGCCAAGTACGGCATCCTGACCGAACTCTTGCCGCCCGAGAAACTCGTCATCGCCAACGGCTGGATCGAAGGGCTGACGGTGGCCTCGATCATCCTGGGCTTCGTCGCCGGTGGCGTTCTGGTGTCGCCGCAGGTGTCGGCCATGCTGCTCGCGTTCGATCTGCCGCTCGTCGAAACCGGCGTGGACCGCCCCGGCGAAGCGGCCATCGCGGTCATCGCCGCGATCTACGCGATCGCGGCGGCGATCAATCTGGGCATCCCCGACACCGGTGCGCGCTACCCGCGCCAAGAGCGCACATTGCTGCGGCTGCTCGCCGACTTCGGCCATTGCGTCGGCACTCTCTGGCGCGACAAACTCGGACAGATCTCGCTGGCCGTCACTACGCTGTTTTGGGGCGCGGGCGCCACGCTGCAGTTCATCATCCTGAAGTGGTGCGAGCATGTGCTGGGCATGACGCTGTCGCAGGGCGCGGTCATGCAGGCGGTCGTGGCGATCGGTATCGCCACCGGCTCGATATGGGCGGCTGCGCGGGTCTCGCTGAAGCGTTCGCTGTCGGTGCTCCCGGTCGGCGTGGCGATGGGTCTGCTGGTGGCGTCAATGGCCTTCGTCGACTTCGGCGCGCTGCCCGCCGGCGGGCTTGCGTTCGGGGCGCTGAAGATCTCGTGGGCCGCGCTGCTCGCGTCGGCGCTGATGATCGCCGTCGGCGCGCTGGCCGGCTACTTCGTCGTGCCGATGAACGCGCTGCTGCAGCATCGCGGTTACGTCCTGCTGTCGGCCGGGCACTCGATCGCCGTGCAGAACTTCAACGAAAACCTCAGCATCCTGGTGATGCTTTCGATCTACGCGGCCCTGCTCTGGGCGGATCTCACCATCACGACGATCATCGTGCTGTTCGGGTTGTTCGTCGCCGGTACGATGCTGATCGTGATCCTGCGTCACCGCTACAACCAGCGCCAATTCGATTCGGAATCGCTGATCGGCCAACCGCGGCGCGCATAGCATCGCGGCCCGTGCGCTCGGCGCAGCCCGGACCCGTGCCCGCAGCGACTGCGTGTCACGGTCTTCCCTGCGGCGCCTGTCAGTCGAACGGCGTTGCGTGTTGCCGCGCATTGCCGCTTCGAGCCGACTTGCCTTGATGCGCGGACAGCGCGGCGTCGTGGCTTCGGAGCGTGCGCTCGGTCGTCCCGCGCCCTGCCCGGCGTTCGGCCGGGGCGACGAGTTCCAGTCGCTCGCTGCGCACAGGTCCCTCGCGACGCGCGGGATGACAAAAGTGCCCTGGGGATAACCGAGGCGCGTTGGCGAGGACCGAAAAGCGCTCAGGATGAACGCGGATTCACACGGGATGACGGAAGCTGCGGCGGCAGGATCGAAATCGATGTTCCGCAAACCGCGGCCCGCGGCCCGCTGGCGCTCAAGCGTCGCGACGACACTGCGCGTAGATCTCGCGCGCAAAGCACAAGTCGGCCCAGGATTTTGCCTTGTCGGCCAGGTTGCGCAGCAGGTACGCCGGGTGATAGGTCACGACCACCGGGACCGCCAGTTCGCCGACGACGACCGTATGCACGCGCCCGCGCAAGCTGGCGACGGTCGCATCCGTCGCCAGCAGCGCCTGCGCGGCGACGCGCCCCATCACGACGATCAGCGCCGGGCGGATCAGCGCGATCTGGCGCTGCAGGTACGGCTCGCAGGCGGCCGCTTCGGCGGGCTCAGGATTGCGGTTGCCGGGCGGCCGACACTTCAGCACGTTGGCGATATACACGCTCGATTCGGAGTCGCCTTGGCGCGACAGCCCGATGGCGGCCAGCATGTTGTCCAGCAAACGACCCGCCTGGCCCACGAAAGGTTCGCCGCGCGCATCTTCTTCCGCACCGGGCGCTTCGCCGACGATCAGCCAGCGCGCGGCGCGGTAGCCGACGCCAAAGACCGTGTGCGTGCGGGTCTTGCACAGCGGGCAGGCGACGCAGGCGGCGACGGAGTCCTGCAGTTCGCTCCAGTCCATGCGCGCGATCGCGGCGGCGCGCGCATCGGCTGCCGCCGCAAGCTGGACCCGCACGCCGGCGGGCAGCGCGATCGGCGGCAGGCGGGACGGTGCCGCACCTTGCCCGCCGGCTGCGGCGGGCGATGCGGCGCCTGCATCCGGCAGCGGCGTGCCGGCGGGCGCGTCGGCACCCGCGGTGTGCGCCCGGCGCTCGACCCATAGCGGGCCAAGTTCCATCGCCTGCCAAAGCCGAACGCGGCGCGCATCGAGATGCATGGCGTTCACAACGAGATTCGCATCACCAGTGCGTCCTCGCGGCCACCGTGCGACGGGTAGTAGCCGCGGCGCACGCCGATCCGCTCGAACCCGTAGCGCGCATACAGCCGCTGCGCGGCAACGTTGCTCGGTCGCACCTCCAGCAGCATCGTGCGCGCGCCGTGATCGCGCGCGCGCTGCGCCATCCAGTCGAGCAGGCGCCACCCGAAGCCGTAACGCTGGTACGGACGCGCCACGCTCAGGTTGAGCAGGTGCGCTTCGTCGAGCGCCAGCATCACCACCGCGTAGCCGATCAGCGCGTCGTCCGCGTCACGCAGCACCCACGCGCTGTAGCCGGCGGCGAGCGCGTCCTGGAAGTTGCCGCGCGTCCAGGGAAACGGATAGATCTCGCGCTCGATCGCGACGATCTCGTCCACGTCGCGCATCAGCATCGGCTCGAAGCGCTCCTCGGCCGGACGTACGACCGCACTCATCGCGTCGCCTGCACCGCGCGCCGTTCGTCGACCGTCAAGGCCACCCGGTCGCGCACATAAAGCGGGGTGGCGTCGCGCGGCTCGACAGTGTGCCCCGCGCGCCAGGCGTATCGCGCCACCGCGGCGATCGATGCCGCGTCGGCGCGCAGATCGGGCAGACGCCGCCAGTCTGCGAAGCACTCGGCCAATTCGGGAAAGGCGCGCAGCGCATCGCCGGCGACGAAATCCGGCAACCACGCGCCGAGCAGCGCGCCGAGTTCGCCGGCCGCCGCCAGTGCGGGCGGGGCCAGCTCGAGCAACTCGGCTTCGTGCCGCTCGTACACGGCCCAGTAAGCCTCGCGCATGCGTGCGTCGACGGCCGCGACCACTCGCCGCGCCGCCGGCCGATCTTCGAAGACCCGGCGCGCCAGCGCGTGAAGGTTGCCGACAGGGATCACGCGCTTGCCGGCGCCCCAGGCCAGCCCCTGGGCGACGCTGCACGCAATGCGCAGTCCTGTGAACGATCCCGGTCCCGCGCCGAAGGCGATCGCGTCGCTGTCGGCGAGCCGCAGGCCGCACTGCGCGAGCAGCGCATCGAGCATCGGCAGCAGGCGCTCGGAGTGTCCGTGCCCGACGATTTCGTTCGACTCGACGACTTCGTCGCCGATCGCAAGCGCAACCGAGCACACGTCGGTCGCGGTATCGAAAGCGATGAGCACGGGTGTGTCGGTCACGGTTCGCACGCGACGCGCGCGGCGCGCGCCGTTGCGCCGGATTCTATCGGTCGCTCCGTCGCCGTAAATCCGACCGCCCCGAGACCGAAACCGCGGCGGCGCAAGGCAGGTCGTGCCCGCCCCACGCCACCTGGACGCCGCCGCGTGTGCGCGCCGCGGCGCCGTCACCGCATTCGGTCGGTCCACGAAATCGGGCGAGCCTTGGCGGCACGGCCCGCCGGGTGGTCGCACCCGCGGGCGGCGCATCGCTCGTGCGGCGAACCCGTTTCGGCCCGTCAGCGTTCCCCACGCGGGCCGCGGCCCTTGCCACGCCAATCGCGGTTGGCCTCACGGATCTGGTCGCGCAGTTGCTGGCGCTCCTCGGGCGTCAGCCGGTGCGGCATACCTTCACCCATCCGCCGCTCCGGCCCTTCCCCCATGCGGCGGTGTCGCTCTTGCATCCAGCGTTCGCGCAGCGCATCGCGCTGCTCGGGGGTCATTCGCTCGCGCAACGCCTCACGTTGTTCCGGCGTCATGCGCATCCACTGTTCGCGCCGCTCTTCGGGGGTGCGTCCGCGAAGCCACCGCTCACGCTGCTCGGGCGTCATGCGCTGCCACAACTCCTGTCGTTGTTGCGGCGTCAGCCGCGCACCGGGCGCGCCTTCGGGTCGGACGGGTTGCGCCGACGCCAAGCTGGTCACCGCACACAGTGCGACAGCGGCAAGGTGCAGGATGCGGGGCGCTTTCATCGGGTTCGGTCGATCCTTTGACAGGAATGGTAGGCGTTCAACGGCCAGGCGGCGGCCAGCATCGCCAAAAACGCCCGCCGCCGGCGGTAAATTCTGTAACACTTTGTGCTGACGCCGCCTCGGCCGGAAGTCGTCCGTACGATCGCTGGCGGCTGCGCAACGAGAACACGCGACCATGACCCGCCACGGCCCCCCGAAAGTGCTCGTCGTCGACGACGATCCGCGGCTGCGCGAACTGCTGCGCCGCTACCTCGGCGACAACGGCTTTACCGTCTACACGGCCGAGAATGCGCAGGCGATGAACAAGCTGTGGTTGCGCGAGCGCTTCGACGTGCTGATCCTTGACTTGATGATGCCCGGCGAGGACGGCCTGTCGGTATTGCGGCGGCTGCGCGGCGCCAACGATCCGACGCCGATCGTGATGCTGACCGCCAAGGGCGAGGACGTCGACCGCATCGTCGGGCTCGAGATGGGCGCCGACGACTATCTGCCGAAGCCCTTTAACCCGCGCGAATTGCTGGCGCGGATCAACGCGGTGCTGCGCCGAAAGCCGCCCGACGACGTTCCCGGCGCGCCGTCGCAGGAAGCCAAGACGGTGACTTTCGGCGACTTCGTGCTCGACCTGTCGACGCGCACGTTGACCAAGAACGGCGAGCGGGTGCCGCTGACCACCGGCGAGTTTGCCGTGCTCAAGGTCTTTGCCCGCTACCCACGCGTGCCGCTGTCGCGCGAGAAACTGATGGAGATGGCGCGCGGCCGCGAATACGAGGCCTTCGATCGCTCGCTGGACGTGCAGATCTCGCGCCTGCGCAAGATGATCGAGCCCGACCCGAGCAAGCCGAAGTACATCCAGACCGTGTGGGGGCTGGGGTACGTGTTCGTGCCGGATGGGCAGGCGTAGCTCGCCTTGGCGGCGTCGAACCGCCGCCGCTCGGAATCGCCCCGGTGCGCATTGCGCGCGACGCCCGTTTCGAAATCGGGGCGATGTTCGCGTGCGGCGGTGCGCACCCGTCTCCGGAAAGTCGGCGCCGCGGCGGATTGCGCGTCGCGCGCAGAAGGCCACCGCGTGAAGCTGCGCTCGCCGAGCCTGTTCTGGCGCACCTTCCTGCTGATCCTGCTGCTGATCGCGGCGAGCCTGGCCGCATGGGTGCAGAGCTTTCGCCTCTTCGAGCGGGGACCGCGCACGCAGCAGATCGCGCAGCAGGTCGTCTCGATCGTCAACCTGACGCGCAGCGCGCTGCTGTATTCGGACCCGACGACGCGGCGCTTCCTGCTGGCAGATCTGGCCGACAACGAAGGCATACGCATCGTTCCGCTCGAACCGACCGACCAGGTCAAGCCGTTTTCCGACAGTCCGCTGATCGAGCTCGTAGCCGACCAGGTGAGCGCTCGGCTCGGCCCGAACACGCGCATCGCCGCCGAAGTCAACGGCATCGCCGGCATCTGGGTCAGCTTCGACATCGAAGGCGACCGCTACTGGCTATTCATCGAGCGCGATCCGCTCGCGCGCGAGACCGGTACCCAGTGGATCCGCTGGGCGATCGCATCGCTGCTGCTGTCGGTGCTGGCGGCGATCGCGATCACGAGCGTGGTCAACCGACCGCTGAAGAAGTTGTCGAACGCGGCACGCGAGCTCGGCGCCGGTCGCACGCCGGCGCCGCTGCCGGACGCGGGCCCAGCCGAGATACGCACGGTCAACGCCAGCTTCAACCGCATGGTCGGCGACCTGGCAAAGCTCGAGCAGGATCGCGCCGTGCTGCTCGCCGGCATCTCGCACGACTTGCGCACGCCGCTCGCGCGGCTGCGGCTCGAGCTCGAGATCAACGACCTGCCCGACGATGTGCGCGCCGCGATGGTCGGCGACATCGAGCAGATCGACGCGATCGTCGGCCAGTTTCTGGACTACGCGCGTCCCGCGCCGCAGCAGGCACCCGTGGACATCGATCTGTCCGCGCTGGTCGAGGAAGCCGTGTCGCACGCGAGGCTGGACGGCGACAACGGCGTGCGCGTCGAGCGGCGCATCGCGCCCGGTGTGCGCGTTACCGGCCACCGGACCAAACTGACGCGCGCGCTCGACAATCTGCTCGCCAACGCCGCGCGTTACGGGCGCGATCCCGATTCAGGAGTGCTCGACCTTGCCGTCGAACTGCGCGTCGACGGGGGCCAAGCGCTCATCGAGATCGCCGACCGCGGGCCCGGCATCGCGCCGGAGGCGGTCGACCGTCTGCTGCGTCCGTTCGAACGTGGCGAGACCGCGCGGTCCGGCCACGCCGGTGCCGGTCTCGGACTGGCGATCGTCGACCGCATCGCCCGCCTGCATGGCGGATCGCTTGCGCTAGCGATCAACCCGCCGCATGGGCTGCGCGCGCAATTGCGGCTGCCGTTGACCCGATCGTGAGTCCCGCCGCCGACCCCTGGCGTCTTCGTGAACGGGCGCCGGGCAAGCGGAGCCGGTGGATTCGATCGCGGTGCCTCGTCAAGCGAGTCTGCAACCAGGCAAGATTGCCGGCCACGGCTCAATGCCCGCGCAAGAGATGCCACGGGTTTGCCACCTCGAGCCGAGGGCTCGTCGTCCGCACCGCTGGCGTCGTTATCGCGGGCGAGGGCACTTGCACCGGTCTTTCAAGAACGGGCTGTCACGCGAGCGGCGGTTTCTCATCGCCCCGGCTGACTTGTCACTCTGAACGGTGCCTTGCCACCCTGAACGGCGGTTTGTCACTCTGAACGGTGGTTTGTCATCTCGATCGGGGGGTCTGTCATCTCGAGCATCGCGAGGGATCTCGGCGTTACGAGTGGCGCAGATTCCTCGCCTTCGGCTCGGAATGACAAGGCATGTTGGCCCGGATCGACGAGGCGCGTCGGCTCGCATCGACGAGGCGCGTCGACTCGGATGGACGG
>JBBIQI010000060.1:11323-17018 GCA_037442465.1 Burkholderiales bacterium
CGTCGACTCGGATGGACGGAGGTCGTCGGGTCGGATGGACGGAGGTCGTCGGATCGGATGCACGGAGGTCGTCGGATCGGATGCACGGAGGTCGTCGGTTCGGAGTGAGGTGCGGCGCCGGCTCGGATGGACCACGCGTGGCCGACTGCCGAAGTTGAGCTGACTCGTCGCGCCGAGCCAGGCGTCGGGTCACCCTCTGCGCGGGGGCTCGCCACCGCGCGATGCCGTCGAGCGCACGAGCGCAGCGGCGCGCGCTTGCGCTGGCCGGCGCTGCTCGGGTCGAACGCGCGCAGCCAGCAGCCGCTCGGCCGTGTCCGTGTCGACCGGCGCACCGGCGCCGTCGACCAGCGGTTGTTCGAAGTCGTTCCACCCCCGGAGGCCCGTCTTCAGCGATACGACGTCGACGAAACCCAGGATTTGCATCACGTCCGCGGCAAGCACCGAGCGATGCCCCGAACGGCATACGACCACGATCGGCCGCTCGCGCGCCGCGGCCAGCTGCGGAACGGTCTCGTCGTAATCCCATTCGCAGGCCTGCTCGAGCACGCCGCGCGGCACGTTGATCGAACCGGCGATGTGCGCGGCCTCGAATTCGGCCGGTTCGCGCACGTCGAGCAGGATCAGGTCGCGTCCGGAGGCGAGCCGGTCGCGCAGGTCCCACGGCATGATCTCGCGCACGCGCGCGAGCGCCTCGGCCAGCAGTTCGGCGTAGCGTTTCATCGCACCGCGGCCTGCGCGAGCAGCGCGACCGCCAGCGCGGCAATGCCTTCGCCCCGGCCGGCGAAGCCGAGCCGTTCGGTGGTCTTGCCCTTGACATTGACGGCGGCCGCGTCGACGCCGAGGCACTCGGCGATGCGCTCGCGCATCGCCTCGACGTACGGCGCGATCTTTGGCCGCTCGGCGATCACCGTACAGTCGACGTTGTCGATCCGCCAGCCGGCGGCGTGCGCGCGGGCAACGGCGTCGCGCAGCAGCGCGCGGCTGTCGGCGTCCTTGAAGCGCGGGTCGCTGTCGGGATAGAGCCGGCCGATGTCGCCGAGACCTGCCGCACCGAGCACGGCGTCGGTGATCGCGTGCAGCAGCACATCGGCGTCGGAGTGCCCGAGCAGCCCGTGGGCGTGCGGAATCTCCACGCCGCCCAGGACGAGCCGGCGCCCCGGCACCAGTGCGTGCACGTCGTAGCCCTGCCCCACCCTGAAGTTCATGCGCACCTGCCCTGCAGTCGGAGAATCGCCTCTGCGAGCGGCACATCGTCCGCCTGCGTCACCTTGACGTTCGTTGCACGCCCCGGGACGAGGCGCGGCGCGTGTCCGATCCGCTCGACGGCGCTCGACTCGTCGGTCAGCGTGGCCAGGTCGCGCACGCGCTCATACGCGTCGTCGAGCACGCCAAGGCGAAACATCTGCGGCGTCAGCGCCCGCCACAACCCGGCACGGTCGACGGTGCCCGCGACGTGCCCGTCGGCGGCGCGCTTGACCGTGTCGGCGATCGGCACTGCCAGCAGTCCGCCGACCGGGTCATCGATCAACGCGTCGATCAGCGCCGCGAGTTCCTCGCGCGCCAGGCACGGCCGCGCGGCGTCGTGCACCAGCACCCAGTCCTCTGCGCTCGCGCTCATGGCCAGCCGCGCCAGGCCGTTGCGCACGCTCTCGGCGCGGCTCGCGCCGCCGGCTGCGGCAAACGCCACCCGCGCATCGCAGGCGAGCCGTTTGTAGCGTTCGTCGCCTGCCGCGACAACCACGAGCACGCGCTCGATGCGGCGATCGGCCAGCAGCGCGGCGATCGCGTGCTCCAGCATGGGCCTGCCGCCAAGCGGCGCATACTGCTTGGGCACGTCGCCGCCCATGCGCGTGCCGGCTCCAGCCGCTGGAATGAGCGCGAAGACGCGCGCAGCGCAGATCGTTGGCATCGGCATGAACGCGCGGGACTCGGCACGAGGTTCGACGAAGCGGAACCTATAATAGCGACGCGTTCGCGGTGGCCCGAGCAATCGGTCCGCCGCGAAGCGTTTTTTGGATGACCAGGAACTTGGAAAGCGTCGCCGCCCAGACAAACCTCGATCTCGCGCCGCCCGCGCCGGCGCCCGGCCAACGCTTTGGCCTGCCGCGGCCGCCCGGCTCCGGCGACGCGCTGCTGATCGCACAGTTCGCGCGGCGCGCCAAAGCCCGGGGCCAGCTCGTCGTGGCCATCTGCGCCGACGCGCTCGACGCGCAGCGCCTGGTCGACGAGTTGCCCTACTTCGACGCGTCGCTCGCGGTTCGCCCGTTGCCGGACTGGGAGACCCTGCCCTACGACATCCTGTCGCCGCACCCGGACCTCGTCTCGGAACGGCTGGAGACCTTGTACCGGCTGCTCAGGCGCGAACCCACCACCGCGATCGATGTGCTGGTCGTGGCCGCCACCACCGCGCTGCATCGGCTCGCCCCGCCCGCGTACATCGCCGCGCACACCTTCTCTTTCCGCCAGGGCGAGCGACTCGCCGCCGATGCGCTGCGCGCGCAGCTCGTGCTCGCCGGCTATCAGCACGTCACGCAGGTCGTCGCACCCGGCGAGTTCTCCGTGCGCGGCGGGCTGATCGACCTGTTCCCGATGGGCTCGCCGCTGCCTTTTCGGCTCGATCTGCTCGACGACACGCTCGAATCGATCCGCGCGTTCGACCCCGATACGCAGCGCAGTCTGTATCCGGTACCCGAGGTGCGGCTGCTGCCGGGCCGCGAATTTCCGCTCGACGAAGCGGCCCGCACGGCCTTTCGCGGTCGCTGGCGCGAAGCGTTCGAAGGCGACCCGAGCCGCGCGCCTGTCTACCGGGACATCGGCAACGGCATCGCCGGCCCCGGCATCGAGTATTACATGCCGCTGTTTTTCGACGCCGCCGCGACGCTGTTCGACTACCTGCCGGCGGCGACGACGCTCGTGCTGCACGGCGCGGTCGAAGCGAGCGGGCAGCGATTCTGGACCGAAACCGCCGAACGCTACCGCTTTCTCGCGCGCGATCGCGAGCGGCCGTGCCTGCCGCCGCAGCGTCTGTTCGTCGGCGTCGAGGAGTTCTTCGCCGCGTGCGGTCGCTTCGCGCGGTTGGCCTTGACCGAAGGCGACTCGCCGCAGTTCGGCCCGGTGCCGCCGGTGGCGATCGACCGCAAGGCGGCCGATCCGATCGAAAGGCTGCGCGCCTATGCCGAGCGGCTGGCGCTCGCCGGCGGCAGACTGCTGCTCGCCGCCGACTCGGCCGGCCGGCGGGAGACGATCGCGCAGATGCTGCGCGAGCATCGGTTCGAGTTCGCCGACAACGCCGACTTCCAAAGCTTTCTTGCGAGCGACGCACCGGTCGCGCTGGGCGAAGCGCCGCTGCACGGCGGCTTCGTGCTGCGCGAGGCGCGCATCGCGATCGTCACCGAAACTGAGCTGTACGCCGCCAGCCCGCGCCGGCTGCGCGTCAAGGCGCGCGAGCGCGCATCCAACGTCGAAGCGATGGCGCGCGACCTGGCCGAGCTGCGCGTCGGCGATCCGGTCGTTCACGTCGAGCACGGCATCGGCCGCTACCTGGGCCTGGAGTCGATGGACCTGGGCGAAGGACCGGCGGAATTTCTGCACCTGCAGTACGCGAACGACGCCAAGCTGTACGTGCCGGTGGCGCAACTGCATCTGATTTCGCGTTACAGCGGTGCCGATCCGGACGCCGCACCGCTGCACCACCTGGGCGGCGCCGACTGGGAGAAAGCGAAGAAGAAAGCCGCGAAGCAGGTGCGTGACACCGCGGCGGAACTGCTGAACTTGTACGCGCTGCGCGCCGCGCGCAAGGGCCACGCGTTCGACTTCAAGCCGAGCGACTACGAAGCGTTCGCCGCCGGCTTCGGCTTCGAGGAAACCCCCGATCAGCAGGCCGCGATCGACGCGGTGCTCGCGGACATGCGTGCCGGTTTTCCGATGGACCGGCTGGTATGCGGCGACGTCGGCTTCGGCAAGACCGAGGTCGCGCTGCGCGCCGCGTTCGCGGCGGTGGCGGGCGGCAAGCAGGTCGCCGTGCTGTGCCCGACCACGCTGCTGGCGGAGCAGCACACGCAGACGTTTCGCGACCGCTTCGCCGAGTGGCCGGTGAAGATCGTCGAGCTGTCGCGTTTTCGTTCGCAGAGGGAAATCGCCGCGGCGATCGCCGGCCTGAATGCCGGCACCATCGACATCGTGATCGGCACGCACAAACTGTTGTCGGCCGACGTCAGGTTCGACCGCCTCGGGCTGGTCATCATCGACGAGGAGCACCGTTTCGGCGTGCGGCAGAAGGAGCGGTTGAAGAGCCTGCGCGCCGAAGTGGACGTGCTGACGCTGACCGCCACGCCGATTCCGCGCACGCTGGCGATGAGCATGGAAGGCATCCGCGAGTTCAGCGTGATCGCCACCGCGCCGGAAAAGCGGCTGGCGATCAAGACCTTCGTGCGGCGCGAAACGCCGTCGCTGATTCGGGAAGCGTGCCTGCGCGAGCTGAAGCGCGGCGGACAGATCTACTTCCTGCACAACGAGGTCGAAACCATTGAAAACCGCCGCGCGCGCCTGGCCCAGCTCGTGCCCGAGGCACGCATCGAGATCGCGCACGGCCAGATGCCGGAGCGCGAGCTCGAGCGCGTGATGCGCGACTTCTACCACCAGCGTTTCAACCTGCTGTTGTGCACGACGATCATCGAAACCGGCATCGACGTGCCGACCGCCAACACGATCATCATCCACCGCGCCGACAAGTTCGGGCTGGCCCAACTGCACCAGCTGCGCGGCCGCGTCGGCCGCTCGCACCACCAGGCGTACGCGTATCTGCTGGTGCCCGACGAGGGCGGCATGACCAAGAACGCCGAGAAGCGGCTGGAGGCGATCCAGAACCTGGAGGAACTCGGCAGCGGCTTCTACCTGGCGCTGCACGACCTCGAAATCCGCGGCGCCGGCGAAGTGCTCGGCGAAGCGCAGTCGGGCAACATGCAGGAAGTCGGCTTCGAGCTGTACACGCGCATGCTCAACGCCGCGGTGCGCGCGCTGCGCTCCGGGCGCGAACCGGATCTGCTGGCGCCGCTGGCGGCGGTGACCGAAATCAACCTGCACGTGCCGGCGCTGCTGCCGCCCGACTACGTCAACGACGTGCACCAGCGGTTGTCGCTGTACAAGCGGCTCGCCTCCTGCGAAGACGAAGACGCACTGGCGGCGTTGCAGGAGGAAATCGTCGACCGTTACGGCAGGCTGCCCGAACCGGCGCGGGCGCTGATCGAAACGCACCGGCTGCGGCTGGCGGCCGAGCGGCTCGGCGTGAAGAAGATCGATGCGTCGGGGGAGGCGATCGTGCTTTCCTTCGTGCCCGATCCGCCGCTCGATCCGGCAAAGCTGATCGCGTTGATCCAGCGCGAGAAGACGATGCGGCTGTCGGGCCAGGACAGGTTGCGCATCGACGTGAAGGCGCCCACGCTGGAGGCCCGGCTGCAGCAGTTGCGCGCGGTGTTCAAGGCGCTGGCGTGATGTCGCAATGGCGCGCCATCCTGGCGGAGGCCGGAATCCAAGTTCTCGCGACCGATTCTTATTGACCATTACTTATCCTCGGGACACGTGCCAACCGCTTGGCGTCTGCATGGCTGAGGCCTCGTCATTCCGAGCCAAAGGCGAGGAATCTCGGCTGCTCGCAGTGCCGAGAGCCCTCGCTGCGCTCGGGATGACGGAACCGGCG
>JBBIQI010000061.1:0-16899 GCA_037442465.1 Burkholderiales bacterium
CTCGGAATGACAAGAACGGGACGGCTCGGAATGACGAGGGCTGAGGGCTGCGGGCGTCCGAAGGTTGGCACCCGTCACAGCGATTTGTAAGGCTCAATAGGTTGACCGGCTATTCCTCCGTGCGCTCCATGCCTCGATAGTGAGACCGTCGTCCCTCGGAAGCCTGCGATGGTCAGCACAGAAATGCAGAGAACACAGAGAAAGGCAGGCTCGTTGCGCGGTGTCCTCGGCGTCGAACAGACGCTGGCGCTGTCGCCGCAACGTCCCGCGGACGTTTGAACCCCGAGTCCCCTTTGAATTCCTCTGTGCCCTCTGCGTCTCTGTGGTGAAACCCTCGGCCTTCGAAGGCCGTGATGATCGCTACGGGAACCGCGAGGACACCAAGACAAGAATGCCTTGCCTTGCGCGCCCCCTTGTCGGGACGTCGCCGCTCGCGCAAGTCCCGCGCCCCTCGTGAAGTATCCGGGTTAGCCGCGCCCCACGAACGGCATCTTGGTCGCCATTACGGTCATCGTGAGCACGTTCGCCTCGAGCGGCAGGCTCGCCATGTGCAGTACGGCGTGGGCGACGATCTGCACGTCGATCACCGGTTCGGGCGCGATGCGGCCGTCGGCCTGCGGCACGCCTTGCGTCATCCGCGCGGCCATCGGCGTCAGCGCGTTGCCGATGTCGATCTGCCCGACGGCGATGTCGTACTTGCGGCCGTCCAGCGAAGCGGCTTTCGTCAGCCCGGTGATCGCGTGCTTGCTCGCGGTGTACGGCGCGGAGTTCGGTCGTGGCGCGTGTGCCGAGATCGAACCGTTGTTGATGATGCGGCCGCCGCGCGGCGACTGCTCCTTCATCACGCGGAACGCCTGTTGCAGGCACAGAAAGGCGCCGGTGAGGTTGACGTCGATCACCTGCTGCCACTGCTCGGCGGACAGGTCTTCGAGCGGAACACCCGGCGCATTGGCGCCCGCATTGTTGAATAGCAGGTCGAGCCGGCCGAAGCGCGCGACCGCCGCATCGAACAGCGCACGCACCGATTCGGGACGCGTCACGTCGGTCGGCACCGTGAGCGCGCGTTCTGCGCCCGACCCGGCGAGCCGGATCGTCTCGTCCAGCGCGTCCGCCCGGCGGCCGGCGAGCGCCACACACCAGCCCGCGCGCAGGAAGGTCGTCGCAACCGCGCGGCCGATGCCGCTGCCGGCGCCGGTGATCAGCGCGACGCGCGCGGACACCGCGCTACTCCTTGACCGCGCCGGTCAGGCCAGACACGTAGTACTCGACGAAAAACGAATACAGGATCGCCACCGGCAGCGAGCCGAACAGCGCGCCGGCCATCAGCGAACCCCAGTGGTAGACATCGCCTTCGACGAGTTCGGTGACGACGCCGACGGGAACGGTCTTGACCTCCGAAGACGAGATGAACGTCAGCGCGTAGATGAACTCGTTCCACGACAGCGTGAACGCGAAGATGCCGGCCGAGATCAGCCCAGGCACCGCCAGCGGCAGCACGATCTTGGTCAGGATCTGCCAGCGCGACGCGCCGTCGATCAGCGCGCACTCCTCCAGCTCGAACGGGATCGAGCGGAAGTAGCCCATCAGCAGCCACGTGCAGAACGGGATCAGGAAGGTCGGGTACGTCAGGATCAGCGCCAGCCGCGTGTCGAACAGCCCCAGCTCGAACACGACCTTGGCGAGCGGGATGAACAGGATCGACGGCGGAACCAGATAGGCGAGGAACACGCTGACGCCGACGAAGCGCGAGCCGTTGAACCGCAGGCGCTCGATCGCGTACGCCGCAAGCACGCTGCACACGATCGACAGGAACGTCGAGACGACCGCGACCAGCATCGTGTTCCACAGCCAGTCCGGGTACGCGGTGTCGAACAGCAGCTTCTTGATGTGCGCCAGCGTCGGATTGATCACCCAGAACGGATTGCCTTCGCGCGACAGCAGTTCCTCGTTCGGCTTGAACGTCGTGATCGCCATCCAGTAGAAGGGAAACAGCAGCACGAACAGGAAAAGCGCCAGCGGCATGTAAACGGTGACCACGCGCCGCGGCACGGATTCCAGGTACCGCATGCCCTGCGTATCGATCGCCTGCTCGGCGCCCGCGTGCGCGCTCATCGGTTCAGTCCTTTCCGCCCTGCTGCCACGCCCGCCGCTGCAGGCCGAAGTACGAGAACAGGATCGCCGCAAGCAGGAAGGGCACCATCGCCACGGCAAGCGCGGCGCCCTCGCCGAGCGACCCGCCGGGGATCGCGCGCTGGAACGACAGTGTGGCCATCAGATGCGTGGCGTTCAGCGGCCCGCCGCGCGTCAGCACGTAGATCAGCTGGAAGTCGGTGAACGTGAACAAGACCGAGAAGGTCATCACCACCGCGATGATCGGGGTCAGCAGCGGCAGCGTCACGTAGCGGAACTGCTGCCACGGCGTGGCGCCGTCCAGGCTCGCCGCTTCGTAGTAAGAGGGCGAGATCGTCTGCAGGCCGGCCAGCAGGCAGATCGCGATGAACGGCACCCCGCGCCAGATGTTGGCGGCGATCGTCGAAAAACGCGCGTTCCACGGATCGCCGAGGAAGTCGATATAGCGGTCGATGAAGCCGAGCTTGGTCAACGTCCAACTGATGACCGAAAATTGCGCGTCGTAGATCCACCAGAACGCGATCGCCGACAGCGCCGTGGGCACGATGAACGGCAGCAGCACGACCGCGCGGATGAACGCCTTGAAAGGCAGGTGCTTGTTTAGCAGCAGCGCCAGCCACAGGCCCAGCGCGAACTTGATCACGCTGGCGACGACCGTATAAAAGAGCGTGTTGAACAGCGAAAGCCGCGCGACCGAATCGCCGAACAGGAAGACGTAGTTCTCCAGCCCGACCCAGCTACCGCCGCGGCCGACCTTGGTGTCGGTGAAGCCGAGCCACACACCGAGCCCGAGCGGATACGTCAGGAAAAACAGCAGCAACGCCCCGGCCGGCAGCATGAACAGCAGGCCGAGGGCGTTGCGGTTGTTCTGCAGGCGATCGAGCAGTGCGGTCATCGGAGGTCAACTTCGGCGGCCCGGTTCAGCGGCACATGTCCGCTGCAACCGGGCGCAGTGAAGGCAGCACGCGGCGTGCACCTTCACACTTTGTAGTACCGCTCCGCCCGCTTCTGCGCGCGCTCGGCGGCCTCCTGCGGGCTGCGCGCCCCCGAAGCGGCTTCGGCCACCATGTTGACCACGATGAAGTCCGCCGCCGCGCCGGCCGAGGCGTAACCGAGCCGCCCCGCGTAGCCGATCGGCCGCATGATCTTCATCGCGTCGCGATACGGCGTGTGCTTCGGATCGACGGTCCAGATCGGATGCTTCTCGTAGGCGACCAGCGGCTGCGTCACGTAGCCGATCGCGGCCTGCATCCACGGGCCGTACTGCTCCTCCTCCATCATGAAGCGCAGGAACTCCTTCGCCGCCTTCGGGTACTTGGTGTGCTTGAAGATCATCTGGTTGAAGAACAGGTTCAGCTCGGTCGGCACCCCGGCCGGGCCGATCGGCATGTTGGCGTGTTGGATGTCGGCAGCCATTTGCTGCAGCTTCGGATCCTTGGAGGTCTTCGCCGCGTAGTAGATCGAGATGCCGTTGGCGGTCACGCTGCACTGGCCGTCGAGGAACGCCTTGTTATTGTTCGGATCGAGCCAGGACAACGTGCCTGGGACGAACGTCTGGTACAACTCGCGCGCGTACTCCAGCGCCTTGATCGTCTGCGGGCTGTTGATGACGACGTTGTTCTTTTCGTCGACGAGCTTGGCGCCGTGCGACCAGATCAGCCAGTGCGTCCACACGTTGCCGTCGCCGGTGGCGTTGCCGAGCGCGAATCCGCCCGGCGTGCCCTTGTCCTTCAGCGCCTTCATCAGCTTGAGAAAGCCGTCGGTGTCGCGCGGGAACTTGTCGAAGCCGGCCGCCTTGACCTGGCTTTCGCGATACACGAGCGCGTTGCCCGCGCAGCCGAGCGGCACACCGATCCAGTTCTTGCCGTTGGGTCGCAGATACGCCTCGCACACCGGATACCAGCCGCCGTACTTCTTGCCGAGGTAGGTGCACAGGTCGGTCACGTCGACGAGCTTCTCAGGGTACAAATTGGCGTCGTCGTGCGTCGACAGGATGATGTCCGGGCCGGCGCCGGTATTGGCAGCGACCGCCGCCTTCGGCCGCACGTCCTCCCAGCTTTCGTTGTCGATACGCACCTCGATGCCGGTCTTCGCGGTGAACGCCGCGACGTTCTTCATGTACTGGTCGATGTCGCCCTGTACGAACCGGCTCCAGCGCAACACGCGCAGCTTGGCGCCCTTCTCGGGCTGGTTGCTCCACTGCGCTTCGGCGTCCTTGATCCAGAGCATCGGTCCGACGGTCGCCGCCGTCGCCACGCCTGCCGTGGTCTTCAGGAACTCCCGCCGCCTCGTCGTACGATCGGTCTTGCTCATGTCTCCTCCTGTGTGGTGAGCCGTCGAGGGATCAGGCCGCGAGTCGTTTGCCGCTCGCGGAATCAAAAACGTGCGCGCGCGCCCGGTCGGGCACCAGCACGATGCGGTCGCCGGGCCGCACGTCGGTGCGATCGCGGATCGTCGCGGTGACGTCCTGGCCGTTGCAGCGGCAGTACACCTGTGTATCGGCGCCGGTCGGCTCGACGACGATCACCTCGGCCGCCAGGCCTTCGCCGCCGCCGATCGAACAGTGCTCCGGTCGAATGCCATACAGCACCGGCTGCCCGGCCGCGGCGGGCACATCGTTCGCCAGTGGCACACGCGCGCCGTCGGCGAAGACGACCGCCGCGCCGGCGCCATTGCGCACCACGCTGCCCGGCAGCATGTTCATCGCCGGCGAGCCGATGAAGCCGGCAACGAAGGTGTTGGCCGGCCGGTCGTACAGCTCGAGCGGACCGCCGATCTGCTCGACGATGCCGTCGCGCATCACGACGATCTTGTCGGCCATCGTCATCGCCTCGATCTGGTCGTGCGTGACGTAGATCGAGGTCGTCTTCAGACGCTGGTGCAGTTCCTTGATCTCGGTGCGCATCTGCACGCGCAGCTTGGCGTCCAGGTTCGACAGCGGCTCGTCGAACAGGAACACCTGCGGGTCGCGCACGATCGCGCGCCCCATCGCGACGCGCTGGCGCTGCCCGCCCGACAACTGGCGCGGATAGCGGTCCAGCAGTTTGCCCAGCCCGAGGATCTCGGCGGCGCGGCCGACGCGCGCGTCGATGGTCGCGCGATCGGCGCCGGCCAGCCGCAGCGCGAACGACATGTTGTCGCGCACGGTCATGTGCGGATACAGCGCGTAGTTCTGGAACACCATCGCGATGTCGCGCTCCTTGGGCGCAACGCGATTGACGACACGATCGCCGATGACGATCTCGCCGCCCGAGATCTCCTCCAGCCCGGCGATCATGCGCAGCAGCGTGGTCTTGCCGCAGCCCGACGGGCCGACGAGCACGGCGAATTCGCCGTCCGCGATGTCGATGTCGACGCCGTGGATCACGGTGGTCGAGCCGAATCGCTTGACCACGCCGCGTATCGCGACTCTCGCCATGAAGCGCTGTCTCCTGTCTGCGGCGCTCGCTGCGCCGTGCTCCTGCTCGTTTCTAACGCGCGGGGCTCTTCGTCCCCTCGATCACAGAATACATGGGGCGTCCCGTCCGCGCCCACTGCACGATGTTCAGCGCCGCCTTGCGCCGCAGTTCGACCTCGGCTTCGGCGGAATAGAACGCCGCGTGCGGCGTCAACAGGACACGCGGATGGCGCGCGAGCGGATGATCGGTCGCGAGCGGCTCGGCCGGCAGCACGTCGAGTGCTGCGCCGTCGAGCGTGCCGTCTTCCAGCGCGACGAGCAGCGCGTCGACGTCGAGCACCGCACCGCGCGCGGTGTTGACCAGCACGCTGCCCGGTTTCATCTGCGCCAGCAGGCGCGCTCCGACCAGGCCGCGCGTCTCGCCCGTCAGCGGAACGTGCAGCGACACCACGTCGCTGCGCGCGAACAGGTCTTCGAGCGTGACGCGCTCCACGTACGCCGGAAAATCGCCGTCGATGATGTACGGGTCGCACGCCAGCACGCGGCCGAAGCAGTTGCGCGCCAGGTGCGCGAAGCGCTTGCCGATGCGGCCGAGGCCGAGGATGCCGACCGCAAGGTTCGATGCGCGGCGGATCGTCCCCGGCGACAGGTAGCTCCAGCGGCCGGCGCGGACGTCGCGGTCGTACATCGGCAGGTGCCGCAGCAGCGCCAGCGCCATCGCCAGCGCATGCGTGGCGACCTCGCCGACCCCATAGTCGGGCGAGTTCGCGAGCCAGACACCGCGCCGCGCGCACGCGGCCGTGTCGATCGTGTCGTAACCGGCGCCATACCGGCTGACGATGCCAACGCGCGGCAACGCGGCCAGCACGCGGTCGGTCACCGGCGCGTACTGCACGAGCAACGCGTCGCAGTCGCGCGCGGCCTCGATCACGTCGCCTTCGGTGCGGCACTGCGCCGATTTCACGGTCCAGCCGGCCTCGGCGAACAGCGACTGCTCGAGCGCGAGCGACGGGAAGTCGAAGTCGGTGATCAGGACGTTCATGCGGCAACGACGATCACGGACGCGCGTCGCCCTCGCGCAAGCAGGGACCCGGACGACTCCGAGCGGACAACGCCGGACGCCCGCTTTCGCGGCAGCGACGCTTCGGCGAACGAGGCCAGCGGCGACATTCTCAGTGGTTGTCCTTCGCCACCGCCGACCCGCTCGAACCGACAAGGAAGTCGAGATCGGCGCCGCGGTTGGCCTGCTGCACGTGATCGAAATACAGCCTCACGTAGCCGCGGCTCATCGGCGGTTGCGGCGGCTTCCACTGCGCGCGCCGGCGCGCGAGCTCCGCGTCGCTGACTTCGAGGTGCAGCCGGCGCTTCTCGACGTCCAGCTCGATCATGTCGCCGTTTTTCACGAGCGCGAGGTTGCCGCCGGCCGACGCCTCGGGCGCGACGTGCAGCACGACGGTGCCGTACGCGGTGCCGCTCATCCGCGCATCCGAGATGCGCACCATGTCGGTGATGCCCTGGCGCACGAGCTTCTTCGGAATCGGCATGTTGCCGACCTCGGCCATGCCGGGGTAGCCCTTGGGCCCGCAGTTCTTCAGCACGAGGATGTCGTCGGGCTTCACGTCGAGACTCTCATCCTCGACCTTGGCGTGCATCTCGTCGCTCGTCTCGAACACGACCGCGCGGCCGCGGTGCTTCATCAGCGCGGGCGTCGCCGCCGACGGCTTGATCACCGCGCCGTCCGGGCACAGATTGCCGCGCAGCACGGCGATGCCCGCCTGCTTCTTGAACGGGTCGGTCAGCGGCCGGATCACGCGCTTCTTTCCCTCGAGATCCCAGCGCGGCGCATCCTTGTTGTTGTCCCAGATCGTCCTGCCATTGACCGTCAGCGCGTCGCGGTTCAACACCGGACCCAGCTCGCGGATCACCGCCGGCAGCCCGCCCGCGTAATAGAAGTCCTCCATCAGGTACTGGCCCGAGGGCTGCAGGTCCACGAGGCACGGCAGATCGTGGCCGAGCGCGTCCCAGTCGTCGAGCGACAGTGCGACCCCCACACGGCCGGCCAGCGCGAGCAGGTGGATCACCGCGTTGGTCGAGCCGCCGATCGCGGCATTGACGCGGATCGCGTTTTCGAACGCGGCGCGCGTCAGGACCTTCGACATCACGAGATCCTCCTCGACCATCTGCACGATGCGGCGGCCCGCCATCCGCGCCAGCACGTTGCGCCGCGCGTCCACCGCCGGGATCGCCGCGTTGCCCGGCAGCCCCATGCCGAGTGCTTCGACCATCGAGGCCATCGTCGACGCGGTGCCCATCGTCATGCAGTGGCCGTGCGAGCGGTGCATGCAGCTTTCGGCCTCGAAAAAGTCCGCCTGCGACATCTCGCCGGCGCGCACCGCTTCGCTCATCTGCCAGACGCCGGTACCCGATCCCAGTTCGCCGCCGCGGTACTTGCCCGACAGCATCGGCCCGCCGGACACGCCGATCGTCGGCAGGTCCACGCTGGCCGCGCCCATCAGCAGCGCCGGCGTGGTCTTGTCGCAGCCCATCAGCAGCACCACGCCGTCGAGCGGGTTGGCGCGGATCGATTCCTCGACGTCCATGCTGACGAGATTGCGGAACAGCATCGTCGTCGGCCGCATCAGCGTCTCGCCGAGCGACATGACCGGGAATTCGAGCGGAAAGCCGCCCGCTTCAAGTACGCCATGCTTGACGTGCTCGGCGAGCACGCGGAAGTGCGTGTTGCACGGGGTCAGCTCCGACCACGTGTTGCAGATGCCGATCACGGGGCGCCCGTCGAACTGATCGTGCGGAATGCCGCGGTTCTTCATCCACGAGCGGTAGATGAAGCCGTCGCGGTCGAGCCGCCCGAACCAGGCCTGGCTGCGGCGCGCTTTCGCGCCTTTGCGGCGCGCGCCCCCGCCGTTCGGGTCCGATCCCCCGGACATGTCGTCGTCTCCTCGTGCTTTTCTGATCGTCGCCGTGCGCCGTCGACGCCGCGCCGGCGCACTGTAGCCCGCGGCCGCTGCGCGGGTCAAGACCAAGCGGTCAAGTGGTCAGGCCAATTTGGCGGCCGCGCGGTATAGTCGCTGCCAACAGCGATTGGGGGAGGCGGCGTGAATCGACTCGACATGCAGGGGCGCGGCGCGATCGTCACGGGCGGCGCCGCGGGTATCGGGCTGGCCACCGCGCGGCGGCTCGCCGCCTCGGGCGCGCGCGTGTCGCTGTGGGACCGCGACGCCGAAGCGCTCGAGCGCGCGCTGAAGGAGCTCGGCAACGGACATCATGGGCACACGGTCGACGTGACCGACGAAGCCGCCGTGGCCGCGGCGCGCGACGCCAGCGTGGCCGCGCTCGGCCGCATCGATGCGCTGGTCTGCAGCGCGGGCATCACGGGGCCGAACACCACGGTGGAGCAATATCCGTTGGCCGCGTGGCAGCAGGTCATTGACGTCAATCTGACGGGAGTGTTCCTCTGCAACCGCGCGCTCGTCACGCACATGCGCGCGCACGACGGCGGCAAAGGCTACGGCCGCATCGTGAACATCGCCTCGATCGCCGGCAAGGAAGGCAACCCGAACGCGAGCGCATACAGCGCGTCGAAGGCGGCGGTGATTGCGCTGACCAAGTCGCTCGGCAAGGAGCTGGCCACCACCGGCATCCGCGTCAACTGCGTGACGCCGGCTGCGGTGAAGACGGGCATGTTCAGCCAGATGACGCCCTCGCACATCGACTACATGCTGTCGAAGATCCCGATGGGGCGCTTCGGCGAGGTCGACGAGATCGCGGCGATGGTCGCCTGGCTGTGCACCGAGGAGTGCTCGTTTTCCACCGGCGCCGCGTTTGACCTGTCGGGCGGGCGCGCGGTGTATTGATCCAGCGGTCGGAGGCTCGCTGTGCGCAGCGCGACGGCTTTCCTCTCGTTCGTTACGGGTGCTCGCTGGGTATCCGAGTCGACGGGCTTGACGGTTCGTCCGTCTCCGCTCGCCCGCTCGCGAAGCGGGGTGCACGGGAGAGTTTCATGTTTCACCCATTTCCGGCACCGATGACATCCACCCCTGCATCTTTCTCGAATGCGGGATTTCCCGGGTCCGCCGGCGGGGGCACATGACGCAGTCGGCCGCCGATTTGCCGCGGTACGCAGCGCGGGCGCTGCTCGACTGCGCACGCGAACTGCTCGCGCGCGCCGGCGTGGCCGCGCCGATCGCCGCCGACGTCGCCGAAGTGCTGCTCGAAGGCGATCTGCTCGGGCATGACACGCATGGGCTCGCGCTGCTCGCGCCTTACCTCGCGGAAATCGAACGCGGTGCGATGCGGCGCGACGGCGGATACGCGATCGTCAATGAGCGCCCCGCCGCGGCAACGTGGGACGGACGGCGGCTTCCGGGCCCGTGGCTGACCCGCCGCGCGGTCGATGCGGCGATCGAGCGCGCGCGCACGTACGGGACCGGCACGGTGGTCGTCCGCCGCAGCCACCACATCGGCTGTCTGGCCGCGTACCCGCAGCGCGCGACCGATCAGGGGCTGGTGTTGCTGCTCGCCTGCTCGGATCCGAACGCGGCGAGCGTGGCGCCGTTCGGCGGCACGCGCGCGTTCGTCACGCCCGATCCGATTGCTTGCGGTTTTCCGACGGCCGGCGATCCGGTGCTGATCGACATCTCCGCATCGATCACGACCAACGGCATGAGTGCGCGACTGCATCGTCAGGGGCGCAGGTTCTCGCATCCGTGGCTGCTCGACGCGCAGGGCGCTGCAACGGACGATCCCGCGGTGCTGTTCGCCGATCCGGCGGGCACGATCCTGCCGCTTGGCGGACTCGACGCGGGTCACAAGGGCTACGGGCTCGCGCTGATGATCGAGGCGCTGACGGCGGGGTTGGCCGGCTTCGGCCGCGCCGATGCGAAGGAAGGTTGGGGTGCGACGGTGTTCGTTCAGGCGCTCGATCCGGCCGCCTTCGGCGGCGCCGACGACTTCGTCCGCCAGGCCGAATGGCTGCGCGAAGCATGCCGCACGAATCCGCCGCGCGCCGGCTTCGATCGCGTCCGGCTGCCCGGCGAACGCGGCCTGGCGCGCCGGCGCGAGCAACTCGAGCGGGGTGTCGCGCTGAACGCCGACATCCTGCCCGCGCTCGCACCGTGGGCAGAGCGGTTCGGCGTCGCACTGCCGGCTGCGCTGTAGCCGCCTCGCCGACGCTGCGCCAATCGACAAAGGCGCTGTGACCACCGACACTCGGACGGCACGGCAAACGTCCTTCGCGCGCCGCGGAGCTGTCCGGGTCTCGGTGGCGAATCCTTCGGCGTTCGTTCGCAGACCGGGGTTCGACCCTAGCCCGGATGTTTCACGAGGTCGCCCCCGCGTGCGTACTTTCTTTTCCTTCGACAGGCACTTGCGGTTCGCCGAGCGCAATCCGTTCCGTATCGCCGGGGCTACGCCGACTGCGCGCCCTCCGTGCCTCTGTGTTGAAATCCGCGTTTTCGCATTCGCGGGATTCCGGGGGGCGGATGGAACACGTCGCCAGTCGATTCAGAGCGCTTGCGCCGGCGGTGGATCACTGCTCGATCCGCGTCGTCGAAGAAGACGCCGAGATGATCTCGGTACGTCAGGACGTGCCCGAGCCGGTGCAGGCATCGCGCGATCGCGGCGCGATGGTCACGGTGGTCGACGGCGACGGCGTCGGCTACGCGGCGACTGGCGATCTCAGCGATGCGGGGCTGAAGGACGCGATCGCGCGCGCGCACGAATGGGCGCGGCTCGCGCGCGGCCGTTCGGTGTTCGACGGTGCAACGCCCGCGCTGCCGCGCCCGAACGGGCGCTACGCGACGCCGGTGGCCAAACCGCTGCGCGCGAGCAAGGCCGAGCGCATCGAGCTGCTGATGCGCGAATCGACCGCGTGCCGGCTCGACGGCCGCATCGTCGATTGGGCCGCCTCGCTGTGGACCACGCGCACGCGCCAGCTCATCGCCACCGCCGACGGCGGCGAGACCTTCCAGCAATGGGAGTTCACCGTGCCCGGGCTGCACGTGACTGCGCACGAGGGCGGCGTGACGCAGACGCGCTCGTGGGGCGGCCGCTACAACGGCTATTGCCAGCAGGGCGGCTTCGAGATCGTCGAGCGTTCGGGATTCATCGGCAGCGGCCGGCTCACCGCCGAAGAGGCGCTGCAACTGCTCGCCGCGCCCAACTGCCCGAGCGGTACGATGGACGTCGTGCTGATGCCCGACCAGATGATGCTGCAGATCCACGAGTCGATCGGGCATCCGCTCGAACTCGACCGCATCCTCGGCGACGAGCGCAACTACGCCGGCACGAGCTTCGTCACGCTCGACATGTTCGGCACGTATCGGTACGGCTCGCCGCTGCTGAACGTCACGTTCGATCCGACTCGGCCCGAGGAGTTCGCGAGCTTTGCCTTCGACGACGAAGGTGCGCCGGCGCGGCGCGAGTACCTGATCAAGGACGGGTTGCTGCTGCGTCCGCTCGGCGGCGCGAGTTCGCAGCAGCGCGCACGGCGCCAGCGTCCCGACATCGCCGGCGTGGCGACCGCGCGCGCGTGCGCCTGGAACCGCCCGCCGATCGACCGCATGAGCAACCTGAACGTCGAGCCCGGCACGAGCACGCTCGACGAAATGATCGCCGCGACCGAACTTGGCGTGCTGATGAAGACCAACCGCTCGTGGTCGATCGACGACTCGCGCAACAAGTTCCAGTTCGGCTGCGAATGGGGGCAGATGATCCGCAACGGCCGGCTGGCCGAAGTGGTGCGCGATCCGAACTACCGCGGCATCAGCGCTACGTTCTGGCGCTCGCTCGCGATGGTCGGCCGCCCCGAGACGGTCGAAGTCATGGGCACGCCGTATTGCGGCAAGGGCGAACCGAACCAGGCGATCCGCGTCGGCCATGCAAGCCCGGTGTGCCGCTTCACCGGCGTGGACGTATTCGGCGCGGAGCGGTGAACGATCGTGCTCATCACTGAGGACACCAAGCACAGCGAGAATGAATTCGTTGTCCTTTGTGCCTCTGCGCGCGACGGACTGTTCAGCCTTTGGCCGGGCCCGACCCGAACCGCAGAGGCACGGAAAGAACTTCGCCCTTTCCTCGGTGTTCTCGATGCCCTCGGCGTTTATCGAGGATTACGCAACCTCGTGACACCGCCACCTTGCAAGTTCGCTTCGCGCCGGCTGTCGCCGGTTCCGTCATCCCGAGCGCAGCGAGGGATCTCGGCACTGCGAGCAGCGCAGATTCCTCGCCCTTGGCTCGGAATGGCGAGGGCCGAGGCATGCGCACGCCGAGCGGTTGGCACGTGTCCCGAGAATGAGTCATGGTCCACAGAAGCGATCTTCGCAGCAGACGATGAAGCAAGCTTTTTTTGAACTCGCCGAGCACGCGATTGCGCAACTGCGCGGCGACGAAGTGCTGCTGGCGAACTTCGCGGGCGAGGAAACCGACTTCGTGCGCTTCAACCGCGCGCAGGTGCGGCAGCCGCTGAGCGTGCGGCAGGCGCAGCTCACGTTGTCGGTGATCTGGTCCGGCCGCCGCAACAACGCGACGCTCACGCTCAGCGGCAACCCGGCGCAGGACCGTGCGCGCGTGGCGGAAGCGATCGGCGCGCTGCGCGACGAGCTGCGCACGCTGCCGGCGGACCCGTACCTGCTGTACGCGACCGATGCGACGAGCTCCAACCGCGAGGACCGCGGCCGCCTTCCCTCCGCGGCCGAGGCGATCGGCGAGATCACCGCGACCGCGCGGGGTGCCGACCTCGTAGGTCTGCTCGCCAGCGGACCGATCTACCGCGGGTTTGCCAATTCACTGGGCAGCCGGCATTGGCATGCGGTCGACGCGTTCCTGTTCGACTGGTCGCTGTATTACGCGGCCGACAAGGCGGTGAAATGCGCGTGGGCGGGGAGCCGCTGGGACGCAACGGAGCTCGCGCGCCGCATCGACGCCGGCCGCGCACAGCTCGAGTACCTGTCCAGACCGCCGCGCACGATCGAGCCGGGCGAATACCGCGCGTATCTGGCGCCCGCCGCGGTCGACGAGTTGACGCAGATGCTGAACTGGTCCGGCGTGTCGGCCAAGGCGCAGCGGACCAAGCAGAGCTGCCTGCAGAAGCTCGTCGACGGCGAAGCGCCGCTGTCGCCGCTCGTGACCGTGCGCGAAGACATCGCCGGCGGCCTCGCCCCCGCGTTCGACGAAGCGGGCTTCGCGCGCCCGCAGTCGGTCGCGCTGATCCAACAAGGCCGCCACGCCGGCAGCCTGGTCAGCCCGCGCACGGCGAAGGAGTACGGCATCGAAACCAACGGCGCAAGTGACGACGAAGCGATGCAGTCGATGGCGATGAGCGGCGGCCTGCTGCCCGAATCGCACGCGCTGGCGGCGCTCGACACGGGCCTGGCGATCGGCAACTTGCACTACCTGAACTTCTCCGACCGCCCGAGCGGTCGCATCACGGGGCTGACGCGCTTCGCGACGTTCTGGGTCGAGCACGGCCAGATCGTTGCGCCGGTCAACGTGATGCGCTTCGACGACACGCTGTATCGCCTGCTCGGCGCGAACCTCGAAGCGTTGACGCGCGAACCGCAGTGGACGATGGATGCGCGCACTTACGGCGCGCGCTCGGTGCAGACGAGCCGCGTGCCGGGGGCGCTGGTGACGAAGATGGCGTTCACGCTGTAGAAGCCATTTCAGAATCCGCGGCGGTCGCGGTGGGATCTTGAGACACGTTCTGTCGAGAATTGCGCAAGCTCGTGACACCGCCACCTTGCGAGTTCGCTTCGCGCCGGCTGTCGCCGGTTCCGTCATCCCGAGCGAAGCCGAGGGATCTCGGCGCAGCGAGCGGGTGAGATTCCTCGCCTTCGGCTCGGAATGACGAGGAACCTCGGCTCGGCGTGACCCGGGGCAGCGCAGTGAACGGACGACAAGTCGCCAACTGCCGGATTTGGGTAATGGTCAATAGGCACGGCATACGGTTGCGCCCCGGAAGCGATGCGCTGTCGCGCCGTGTTCAAGGAGGTCCGACCGTGCTTTCGAAACGACGCCCGCCTGCGGCCAAACGTGCGCCACGTCCAACGCTGCGAACCGCCGCCCCTCGGCTCATCGTTCGCCCGCTCACGCCCGAACGCTGGCCCGATCTCGAAGCGGTTTTCAACGCGAGAGGCTGCTCGGTCGCGCGTAACTGCTGGTGCATGTACTACCGCCGCAGCGGCTCGCGCGGTTCGCTGCCCGCCGGAACGACTCACGCGCAGGCCAACCGCGCCGAGCTGCGCGCGCTGGTCGATGCGGGCGAACCGCCAGGCCTCATCGGCTACCTCGGCCGCAAGCCGGTCGGCTGGGTGTCGCTCGGGCCGCGCGAAGACTTCGCCAAGCTGCAGCGCTCGCCCGTGATGAAGCCGGTCGACGATCAGCGGGTCTGGTCGATCGTCTGCTTCGTCGTGCCGGGCGAGCACCGCGGCCAAGGTATCGCGCGCGCGCTGCTCGGCGGCGCGATCGCCTACGCGAAGAAGCGCGGCGCGCGGCTGCTCGAGGCCTACCCGGTCGACAAGCCCGACCGCGCGAGCGACGAATCGATGTGGTTCGGCGCGAAGTCGATGTACGACGCGGCCGGATTCAAGGAAGTCGCGCGCCGCAAGCCGCAGCGGCCGGTCGTGCGATTGCAGCTCGCGTGAGCCGCTGACGTCGCGCGTTGCACGCGCCCCCGATCTCGGTTCGATCGTGGGCGCAGCAGCGGCGCGGCCGACGTCTCATTACGCCGGCAGCGCGTGCAGAATCCGCACCTCGTTCCCACCCCCATGTCTTCGCCCCAACCTTTCCCAACCACCACGATCGAACCGACACCGAACTCCGACGCAAGGCAGCGCGCCGCGCTGTTGCTCGCACTGGGGCTGATCCTCGTCTGGGGTGCCAACTTCTCGGTGCAGAAAGCCGTGTTCGCGGCATTGGGCCCCGGCGGATTTCTGTTCGCGCGCTACCTGATCATGCCGCTCGCCGCCGTGGCGCTGCTGTGGCAGCGCTACGGGCGGCGCTGGCCGCGGCTCGCGCGCGACGAATGGTGGGCGCTGGCGCGGCTCGCGGCGCTCGGACACGTGCTGCACGTGGGGCTGGTGACCTTCGGCATCCACTGGTCGACCGCGTTCTCCAGCTCGTTGATCCTCGCGTGCGGACCGGTGTTCACGCTGCTGATCCTGCGGCTCACCGGCGCGGAGCGGTTAACGCGCGCGCAGGTCGCGGGGGTGGCGGTCGCGTGTGCCGGCGTGCTCGTGTTCCTGTCCGACAAGCTGCTCGGCGCGCAGTGGCGCGCGGGCGGCGGCGATCTCGTGCTGCTGGTCGCCGCGGCGTTCTTCTCCGCGTACACGGTCGCCGCGAAGCCCGCGTTCGAGCGGCACGGCGGCGTGGTGGTGATGGCGTACACGACGCTGATCGGCGCGGTGCCGCTGGTGCTGCTTTCCGCGCCTGCGGGTCTCGCCGTCGACTGGGCGGCGGTGACGCCCGCGATCTGGGCGGGGCTCGCGTGGGCGGTGATCGTCTCGGCGTTCTTCGGCTGGATCGTCTGGGGCTGGGTCAACGGCGTGCGCGGCGTCGCGCGCACCGCGCCGCTGCTGTACCTGATGCCGCCGGTCGCCGGTGTGGTTGCATGGTTCGCTACCGGCGAAGGCTACACGCTGATCAAGATCGCGGGCGCCGCGATCACGCTCGGCGGCGTGGCACTCGCTCAGTTCGCGCCGCGCGCAAGACCCGCGGCGCCGCCGGAGAGCGTGACGGTGGTCGATTGAGCCGCGAGCGCCCGTCGTGCCGGCGGATCCGTGCCAACGCCGCGGTGTTGGACAGGTGCCGTCGCAGCAGGAGAACGAACTTCATGATCGACATCGAAGCGTTGAGTCAAGAACAGCGGCCGCAGCGCTTCGAGAAGCCATGGGACAGCCTGTCGTCCCGCGCCGAGTCGATTCCGTTGACGAGGGCCCAACGCCAAGAGCTCGACCGCCGCCTCGATGACCTCGAACGCGAAGGACCGACCGGTCTGCCCGCGGAAGCAGTGTTCGACCGGCTGCGACACCGACCGACGGGAGTCCGTTGCTCGTCCGGCCTGCGGCGACCCGGGACATCGAGGACGCCTTCGACTGGTACGAGGGTCAACGGCCGGGGCTGGGACGCGAATTCCTCGACGCGTTGCGCGCGACGTTCGAGCGAATCGCGCAGCACCCCCAGCGCTTTCAGGTCGTTCACCCTGAATCCGGCAGTTCGCCCATGCAGTTTCGCGCAAGTGCGTCGTGCGACCGGCGTGTGCGGCTTGGACTGCGCTCACCCGGCGGGTCAAGCCGCGATTCGCCGGGTTGTCTCGCGCTGGCGCAAGGCGCAAGCCCGCAATGCCGCGCCGGCGACGC
>JBBIQI010000062.1:0-16885 GCA_037442465.1 Burkholderiales bacterium
GCCGCGCGTGGCCACGCGCACGCCGTCGCCGCCGAGTGCATTGGCCAGCGCCGCGTAGTTCCAGTGGCCGAGATCGTTGAAGCGCGATTCGGGCTGGAACGCGCGCAGCATCTCCCAGCTCGCGTTGTTGAACACGATCACGATCGGGTCCCAGCCATAGCGCCGGCAGTTGCCGAGTTCCATGCCGGTCATTTGGAACGCGCCGTCGCCGACGAGCACGAGCGGCCGCTGCCCGGTCGCCGCCTGCAGCCCGAGCGCGGCGGGGATTCCGAAGCCCATCGTCGCGTAGTAGCCCGGTGCGACCAGTGCGGTGTGCTTGATGTCGAGCGCGGTGAACAGGCAGTCGCCGACGTCGGAGGCGATCGGCATGCGGCCGCGCGTGGCCATCAGGTCGTTGATCGCGACGGCGATATCGATCGGCGCGAGCGTCTGCGCGTCCTGCGCGAGCCGGCGCGGCGGCGTCGGTGCGCGGCGCCGAAGCCGGCGGCGGCAGCCGTTCGAGCAGCGCGTCGACCAGCGCGGCGAGCGGCGCGTCCGGATAGACGTGATAGCCGAGTGTCACGCGGCCATCGAACGCGTGGATCGCGCGGCGCAGGTCGATCTTCTTCTCCGAGACGCCGAAGTTGGTGTCCGACAGGATCACGCCGAGCAGCAGCAGGCCGTCGGATTCCTCGACGACGCGCGTGACCGCGGGCGCGCCGGCGGCGCCGAGATAGGTGCCGAGCACCGGCGCGCCCGAATCGGCGAGCAGTCCGCGCCCCATGAAGCTCGTGACGACCGGCAACTGCAGACGCCGCGCGAGTTCGGCGACGCGCGCCTCGAGCGCGTAGCGGCGCACTTCGACGCCGACCATCAGCGCCGGCGACTTTGCGGCGGCCAGCCGTGCGAGGATTTCGTCGGCGCAGGCGGCGAGCGCTTCGCGGTCCAGCGGCGGCTCGGGCGCGCGCGCCACGGCGCCGCATTCGGCGCTGACCATGTCGCGCGGCACTTCGATGTAGACCGGCTGCGAATGGCGGATGCAGTTGGCGAGCACGCGCGCGATCTCGCTCGGCGCGCTCGCCGCGTCGGTCAACTGCGCTTGATCGCAGGTGATCTCGGAAAAGACGTGCAGTTGCGAGTCGAGCGTGCGGCCCTGGTGATGCGGCGACAGCCCGCTCGCCCGTTCGCGCGCGCCGGGCGCGCCCGAGATCACGACGACGGGCGACTTTTCCGCGTACGCGCCGGCGACCGCGTTGACCATGTTCAGCGCGCCTGCGCCGTAGGTCACCGCGGCCACGCCCGGACGGCAGCGCATCCGCGCGGAGGCGTCAGCCGCAAAGCCGACCGCGGGCTCGTGGCTCAGCGTGTACAGCGGCAGGATGCCGCTGTCTTCGAACGACTTGAACAGCGGCAGCGCGAAGTCGCCGGGGATGCCGAAGATTTCCGTGGCGCCGTGCGCCGCGAGCGCGCGCGTGAGCGCTTCACCGAGTTGCATGACGATTCCTTCGCGGCGCACGCGCCGCAACGAAGCGCCGATGCTGTCATGCGCGCGTCGCGGCGCCCTTGACGCGGATCAGAGCCGAGAGGCGCGCGAAGAGGGCGGCGCTTGACCCTTCGAAAACCGCGGTCTTGCGGCGGACAACGCCGACACAGACCGATGCACTTCTGCGCGTCGTCCGCGTCTCGTGGTTGAACCGGTGCCACGGGCGTTTGGCCACGCGTGGCCCGTCCGATCCGCGCCCTTCGTCACTCCAAGCCAATCGCACGCGTCACCCCGGGCCGATCGCACTCGTCACTCCGGGCCGATCGCACTTCTTATTCCGAGGCGATCACCCTCGTCATTCCGACACCATGAACGGGCGTCATTTCGAGCCGATCACGCTCGTCATTCCGAGCCGAAGGCGAGGAATCTCAGCCGTTCGCATTGCCGAGATCCCTCGCTTCGCTCGGGATGACAAAGGGCCCTTGTCACTCGGAGCCGATGGAGGCGCTCCGAGCTAATGTCACTCGTCGCTCGGAGCCGATGGCACTCGTTGCTCTGATCCGAGGACACGCCTCCTTCAAAGACCATGAGACTCGTCACTCCGCGCCAATCAAACTCGTGATTCCGACACCATCGCCACTCGTCATTCCGACGCCATTACCACTCGCCGTTCCGATACCATTACCACTCGTCATTCCGAGCCGAAGGCGAGGAATCTCAGCCGTTCCCGTCGCTGAGATCCCTCGCTTCGCTCGGGATGACAAGGGTCGCGGTCGCGATGACAACGCCAGCGGTCGCGACGAAAAACCGGCAGTCGCGATGACAAGAAAAAGGGGCAACGCCGGAAGTTTGGTGCGAAGCGGGCTTGAGTGCGGCTCAGGGAAGCTGGATCTTGCCGCCGCCGCGACCCATCGGCGGCAGGCCGCCAGGGCCGCCGAGTCCGCCGCCGGCGCCGGGGATCACGAGACCAGAGGCGGCCTGGCGGCGCATCTCCTGCAGCTCCTTGATCGTGCGCTCGATCGCTACCTTGGCGGTGTCGGCGTAGCGCTCGACCGCTTCGGCAAGCGTCTTCGCTTCGATCTCGAAGCTGATCGGCAACGGGCCCAACTGCGTCACGATCTGCGCCTCGCCCGAGTACAGCACCGGGCGCGAGCCGTCGATCGCACCCATCGCGGTCACCGGCACCATCGCGCGGATCGTGCCCACCTTGCGGTCGGTGTAGATCTCCTCGCGGTACAGCGAGGTCGCGTCCATCGCGATATCGAGTTCGCGTGTATCGGCCACGGCAGACTCCGGTCGAATCGTTGAGCTATTCGGCGCCGACCGCCGCGAGCCCGAAGGCGATCGCGCGGAAGCCGGCGTCGACGTAAGTGATCTCGCCGGTCATCCCGGACGCGAGATCGGACAGCAGGAAGGCGGCGACGTTGCCGACTTCCTCGATCGTGACGTTCCGCCGCAGCGGCGAGTTCTTCTCGTTGAACTCGAGCATGCGCGAGAAGCCCTTGATGCCGCTGGCGGCGAGCGTCTTGATCGGACCCGCGGAGATGCCGTTGACGCGGATGCCCTTGGGTCCGAGGTCGGCGGCCAGATAGCGCACGGCGGCCTCGAGCGAGGCCTTGGCGAGCCCCATCGTGTTGTAGTGGGGCACGACGCGTTCGGCGCCCAGATACGTCAGCGTGACGAGCGACGCCGGCCGGCCCGCCATCAGCGGCAGCGCGGCCTTGGCGAGCGCGGGAAAGCTGTAGGCGGAAATGTCGTGCGCGATGCGGAAGTTCTCGCGCGTCAGCCCGTCGAGAAAGCTGCCCGAGATCGCCTCGCGCGGCGCGAAGCCGATCGAGTGCACGAGCCCGTCGAGCCCGTCCCAGTGCTTGGCGAGGCCGTCGAAGGTCGCGGCGATCTGCGCGTCGTCGGCGACGTCGCAGGCAAACACGAGCTTGGAGCCGAACTCGCGCGCGAACTCCTCGATGCGCTCGCGGAAGCGTTCGCCGACGTAGGTGAAGGCGAGTTCGGCGCCTTCGCGGTAGCACGCCTGCGCGATGCCGTAGGCGATCGAGCGGTTCGACAGCAGGCCGGTGATCAGGATGCGTTTGCCGGACAGGAAACCCATCGGGGAAGTTCTTTCGTCTTGGATCGCAGGCTGCGCGTCAGCGCCGCGCACCCGCGATGTTGGCGATGCTGCGCGCGGCGGACTTGCGCGCGGTTGCGTGCAGCTTGGCACTCGCTGCGGACTTCTTGGCGGGGGTGGCGGCCTTCTTCGGTGCGGGGTGCACGGCGACGGTCAGCCGCAGCCGCTGGCCCGCGAACAGATCCTCGGAGCGCAGCCGGTTCCACGCGACGATTTCGTCCGGGCGGACGTTCCAGCGGCGCGCGACCTTCTCCAGCGTGTCGCCGCGCCGCACGCGATAAGTGATCTGCCGCAGGTTGCGGCCGTCGGGCACGAGCGTGAAGCTCGCGCGCAGCAGTTCCGGCGCGATGTCTTCGTCCATCGTTTCGTCGCGCGGAATCAGGATCGTCGAGCCGGCCGCCAGCTTGTAGCGCGGCGGCACGCGGTTGGCCTCGCGCAGCTTCTGTTCGCTGATGCCCGCGCGTTCGGCGACCTTGGCGAGCGTCTCGTTGGGCTTGAGCGTGTACGCGGTCCAGCTCGCGAGCGGCTGGCCGGTGGCCTCGTACGCGGCGAGATTCGAGCGGAAGGTCTCGACGCGGTCGGCGGGCAGCAGCAGCGTGGGCTGCGCGGCGCCGAGGATCACCGGCCGATTGAACGAGGGATTGAGCGCGAGAAACTGCTCGAGCGGCATCTCGGCCAGCTCGGCGGCGGTCGTCACGTCGATGTCGCGCGTCTTGGTGATCGTGACGAAGTACGGCTCGTTGCGGATCGCCGGCAGCGTGATGCCGTGCGCCTGCGGATCGCGCACGATGTTCTTGATCGCCTGCAGCTTGGGCACGTAGAACTGCGTCTCGCGCGGCAGCCGCAGACTCGCGTAGTCGGTTGGCTTCTTTGCGCGGCGGTTGCGCGCGATCGCGCGCGCGAGCCCGCCTTCGCCCATGTTGTAGGCGGCGAGCGCCAGATGCCAGTCGCCGAATTCGTCGTGCAGCTCCTGCAGGTAGTCGAGCGCGGCGCGCGTGGATTCGACGATGTCGCGCCGCTCGTCCTTCCACACGTTCTGCTCGAGCGCGTACCGCTTGCCGGTCGACGGAATGAACTGCCACAGCCCCGAGGCGCGCGCGTGCGATTCGGCCTCGGGCTGCATCGCGCTTTCGATGAACGGCAGCAGCGCCAGCTCGGTCGGCATGCCGCGCTTTTCGACCTCCTCGACGATGTGATACAGGTACAGGCTCGCGCGGCTGGCCATGCGGTCGATGTAGTCAGGGCGGTCCTGGTACCAGCGCGTGGCGGTGGCCACCGGTTTCGTCGCGAGGTCGGGCAACGCAAAGCCGCTGCGGATGCGGTCCCAGACGTCGCCCGGATCGGCAGCAACGATCGGGCCCGAGGGCTCGGCGACGGGTGGCGGTGCCGGCACCTCCGCGGCCTTCGGCGCATCGGCGACGCTGCTGAGATACGGTGGCAACTCGGACCAGCAGTCAACGGCATCGGCGGCCGGCGCGGCGTCGGCCTTGGCCAGCGCGGTGTTTGTCAGCGCGGCCAGCGCGACGACCGCAACAAGGCGCAGCGCGCCGACGGTTCCGGCGAAAGGTCTGTTCAGCATCGGCGGCAGTATAAGGGCCGGTCGGTGCGGCCAGTGCGCGAATAGCGCCGCTGCGCTAGTACACATCCTTCCATGCGCGGATGGCCGCAAAGGTGTCGACCGCGGTCGCACTCGCGCCTTTGCGCCGCCGTTCGGCCGCAGCGCGCACGGCCGGTTCGTCGCAGCGCAGGAACGGATTGGTCGCGCGTTCGAGCGCGATCGTCGAAGGCACCGTGGGTTCGCCGCGCGCGCGCATGGCTTCGCTGTCGGCGAGCCGGCGCGCGAGCGCGGCGTTGTCGGGCTCGATCGCGCGCGCGAACCGGAGGTTCGCGACCGTGTACTCGTGCGCGCAGTACACGCGGGTCGCTTCCGGCAACTGGGCGAGCCTGGAAAGCGACGCGTGCATCTGCGCGGGCGTGCCCTCGAACAGTCGCCCGCAGCCGCCCGCGAACAGCGTGTCGCCGCAAAAGAGCGCCTCGATCGACGGCGCGTGATACGCGATGTGGCCGCGCGTGTGCCCGGGCACGTCGAGCACGTCGAACACGACGCCGAGCAGATCGATGCGATCGCCTTCGGCGAGCCCGACGTCGCGCGCGGGAATTCGCTCCGCGGCGGGTCCGTACACGATGGCGCCGTGGGCGCGCTTGAGCTGCGCGACGCCGCCGGTGTGATCGCCGTGATGATGCGTGACTACAATGGCGGCAAGCCGCAGGCCGCGCGCGGCGAGCGCGGCTTCGATCGCGTCGGCATCGCCCGGATCGACGACGAAAGCCAGCCCGTCGCGCGAGGCGAGCCACAGGTAGTTGTCGTTGAACGCCGGGACCGGTTCGATCCGCAGCACGCTGGGCGCGGTTTCGGCAGGCATGTCGGCAGAGCAAGAATCGCAACGCCCGGATTGTCCGCGAAAATGCACTTCGACCCGAACTTCCTCGAGCCGCCGGCCGCGGATCCGGCGCCGCCGATCGTGAAGTTGTCGGAGTTCTTGCGTTCGCCGCCGGGGCGCTACGTGCTCGACTGGGAACAGCAGCAGCTCGACGCGGCGGTCGCCGACATCTTCGGCTACCACGCGCTGCAGCTCGGGCTACCCGAGCTCGACGCGCTGCGCGAGAACCGCATGCCGCTGCGTTTCTGCGCGTCGGACCGCCTGCTCGCCGCCGACGCGCAGCGCGCAGGCACGCACTGCAGCGTGACGGTGATCACCCGCTACGAGGAGCTGCCGTTCGCGACGCACTCGATCGATCTGGTCGTGATGCCGCACATCCTGGAGTTCGCGGAGGAGCCGCACCAGGTGCTGCGCGAGGTCGACCGCGTGCTGGTGCCCGAAGGCCAGGTCGTGCTGACGGGGTTCAATCCGGCGAGCCTGTGGGGGCTGCGGCAGATGCTGGCGCGACTGGGCATGGCGCCGTTCCTGCCGCGCGACGGCCAGTTCATCTCGTTGCCGCGGATCAAGGACTGGATGAAGCTGTTGTCCTTCGAGGTGAGCCGCGGCCGCTACGGGTGCTATTCGCCCTGGGCGCGCAGCGAAAAGTGGTTGGCGCGCTGGCGCTTCATGGAAAAGGCCGGCGACCGCTGGTGGCCGGTGTTCGGCTCGGTGTATCTGGTCACCGCGATCAAGCGCGTGCGCGGCATGCGGCTGGTGGGGCCGGCGTGGAAGCGCAACCACGCGCTGCGGCCCGTGCTCGCGCCGGCACGGCCGGTGTCGACCGCCACGGGTGAGGCTTTCAGCATCCGCGTCGACGAAGCGGACGTGCCCGCCAACGATGCGATCACGCAAGCGGCTCGGCGATGAGACACGCGCGCGGGGTCAAGCTCGACGCAGACGACGCGGCGGCCCCTGCGCCGCACGCCGGGGCGATCGTCGAGATCTACACCGACGGCGCCTGCAAGGGCAATCCGGGGCCGGGCGGCTGGGGCGCCTACCTGAAGTCCGGCGTGCACGAAAAGGAACTCTTCGGCGGCGAGGCGCAGACGACCAACAACCGGATGGAGCTCGTCGCGGTGATCGAGGCGCTCGCATCGCTGAAGCGCCGCTGTCGCGTCGTGCTGCACACCGACTCGCAGTACGTCAAGCTCGGTGTCACCGAGTGGCTACCGAACTGGATCCGGCGCGGCTGGAAGACCGCCGGCAACAAGGCGGTCAAGAACGCGGATCTGTGGGCGCGGCTCGCCGAACTGGCGCAGCGGCATGACATCGACTGGCGCTGGGTCAGGGGACATGCCGGTAACGCGGGCAACGAGCGCGCGGATCGTTTGGCCAATCGCGGGGTCGAAGCGATTTTGCGCGGCGGTGAAACCGCGACCGAGTGACGAGGCCGGGTGCTAGAGTTGCCACCCTGCCATCCGCGGCGGTGTCGCCGTCCGATTCTCGCCGTCCCATCTGAGTGCGATGTCCAAGAACCGGGTCACGATCGTGGCTGTGGGCGGGCTGCTCGCCGCGGCCTTGGCCGCGTACTGGCTGAACCGCAGCGGCGGCGGCGCGTCGCCCGCGGCCGAATCCAAGGCCGCCGAAGCGAAGACCGCAGCGGCCGCGGCGCCGGCCAAGTCGCCTCAGGCGGGGCCGGGCGGCGGTGCTGCGCCGGTCGAGATCGTCGTGCTGCAGCCCACGCGCGTGAGCGAAGAGCTGCAGGCGGTCGGTTCGCTGCGCTCCAACGAAAGCGTGATGTTGCGGCCCGAGGTATCGGGGCGAATCGCGACGATCGCCTTCCGCGACGGCCAGCCGGTCAAGCGCGGGCAACTGCTGATCGCGCTCGACGCGTCGCTGAACCAGGCCGAAGTCGCGCAGGCGCGCGCGGAGCTCGATCTGGCGCTGTCGAACCTGCAGCGCACCGAGGATCTCGCGCGCAAGAACTTCGTCAGCTCCAGCGCGCAGGAGCAGGCCGCATCGAACGTCGCCGTGCTCGCGGCAAAGCTCAAGCTCGCCGAGGCGCGGCTCGCGAAGATGCTGATCGTGGCACCCTTCGACGGCGTGGTCGGCATCCGAAGCGTGAGCCTCGGCGACTATGTGCGCGAGGGCACGGACCTGGTGAACATCGAGGACATTCACCAGCTGAAGGTCGACTTCCGCCTGCCTGAGCGCTACTTCATGCAGTTGAAGGTCGGACAGGCGGTCGAGGTCGTCGCCGACGCGCTGCCGGGCGCGCGCTATGTCGGCGCGATCGAAGCGATCAATCCGCGCATCGAAGCCAGCGGCCGCTCGCTCGAAGTGCGCGCACGGCTCGCCAATACCGACGGCCGGCTGCGGCCGGGCATGTTCGCGCGCGTGCGCGTGATCGTGGGCGAACGCGCGGAAGCGCTGTTGGTGCCGGAAGAAGCGATCGTTCCGCTCGGCGACGACTTCTTCGTCTACACCGTGGCCGACGGCAAGGCCAAGCGCGTGCGCGTCAAGCTCGGCGTGCGGCGCGAGTCGCAGGTCGAGCTGCTCGAAGGCGTGAAGGTCGGCGATCGGGTCGTCACCGCCGGCATGCGCGTACAGCGAGACGGGCAGCCGGTGCGGGTGGTGAATCAACCCGACGGCGGGCGGGAGCCGGCCGCGGGTGCGCCGGCGAACGCGGCCGCGCCCGCCAAGTCCTGACCCGCGACTCCGGACCGCGGACACCCAACGCCGATGAGCCTCTTCGAACTGTGCATCCGTCGCCCGGTGCTGGCGACCGTGCTGTCGCTGATGGTGGTCGTGATCGGCGTCATCTCGTATACGCGGCTGGCGGTGCGCGAGTACCCGAAGATCGACGAGCCGATCGTCAGCGTGACGACCACCTATCCGGGCGCCTCGGCCGAAGTGGTCGAGTCGCAGATCACCAAGGTGCTGGAGGATTCGCTCGCCGGCATCGAGGGCGTGGAGCTGATGACCTCGCGCTCGCGCGCCGAGCGCAGCGACATCGACGTGCGCTTCCGCATCACGCGCGACCCGGACTCGGCCGCCGCCGACGTGCGCGACAAGGTGGCGCGGGTGCGCGCGCGGCTGCCGGACAACGTCGACGAACCGGTGATCGCCAAGGTCGAGGCCGATGCTTTTCCGATCATCTGGATGGCGGTCACGCAGGGCGGCCGCACGCCGATCGAAGTCTCCGACTATCTGGCCCGGTACGTGAAGCCGCGCCTGTCGGTGCTGCCGGGCGCGGCCGACGTGTGGATCTTCGGCGAACGCAAGCCGGCGATGCGCATCGAGGTCGACCGCGACCGTCTGGCCGGCTACCGGCTGACCGTGCAGGACGTCGAAGACGCCCTGCGGCGCGGCAATGTCGAGCTGCCGTCGGGGCGGATCGAGTCGGCCAAGCGCGAGTTCAACATCGTCGCCGCCACCGACCTGCAGACGGTGCAGCAGTTCGAGAACGCGATCGTCGCCACCGTCAACGGCTATCCGGTGCGACTGCGCGATGTGGCCAACGTGCGTATCGGCGCGGTCAACGAACGCGTGATCGCGCGCTTCAAGGGCGAGCCGTCGATCAACATGGGGGTGGTCAAGCAGGCCACCGGCAACCCGCTCGAGCTGTCGCGCGCGGTGCGCGCCGAAGTGGCGAAGATCAACGAGACGCTGCCGCCCGGCATGCGGATCACGATCGCGTACGACTCCTCGGTGTTCATCGAGCAGTCGATCCGGCAGGTGTTCACCACCGTGGCCGAGGCGGTGATCCTGGTCGTGCTGGTGATCTTCTTTTTCCTGCGCAACTTCCGCGCCACGCTGATCCCGCTGGTGACGATCCCGGTGTCGCTGGTGGGGGCGTTCGCGCTGATGTACGCGTTCGGCTTCACGATCAACACGCTGACGCTGCTGGCGATGGTGCTGGCGATCGGCCTGGTCGTCGACGACGCGATCGTCGTGCTGGAGAACATCTACCGCAACATCGAGCACGGCATGCCGCGCGTGCAAGCCGCGATCCAGGGCATTAAAGAGATCGGCTTCGCGGTGATCGCGATGACGCTGACGCTGGTGGCGGTGTTCGCGCCGCTGGCGTTTTCCACCGGCCGCACCGGGCGGCTGTTCATCGAGTTCGCGCTCGCGCTGGCCGGCGCCGTGCTGGTGTCGGGCTTCGTCGCGCTGACGCTGTCGCCGATGATGTGCAGCAAGCTGCTGCGCCATGAAGCCAAGCACGGGCGGCTGTACAACGCGATCGACGGCTTGCTGAACGCGCTGACCGCCGGTTACGCGCGCTCGCTGGCGTGGGTGCTCGCGCATCGCTGGGTCGTGCTCGCCGGCTGGGCGCTGGCATTCGCCGGGGCGGCCGCGCTGTTCGCGGCGTTGCGCTCGGAGCTGGCGCCGCTGGAAGATCGCGGCGTGATTTTCGGCCGCCTGCAGGCGCCGCCCGGCTCGACCGTCGATTACACGTCCGAGCAGTTGCGCGCGGTCGAGGCGTATTACGCGACGATCCCGGAGGCGGTCGCCTACAACGCGATCGCCGGCTTCCCGACGGTCGATTTCGGCAACGCGATCTTGCGCTTGAAACCGTGGGACGAGCGCACGCGCAAACAGCAGGAGATCGCGCGCGAGCTGAACGCCAGGTTCGCGACACTGCCGGGCGTGATCGGCTTCGCCGTCAACCCACCCTCGCTCGGCCAGTCGCCGCGCGCGCTGCCGATCGAGTACGTGATCATGGCGCAGGTGCCGTACGCGGAACTGGACCGCATCGTCGGCCGCTTCATCGCCGAGATGGCGAAGTACCCCGGCGTGCAGAACCTGCAGACCGACCTGCGCCTGAACACGCCGGAGCTGCGCGTGGAAGTGAATCGCGACAAGCTCGCCGACCTCGGTATCGCCGTGCAGACGGTGGGGCTGACGCTGCAGTCGATGCTCGGCGGCCGCCAGGTCACGCGCTTCAAGCGCGACGGCGAGCAGTACGACGTGATCGTGCAGGTGGCGCCGCGCGACCGCACGCGGCCGAACGACATCTCCGACATCTACGTGCGCGCGCGCGACGGCGGCATGGTGCAACTGGCCAACGTGGTCGCGGTGCAGGAAAGCGTGTCGCCGCAGTCGCTGAATCACTTCAACCGCCTGCGCGCGGTGACCGTCACCGGGCTGGTGGCACCCGGCTACACGCTGGGCGACGCGCTGGCGGCGATGGACGAAACCGCACGCCGCGTGCTGCCGCCGTCGGCGGCCACGGACCTGAACGGCCAGTCGCGCGAGTTCCGCGACACGCGCGGCGGCATCTACCTGACCTTCGTGCTGGCGTTGATCTTCATCTACCTGGTGCTGTCCGCGCAGTTCGAAAGCTTTGCCGATCCGTTCGTGATCATGCTGTCGGTGCCGCTGTCGATGACCGGGGCGCTGGCGGCGCTGTGGCTGGCGGGCGGCACGCTCAATATCTACAGCCAGATCGGGCTGATCACGCTGGTGGGTTTGATCACCAAGCACGGCATCCTGATCGTCGAGTTCGCCAACCAGTTGCGCGAGCGCGGCGAGCAGTTGTTCGCCGCGGTCAGACACGCGGCCGAACTGCGGTTGCGGCCGATTTTGATGACAACCGGCGCCATGGTGCTCGGTGCGGTGCCGCTGGCGATCGCCACCGGCGCCGGCGCGGAAAGTCGCCGGCAGATCGGCTGGGTGATCGTCGGCGGGCTGACCTTGGGCACGTTGCTGACGCTGTACGTAGTGCCGACCGTGTACACGCTGGTGCGGCAGTGGCTGGATCGTGGCAAGGCGGTACCGGCGCCCGCGGGCGGGGTTCCCGCGCACGGGCCGGCGGCGAGGGTGGAGTGAAGCATGCGCCAGGTCGTCCTCGACACCGAAACCACCGGCCTCGAAGCGAAAGAGGGGCACCGGATCATCGAAGTCGGCTGCATCGAGATCGTCGGCCGGCGCATCACCGAGCGGCGGCTGCACCACTACGTCAATCCCGACAGGGCGAGCGACGACGGTGCGGTGGCGGTGCACGGACTGACGGACGAGTTCCTCGCCGACAAGCCGAAGTTCGCCGACATCGTCGACGATTTGCTCGCATTCGTGCGCGGCGCCGAGGTGATCATCCACAACGCAACGTTCGACCTCGAATTCCTCGATGCCGAGCTGGCGCGACTCGGGCGGCCGCCGTTTCGCGAGCACTGCGCGGCGATCATCGACACGTTGAAACTGGCGCGCGAGCGGCATCCCGGCAAGCGCAATTCGCTCGACGCGCTGTGCGAGCGTTACCAGGTCAACAACGCCCATCGCACGCTGCACGGCGCGCTGCTGGACGCCGGTCTGCTCGCCGACGTGTATCTGGCGATGACGCGCGGCCAGGACACGCTGGCGATCGAATTGGGTGGCGCCGCGCATCCGGACGATACGACGCCGATCGACGCGTCGGCGCTGATCGTGCTGCCGGCTTCGGTCGAGGAGATCGCCGCGCACGAAGCGGTGCTGGCGTCGATCGAGAAGGAAATCGGGCGCGTGCCGGTGTGGTCGGCCGCGGCCTGACGGGACCGTCCACGGTGTCCCTGGCCAGTGCAACTGAGGCAACTTGAGTTACCGCTAGCCCGGATATTTCACGAGGTCGCCCCCGTTTGCGTGCGTTCTGTCTCGGTCAATCACCCCTGTCGCGCTGCGGGCTGCCGATCCAATTCGTACCGCCGGGGCTACGCGGGCTTGCGCGGCGTCTGCGGGCGCGGCCTTGGCCTCAAGTGCTCGCGAAGGCCACTGGGCCTTCGACTGCGCCCCTCTCGGCCAATCCGCATTCCACATCCGCTCGCGCAATTCCCGCGTCCCCCGTGAAATATCCGGGCTAGCAACCGCCCGGCGCCCGCAGCCCTCGTCACACCGGGCGGCTTCTTGCCTCGTCACTCCGAGCTGCTCCTTGCCTCGTCACACCGAGCTTCTCCTTGCCTCGTCACACCGGGCCGCTTCTTGCCTCGTAACACCGAGCCGCTTCTTGCTTTGTCATTCCGAGCCGAAGGCGAGGAATCTCGGCCGTCCGCAAACACGGGCTCTCTTGCTTGCAGCCTGCCCGATCCGCCGGCGCCGATTTTCCGCGACGCTTGTCAAACACGGAGAACACGGAGCGCGCGGAGACAGACTCAAAACCGCAAGCCTGTTGTCCCTGTCCTCCGTGTTCTCCGTGTGAAGACTCAGCAGTCCGAAAACCCGAGATCCCTCGCGTTGCTCGGGATGACAACGCCGAGCGCCCGCACGGGCGTGGCCCCGGGTTCCGGCAGCCGCTGTTTTCAGCGCTTCAGCCGCTCGCGCAGCTCGCGCTTGAGCACCTTGCCGGTCGCGTTCTTCGGCAGTTCGTCGACGAAGACGTAGCGCTTCGGCCGCTTGAAGCGCGCGATGTGTTGCAGGCAGAACGCGTCGAGCTGCGCGGCCGTGCACGCGTGTCGCGGATCGCGCACGACGACGGCGACGGCCGCCTCGCCCCACTGCGGATCGGGCTCGCCGATCACCGCGACTTCCTTGACTGCCGGGTGGGCAAGCAGGACCTCCTCGACTTCGCGCGGATAGATGTTGCTGCCGCCGGAGATGATCAGATCCTTGCTGCGGTCGACCAGCGTCAGATAGCCGTGCGCGTCGAGACGACCGAGATCGCCGGTGTGCAGCCAACCGCCGGCGAGCGTTCGCGCGGTGGCCTCGGCGTTGTTCAGGTAGCCGCGCATCACCGGATCGCCGCGCACGACGACTTCGCCGGTGTCGCCGGCGGCGAGCGCTCGGTCGTCGGCATCGAACACCGCGACTTCGACGCCGGTCTGCGCGCGGCCGACCGAGCCGAGCCGCGCGAGCCAGCTCGCCTCGTCTTCGTCCGGCCGACGCAGATGGTCGGCGCGCGGCAGCACGGTGATCGTCATCGGGCTCTCGCCCTGGCCGTAGATCTGCACCAGCCGGGGGCCGAGTCGGTCGAGCGCGCGCCGGCAGTCGGCGACGTACATCGGCCCGCCGCCGTAGACGATCAGCTTCAGTCCGCGCGCAGCGCCACGCAGCCCGTCGACGAGCCGCATCACCATCGTTGGCGCGGCGAAGAACTTGACGCCGTCCGTGTCGGCGAGGATCGCGTCGATCTCGCCGACGTCGAAGCCGCGCGACGCGGGCACGAGCTGCGTGGCGCCGACGGCGACGTTCGGAACGATGTAGATGCCGGAGCCGTGCGACATCGGCGCGGCGTGCAGCAGCCGCTCGCCCGCTGCGGCGTGATCGACGTCGGCCAGGTAGTTCAGCGCCATCGCGAGCAGGTTGCGGTGCGTCAGCATCACGCCCTTCGGACGGCCGGTCGTGCCGCTCGTGTAAAACAGCCAGGCGAGCGCGTCGGGTGCAACGTCGCGCACCTCGCCGGGCTCCGACGCCAGCAGTCGCCGGTAGTCGTCGCCGTCGACGTCGATGAACTCGGTCGCGCCGCCGGTGCGCGCTGCGGCGATCGCGGCGGTATCGACCTCGTCGGTGACGAAGCACACGCGCGCCGCCGCGTCGTCCAGAATGAACGCGATCTCCTTCGGATGCAGCTTGACGTTGACCGGGATCGCGCAGATGCCCGCCGCCCAGCACGCATGCAGCAACTCGACGTAGGCGGCATTGTTCTTCATCACCAGCGCGACGCGCTCGTCGGTGCGTACGCCGAGCTGCGCCGTCAGCGCCTGCGCCAGGCGCAGCGTGCGGTCTGCCAGCGCCGCATAGTCGAGCGCGATGCGGTCGCGTTCGACGACCGCCGGCACCTGCGGCAACCTGCGCGCGGTGCGAACAAGCAAATGGGCGAGGTTCATCGCCGCGAAAGTCTAGGCCACGCCGGACGCTGCTAGAATCGCCGCCGCATTTCGGGTGGTTAGCTCAGCGGTAGAGCACTGCCTTCACACGGCAGGGGTCACAGGTTCGAACCCTGTACCACCCACCACCGCCCGACGCTTCCCGCCAGACCCGCGGCCGTTTGCCGCCCAGGCAGCGCGCATCCAAAGCCGCCTCGACGGCGGCTGACCTCTCCTGAACGCACCGCCGGGCATGCCTCGGTGCATTCTTGCGCGCGCGTAGCGGACAATGCGAACCGACACGACGGGCGCGGCCGCCCAGCCGGTGCGCCCGCCGTACGGAGGTCCCATGCAGAGTCAGATGCTTGCCGGTGCGGACCGGCTGTCTTCCGTCAGCGACGCTGCGGCGCGCTTTCGGCTGGTGCGCTACTTCACGTTGACGAGCCTCGCCGCATTTGCGGTGGTCGGCGCGGCGCTGTTCGTTCTGGAGCGCAGGGAGTCGGCCTTCTTCAACGAGGTGCAGAGCGAGCAGGCGGCCTTCTTCGCGCAAGCGCAGCGGGAGCTGACGCGCGCGCACGAACAGGCGGCCCGCGACGATCTGCTCGCCGCGCACGAAGCCGGTCACGTCAATCTGGCGCGGGTGTTTGCCAACGTCCTGTGGCAGCACGACTTCGTTCCGCTGGTGGCGCGCGCGCAGCGGCTGCCGATCGACCATTGCCGCACGCTCGGCGACGCGGCAACGGCCGACGCCCGGACGAACGAGCGCAGACGTGCCTGCTTCGCGGCGCTCGGCCGGCAGATCATGAATCTGCCGGGCTTCGCCGCGCTCGACGCCCGCGCCTACGAGGCGATGCGGGGAAGCAACGTGTTCAAGATCAAGGTCTTCGATCTGCGCGGAATCACCGTGTATTCGTCCGAGCACGCCCAGATCGGTGAGGACCAGCGCGACAACCTGGGCTGGCAGAGCGCGGTCCGCGGGCGGCCGGCGAGCGAACTGACGCACCGCGACCGCTTCAGCGCGTTCGAGCGGGTCGTCGAGAACCGCGACCTGATCTCGAGTTATCTGCCGGTGCGGGCGCCGGGCGGCGATGCGATCGTCGGCGTATTCGAGATCTATTCGGACGTGACACCGCTGCTGGAGCAGATCAAGCGGACTTCGGCGAACATCGCGGCGTCGACGGCCGCGAAGGAGCAACTGCTGCGCGTGCGCGCGCTCGACAACGCCCACAAGGTCGAGACCAGTTCGCATTGGCTGCTGGCGATCGTCGGCGGACTGCTCGCGCTGCTGTACGTTGCGCTGCTGCTGATCGTGCGCATCGGCCAGAGGATCATCGATCGGCAGGCGCTGGCGCAGGCGCAGGCGGCCCGCCGCGAACAGGAATGGCATCGCGAGAAAATGGCCGCGCTGGCGACGATGGCGGCGGCGATCTCGCACGAAGTCGGCAATCCGCTGACGACGATCACGCTGGCGGCCCAGGAGATCGTCGAAGGCAAGAAACGCGGCGACTGTTCCGATTGCCACCCGGAGGTGATCATCGAGCAGGCTTGGCGCATCGCGCATATGACACGCCAGATGGGTGCTTTTGCCTCCGCGCGCAGCGAGGCGCGCGAGCCGGTCGACGTCAACCAGATGGTGAAGGCCGTGTGCGACTTCCTGCGCTTCGACCAGCGCTACCGTGCCACGCCGATCGAATTCCGCCCGGCTGCGGGCCTGCCGGCGAGCGTCGTCGTTCCCGATCAGCTCAACGAGGTGCTGATGAACGTGGTGCAAGTGGTCGCCGAAGGCGCGCGCGCGACCGAACGCGTCGCCGTCGAGACGGCAGAGCGCGGCGAGCAACTGCTGATACGTATCGAGCGTCACGGGGCGGACGGTGCGGCAACGCCGCTCGGCGTGGCCGATGTGCGCATCGAGGCAGCACGACGCCGGATCGATGCCATGGGCGGTCGTCTGCTCGTCGAAGGGGCGGCGCTCGGCATCCTGCTGCTGGTCGCCGCGGAGCAGGCGGCGCGGTCGGGCTAGCTCGGATATTTCACGGGGGACGCCGGGAAACGAGCCGCGCCGGGGCGCGGCGATGTTTCGAGCGCAGCGGCCATTGCGCGA
>JBBIQI010000063.1:0-16804 GCA_037442465.1 Burkholderiales bacterium
TAGGATGATTTGTCGCTTGCCGAGGACTTCACCTGTCGAGAAGAACAGAGATCGTCGCACCCGGACGGCGGAGAACCTGTCGCCAAGCCCGAGCGCTCACCGACCTTCGACTCGCGACGGCTAAGATCCGCGCCTTGCGCAGGATCCAGTCGATGACCGAGGCCGCTGTCCGCACGCGATCGATCGAGCCCTTCTACGTGATGGAAGTGGTCAAGGAGGCCGCCCGTCTGGAGGCGGGCGGGGCGTCGGTGATCCATATGAGCATCGGCGAACCGGACTTCGGCGCACCCGCGCCGGTGCAACGGGCGGCGATCGAGGCGATCGAGGCGGGCGCGACCCGGTACACGCCGGCGCTCGGCATCGACCCGCTGCGACGGGCCATCGCCGACTGGTATGCCGCGCGCTACGGTCTGCGGCTGGACCCGCAGCGCGTGGTCGTCACCGCGGGCGCCTCAGCGGCGCTGTTGCTGGCCTTCGCCGCGCTGCTTGAGCGCGAAGCCGAGGTGCTGATGCCCGATCCGACGTATCCGTGCAATCGTCACTTCGTCGCCGCCTTCGAGGGACGCGCGCGCCTGCTTGCCTGCGGACCGCAGACGCGGTTCCAGCTCACGGCCGAACTGGTCGCTGAACATTGGTCCGCGGCGACGCGCGGCGTGCTGCTCGCATCGCCCTCGAATCCGACCGGCACGTCGATCAGACCGGACGCGCTGCGCGACTTGCTGGCATGCGTCCGCGCGCGCGGCGGCTTTGTCGTCGTCGACGAGATCTATCAGGGCCTCAGCTACGACGATCCGCCGACGACCGCCCTTTCGCTGGATGACGAAGCGATCGTCTTGAGCAGCTTTTCCAAGTACTTCAACATGACCGGATGGCGGCTCGGATGGCTCGTCGTTCCACCGGGGCTGGTGCCGACGATCGAACGGCTCGCGCAGAACCTGTTCATCTGCCCGTCGGCGGTCGCTCAGCACGCCGCGCTCGCCTGCTTTGCGCCGGACAGCATCGCGATCTACGAACAGCGTCGTGCCGAATTCCGGCGGCGGCGCGACTTTCTGGTGCCACAGTTGCGGCGTCTCGGCTTCGACGTCCCGGTCGTTCCCGACGGCGCCTTTTACATCTACGCGGACGTCAGCCGGTTTTCGGCCGACAGCTGGCAGTTCGCGTTCGAGGTGTTGCACGCGACCGGCGTGTGCGTCGTTCCAGGCCGGGACTTTGGCCGTGCCGAACCTTGGCGCTATGTCCGGATCTCGTACGCGAACGCCTACGAGCGGCTGCAGGAAGCGATTACCCGACTCGAAACCTTTCTCGCGGCACGCCGAGCGGCGGCCGCGTGAGAATCGCAACGTCCGGAACCAGCCGCGTCAAACCGCTCTGCCGGCCTTGCCCTGATCTCCCGCTGCGGTCGGTCTTGTCGGTGTCGCGTCCGTCCGCGCAGACACGGGTTTTGCCTCGGCGGCGGCCTGGGCCGCCCGATAACCTGCCATGATCGCCGCATCCACTCGGCCTTCGGCGGCCATCGCGATTCGCCCGCGTTCGCCGAGCACACGCGCCCCGTATCCGCCGTCGTCCGGAAAATTGCCTGCGCCGACGTACAGTTGCAGCCCGCGCTCGACCGAGCCGCCGCGTCGGATCAGATCGCTCAGGATGGCCGAACCGACCTTGATATTGGCGAGCGGATCCAGCGCCGCGTGTTCGCCGCCGTGCGGCTCGAATTTCTCGGCGTGCACACGGGTCATGACCTGCATCAGCCCCTGCGCCCCGACCGGGCTTTCGGCAAAGGGGTTCATGCTCGATTCGACCGCCATGACCGCGAGGATCAGCAGCGGGTCGAGCCGGATCTCGTGCCCGACTTCGTACGCGGCGGCCACGAGCACTCGGACCGCCTCATCGGCAACCCGATAGCGACGGGCCAGATATTGGGTCACGTTGCGCTGTTGCGCTTGCGTCTTTTCGTCGACGACCGCGATGCGGACCGCTGCCGCTTCGGGCTTCGCTTCGATCGCTGCCGTGCCGTCGATGACCGGCGGCATCGAAGGCGTAATCTGCACATGCTGCAACAGGCGATCGCGCAGCGACGCGTTGCCGATGACAGCGGCGGCGGCAACCAGCGTGACACAGCCGGCGAGCGTGACGAAGAATCGCGTCGTGGCCAACACGCCGTCGGCGAGGTCGCGCGCAGCATCCAGCCACGCACGGCCGTGTTGGCGCGCGACGCGCGGCGCATAATTCGTGGCGTTCGACATGCGTGCCTCCTTATGCTGAGCGGCTCGCGGCGGGTAAAGCCTGCGAGTCCTCACTCATAGGTTGGAAGGTCGACTGGATGGCCCACGTGCGCATCCAGCCGCTGCTACTGCCCCCGGTCGCCTGCACGGCCGATCCGGGGCACTGTTTTCGTGAAGGGCGCTGCCTTCAAAGAACGTCGGATACGGGGCATGACCCCGTCAGAACCGTCCAACCCAAGTTCGACTCGACCGTCGACGCATTCTTGGGATGGTTCATCGCCTAATGGCCGGAGCGATTTTATGGGCGTGGCGGCCCCGGTCAACACGCCGCAGGACGGAAGATCTGACAAGCGATGAACGGTTTCTTTGATATGGACCATGACCGGAGCCGTAGCTCGCGCGATCAATTGTTTATTAATCAGTCACTTATGTAACTCAACGGAAGCTGTTTGTTAACCCTCGCTCACATGGATCGGCGTTGCTGCATAGCGACATACTAGATGAAATATTCGGATCTACGCGACTTCATCGCCCAGCTGGAGCAGGCCGGGCAGCTCCGGCGCGTCCGAACAATCGTGTCGCCAAGACTCGAGATGACGGAAATCTGCGACCGAGTTCTCCGCGCCGGCGGCCCAGCGGTGCTGTTTGAGCGGGTCGCGGGTCACTCGATGTGCGTGTTGGGCAACTTGTTCGGCACCCCAGATCGGGTCGCGCAGGGCATGGGGGCCGAGTCCGTGTCCGCGCTGCGCGACATCGGCGAGCTGCTCGCCTCACTGAAGGAGCCTGAACCGCCGCGCGGCCTCAAGGACGCGCTCGGCAAAGTCGCGTTGCTGAAAGCGGCGCTGTGGGACATGGCGCCGGCGATCACACGCGGGGCGCCGGTCCAGCAGGTGGTCTGGGAGGCTGCCGACGTCGACTTAGGCCGGCTTCCGATCCAGACCTGCTGGCCCGAAGACGCCGGACCGCTGATCACGTGGGGGCTCGTGGTCACCCGCGGCCCGCGCAAGCGCCGGCAGAATCTGGGCATCTACCGCCAGCAGGTGATCGGCCGCAACAAGCTCGTCATGCGGTGGCTCGCGCATCGTGGCGGCGCGCTGGATTTTCGTGACCACCGATTGGCGAATCCGGGCCGGCCGTTTCCGCTTGCGGTTGCGATCGGCGCAGATCCGGCGACGATGCTGGGCGCGGTCACACCCGTACCGGACACGTTGTCGGAGTATCAGTTCGCCGGGCTGCTGCGCGGCAGCCGCACCCGGGTGACACCCTGCATCGGCAACGATCTGCAGGTACCGGCCAGCGCCGAGATCGTGCTGGAAGGATGGATCCTCCCGGATCCGGCCAACGCCAACGGCGAGATCAGCGCCGCCAATGCCGGTTACGAGACCGCGCTCGAGGGTCCGTTTGGCGATCACACTGGCTATTACAACGAGGTCGAGCGCTTCCCGGTGTTCACCGTGGAGCGGATCACGATGCGGCGCGACCCGATCTATCACTCGACCTACACCGGCAAACCGCCGGACGAACCGGCGATCCTCGGCGTCGCACTAAATGAGGTCTTCGTGCCGATCCTGCGGCGGACTTTCCCGGAGATCGCCGACTTCTACCTGCCCCCCGAAGGCTGCAGCTACCGGATGGCGGTGGTGTCGATGCGCAAGCAGTACCCGGGGCACGCCAAGCGCGTGATGTTCGGCGTGTGGAGCTTCCTGCGGCAATTCATGTACACGAAGTTCATCGTGGTTGTCGACGACGACATCGATGCGCGCGACTGGAAGGACGTCGTCTGGGCGCTTACGACGCGCGTCGATCCGGTGCGCGACACGGTGCTGGTCGATGGCACGCCAATCGACTACCTGGACTTCGCTTCGCCCGTTTCGGGTCTCGGCGGCAAGATGGGCATCGACGCGACGAACAAAATGCCGGGCGAAACGACGCGCGAGTGGGGCCGGCCGATCGTCATGGACGCCGCAGTCAAGGCGCGCGTCGACGCGATCTGGCACGAGTTGGGGTTGTAGGAGAACGAGCGATGGCGATCGAACGCAAGCCGATCCGCCGCGGCGGCATCAAGTCGGCCGGATATGACCGGGCGAATCGCATCCTGGAAATCGAATTCGACAACGGCTCGATCGTGCAGCACAGCGCCGTCGGCGAGGAAATCGCGCGCCGCTTTCTTGCCAGCGCCTCGCCCGCGAGCGTTTACAAGGACACGATCCAGGAAGAGTTCACGATGCGGCGGATCAAGTAGCCGCTGCCGCTTCGACCTGGTGGGTCACACTCGGGGGTGCGACGAGCAGTGTCGTTCGCGGTCAGCGAACGGTTGGCGATCAACGGAAAAAAAGCGTCGCCAGCCCGAGGAAGATGAAAAAGCCGCCGGAGTCCGTCGTGAAGGTCAGCAGCACCGAGCCGCCGATCGCTGGATCGCGACCGAGGGCACGCAGCGCGAGCGGCACCGCTAGCCCCACCAGTGCGCCGACGAGCATGTTCAGCACCATCGCCAGGAACATCACGACGCCGAGCTGCATGCTGTGCGGCGTATCCCGGTACAGCAGGAAGGCGAACACCCCCGCCACGCCGCCCCAAACGACGCCGTTGGCGACGGCCACGCCGATTTCCTTGTAGATCAGCCGCCGCGCGTTCGCACCGGTGACCTGCCCCAGCGCGAGCGAACGCACCAGCAGCGTCAGCGTCTGGTTGCCCGAATTGCCGGCGATACCGGCGACGATCGGCATCAAGGCCGCCAGCGCGACGACCCGTTCGATCGTGCCTTCAAAAGCGCCGATCACCCGGCTGGCGAAAAACGCCGTACCCATGTTGATGGCCAGCCACATCCAGCGGTTCTTCGCCGACTTCCACACCGAGGAGAACAGGTCCTCCTCCTCGCGCAGACCGGCGTTGGCCAGATCGCGTTCTTCGCTTTCCTCGCGGATGACGTCGACGACCTCGTCGATGGTCAGCCGACCGATCAGCCGGCCGTTGGCGTCGACGACCGGCGCCGACACCAGGTCGTAGCGCTCGAACGCCTGCGCCGCCTCGCTGACGTTGTCCAGAGGCGAAAGCGTCAGGATGTCGGTCTTCATCACGTCGGCGACGCGGGTGTCCGGCTCGTTGATCAGCAACTGGTCCAGCGGCAGCGCGCCCTTGAGCACGTCGTCGCGATCGACGACGAAGACCTGGTCGGTGTGGTCGGGCAGCGCGTCGAAGCGCCGCAGATAGCGCAGCACGACCTCGAGCGTGACGTCGTGGCGGATCGACACCATCTCGAAGTCCATCCGCGCGCCGACCGAGTCCTCCGGATAGGACATCGCCGCGCGCAACTGCGCGCGTTCCTCGGTCGTCAGCCCCTGCTTGACCTCCTCGACGACGTCGGCAGGCAGGTCGTCGGCGAGCGCGGCGATCTCGTCGGCCTCGAGCGTCTCGACCGCGTCGACGAGTTCCTCGCGGTCCATCGACGCGATCAGCGTCTCGCGCACCGCGTCCGAGACTTCGAGCAGGATCTCGCCGTCGCGCTCGGCCTTGACCGAATCCCAGACGACCAGCCGATCCTCGCGCGGCAGCGCCTCGAGGATGTAGGCGATGTCCGCGGGATGCAGCCGGTCGAGGATCGTCTTCAGCTCGGTCAGGTGCTGCCGATGCACGAGGCTTTCGACGAGCGCCTTCTTCTCCTCGGCGGGTGTGGCCTCGCGATGCACGAGCGACTCGACGCGACGCTGTTTTTCGAGCAGTGACTGCACGCGCGCGAGCGCGCGCTGCGCTTCCTCGGGATCGCGCGCGGGTACGCCGGCTGCGGCCGGCTGCTCTGCGACGGGTGTGTCGACTTCGCTCATGGCCGGCGCGATTGTAGGCGCCGGCATCGCCGATCAGGGAATCGGCACGCTGTACAAGTAGCGCAGGATGTCTTCGGTGCGCCGGTCGAGGAAGGGTCCGCTGCGAATGCGGCCGTATCGCTTGGGGTTCGGCAGAAACGCGGCCAGCCGCGCCGACTGCTCGGGTCCGAGCTGCGCCGCCGAAATGCCGTAGTAGTGGCGGGCAGCGGCCTCGGCGCCGAAAACGCCATCACCCCATTCGACGACGTTCAGGTAAACCTCGAGGATGCGGCGCTTGTCCCACGCCAGTTCGATCATGTAGGTGATCGCCAATTCCTGCGCCTTGCGCGCATAGCTCTTCTCGCTCGACAGGAACAGGTTCTTCGCGAGCTGCTGCGAGATCGTCGATCCACCCCTGGCGGGGCGGCCTCGCTTGCGATTGTCCTCGTAGGCCTTTTCGATCGCGTCCCAGTCCACCCCTTCGTGCGCGGTAAAGCGCGCGTCTTCGGCCGCAACGACCGCGCGCTTCAGATTGTTCGAGATGCGCGCGTAGGCAACCCATTGATGCCGCAGTTGCGCTTTTGGGTTCTTCTGCTGCAGCCGCGCCAATTCGCGCTGCATGAACGCGGTTTCGCCCGGGTTCTCCCAGCGCCAGTACGCGACCCATCCGAGGTACCAGAGCTGCAGCGCGGCGAGCGCCAGAAGCGCGAGCAGAAGCAACCGCCAGGTCCAACGGACCGCCGTCCTGGTGCGGATCATCGCGCCGCGGTCGCGGCGTTGCGCGCCTCTTCTTCGAGAAGGCGCCGCAGCTCCTTGTAGACCGGGGCGGTCGACGGTCGCACGCCGCGCCACACGTAGAACGACTCGGCGGCCTGCTCGATCAGCATACCGAGGCCGTCGGAGACCACTTTGGCGCCGCCGGCCTTCGCCAGTTGCCCGAACGGCGTCGGCTCGGCCGCGTACACCAGGTCGTAGGCGAGCGTGCAATCGTCGAAGGTCTCGGGGTCGATCGCGGGCATCGCATGGTTCAGTCCCGCCGCGGTGCCGTTGATCACGAGGTCGAAGTGCTCGGCGGGGACCTCGTCGAAGTGGATCGCCTCGATGCCGAACTCGTCGGCGAGCTCCTGCGCGCGACCGTGCGTGCGGTTGGCCACCGCGATCCACTTGGGCTTTTCTTCGAGCAGTGCGCCGATCAGTCCGCGTACGCCGCCGCCCGCGCCGAGAATCAGGATGCACGAGCCGGCGAGCTTGAACTTCAGTCGCTCGCTCACGTCGCGCACGAAGCCGATGCCGTCGGTGTTGTCGCCGAGAATCGTGTCGCCGTCGAACTTCAGCGTATTGACCGCGCCTGCCAGCCGCGCGCGCGGCGTCAGATCGTCGGCGAGCTTGGCCGCGTCGAGCTTGAACGGGATCGTCACATTCAGGCCGAGATAGCCGGCGTCGCGCAGCCCGAGCGCGAACTCCTCGAACCCGTCCAGCGGCGCCTCGAGTTTCTCGTAGCTGATCGACTGCTTGGTCTGCTTGGCGAACAGTCGGTGAATTTCGGGCGAACGGCTATGCGCGATCGGATGACCGACCACGGCGTACTTGTCGATCTTCGGCTCGCGGCTCATGGTTTGGACGGGTTGGTCGATGCACCGCTCCTGGTGGCGAGCTGATCGTTGGTAAAGATCCAGGTCCGCGTAATTTCAAGGATATCGGTGTCGCGCGCAATGTCCGGCGGAAACGGCGGATACGGCGCGGCAAGCTTGACGATACGCCGGGCGGCGCGGTCCAGCACCGGCGCGCCGGACGATTCCTCGATCGTCGCTTCGGCCACCGTGCCGTCCTTGCGGATCGCCACCGTCATGCGCAGCGCCCCGTAGATTCTGCCGCGCGCCTCGTCAGGATAGTGCTCGTTGCCGATCTTCTCGACGCGCGCGCGCCAGTCCTCGACATAGCGCGCGAAGCGGTACTCGGAGGTGCTCGGCATGAAGTGATGGCGACGCGGCCGCTTCTGGTAGTCGGAGATCTGCTTGGCGATCTCGGCCTGCATGCGCGCGAGTTGCCGCTTGAGCTGCTCGCTCGATCCGGCGTCCGCAGCGGCGGGTTTCGAGTCCTTGACCGGTGCAGGCTGCGTCAGCTTGCTGCGCTCGAGCTGTGCGAGCAGTTTCTGCTGCTCCTCTTCGAGCTGCTGCACGGTGCGGCGCGCGGTCTCCAGCGTATCGCCGTCGCGCATCTGGAATGTGTTCGGCAGCGGCGAAGCGCGCCGTCCCGCGTCGTTGGCGCCACCGCCGTCGAGGTTGGCCTGCGCGAGCGCCTCCGGATTCGGCGGCCGGACTTCGCTGCGCGCGTTGACCAGGACGATCTCCAGCGGCGGATCGGTCGAACGCACGCGAAGAAACTCCGGATCGACGAAGCGAATCGCCAGCACGGTCGCGTGCAGCCCCAGCGAAACGGCAAACGCCGTCATCAGGATCCTATCGCTGACGATGCTGTTGACGGTATGCACGCCGGGGTCGGAAGCAAGACGAGTTCGAAGCCGGCCCGATTGTAGCCACGCACCGCCGGTCGCTTTGCCCCGCTCAACCGCCGTGCGGCAGCGGTGTGGGGTCGGACGCCGGCGGCACCGGCGGCATCGGCGGCGCTTCCTCGACCGGCAGCTCGTCCAGTGCCAGGTCTTCCTCGGCCGCCTGCGCAGCGAGCACCTGCCGCACGCGCGCCTGCAGCACGAGATCGACCGTGTCGACGACGAGCACGTCGAGTTCGAGCTTCTGCCCGCGCGGCAGCTCGGGCAGGCCCGGCAGCCGCGTCACGAAGGGCAGCCCGTCGAGCCGTAGCACGTCGCCTTTGATCACGGTCGCGCCGGTGCGCCGAACGTTTTCCTGCTGCAACCAGCGCAGGCACCAGTAGCGCTCCATGCGGTACTGGAAGTCCGCATACGCGGCATACGCGGCCTCGAAGCCCGAGACGACCGCGAACAGCTCGGCGTCGTTCGCCGCATACGGGGCGGGCTCGCCGCGCGCCGCGGCGACGAGCTGCCGCTGGTTGACCAGATCGACGTAGCGGCGCAGCGGCGACGTGCTCCACGCGTAGTGGTCCACGCCGATGCCTTCGTGCGGCGCCGGCGTCGTGCTCATTCGCACCCGGCTTGCGCCGCGCTCGATGCGCTGCGAGCGGTAGATGCCGGCGCGCTTGAGCTCCGCGAGCCAGCCGCCCCAGTGGCTGTTGGCGAGAATCATCAGCTCGGCGACGATCAGATCGAGCGGCGCGCCGCGTCTGCGCGGCCGTATCGTCACGTGCGCGTGCTCGCCCTCGCCGTCGATCACGAACCCGTAGTCGACGCGGCCGAGCGGCTCGGGCCTGCCGCGCACGGCCTCGCGCGCGGCCAGCAGCACGCGCGCCCAGCGCCACAGGAAACACAGCTCCTCGCCGAATTCGATCGGCAGCGCGCCAGCGGCGACCGCTTCTTCGGTGACGACGTCGTCGAGCCGGTCGTGTCGCAGGTTGCCGGCGATGCGCACGCGTTCGACGACGGTGTGGCGGGCGAGGATCGCGTACGAGTCCGGATCGACGTCGACATACAGCGAAAGCACCGGCACGACCTTGCCTTCGTTCAGCGAGAACGCCTCGATCCAAGGCTCCGGCAGCATCGTGAACTTCAGCCCGGGCGCGTAGACCGTCGACATGCGAGCGCGCGCGACCGCATCGAGCGGGTGCCCGCGCGGGATCGCCACGCCGGGGGCTGCAATGTGGATGCCCACCCGCACACGGCCGTCGAGCCGCCGCAGTGAGAACGCGTCGTCGATCTCGGTCGTCGCGCTGTCGTCGATCGAGTACGCCGCCGCGTCGGCCAGCGGCAGATCCTCCGGTAGCGCCGGCGGCGGCAGATCGGCGGCGAACCCCGTGCCGCGCGGAAACATCGTCGCCAGGAAGCTGTCGACGTGCCAGCGATAGGGCGAGGCGATCGCCCCGCGCGCCAGCAGCAGGCGCAGCGGCGACATCTGCAGCTCGTTTGCGGCCTGCTCGACCGCCTTGTATTCGATGCCGTTCTTGTCGGGCCGGACGATCAGTTGCACGCCGAGCTGCGCGATCGGCGCTGGCAGCTCGCCCGCCTTCAGTGCGTCCACGTACTGCTGCCTGAGTGCTTCCTGCCGGCGCTTGCGCTCGAGCGCCGCGAGCGCGGCTTTCAGCACGTCCGCCGGCGCGGGCCGATAGCGGCCGCGCCCCTTGCGATGGAAATACACCGGCGCGCCGTGCAGCTTGAACAGGATGCTCGCCGCCTCGACCGCGTCGGGCGGATGCCCAAAGTATTCGCGCGCCAGATCCGCGAATGCGAATTCGTCCTGCGGCGCGCACTCCCACAGGAAGTCGATGTCGATCGCCGCGGCCGCGTCGGTGGCCAGCTGCATCAACTGCGCCGGCGGCGGGTGCACGAAAGCGAGCAGCACGTGCGAGGACTTGACCTTCGTACGCCTGCCGCTCGGCAGCTCGACCTGGTAGGCACTGTCGGTCGCCGCGAGCACGCTGCCGGCGCGGAACGCGCCGTCTTCCTCGAACAGCAGGTGTTGGGGCATCGGCAACGCCAGTTATAGCTGCGCGACGAAGATCTTGATCCCGCGCAGCATCAGTTCGACCGCGATCGCCGCCAGCACCAGACCCATGAGCCGCTCGAACGCCACCGTCACGCGCTCGCCCAGCCACGTCTGCAGCCGCTCGGCGAAGGCAAGCACCACCGCGCTGACGGCCATCGCCACGGCGATGGCGCCGACCCACGCCCAGGTTCGCTGCGGATCGCGCGACACGAGCAGCAGCACGGTCGCAAGCGCCGACGGCCCCGCCAGTGCCGGCACCGCGAGCGGAACAATGAAGGGTTCGCCGCCCGAAGGCATGCCGTAGACGCCCTCTGGAGGCGGAAACACCATGCGAATGGCTACCAGCATCAACACCACCGCGCCGCCGATCTGCAGACTCAGCTCCGACAGCCCCAGCAGATCGAGAAACGGCTGCCCCACGAAGACGAACACGGTCAGGACGGCGAATGCGATCAGGCACTCGCGCAGGATGATGCGCCGTCGCCGTGCCTGCGGCACCTCGCGCAGCGCGCTGATGAAGATCGGAATGTTGCCGAACGGGTCGCACACGAGCAGCAGCAGCAAGACCGCCGAGACGAAGTTCGCTTCCATCGCAAGCTTAGAAGGAGTGCATCCTTGTCATACGTGGCCCGCTCGCGGCGTCGCGCGCCGCTCGAGCTTCGCCCTTCGATTCGATCTTCCGCGTCCCCAGCCGCGGCGCGCCCGGGCGATAAAACGCGCGCCACGGATCGTTCACGCCTGTCTCAGTCGATCGCTGTCTCGGTCGCGCCGCTGGCGCGCAGAAGATCGGCCGGCGCGATCGGGAACACACAGTGCGGCGTTCCACCCGCCGCCCACACCACGTCGAAGCGACGCAACGAGGTGTCGAAGAACGTCGTCATCGGCTGCACGTGCGCGATCGGCGCCACGCCGCCGATCGCGAATCCGCTGGCGGCGCGGACGAACTCGGGCGACGCGCGCTCGATCGGCTCGCGCAGCAGCGCCGCAATCCGAGCCTCGTCGACGCGGCGGTCGCCGGCAGCGATGACCAGCACCGCGCGCCCGCTCGCGGTCGCGCGGAACACCAGCGACTTGGCGATCTGCCCGACGGCGACGCCGAGCGCATCGGCCGCCTGTTGCGAAGTGCGCGCCGCCGCCGCCAGCTCGACGACCCGCGCGGCCAGCCCGAGCGCGGCCAGCGCATCCTGCACGCGCTGCGCCGAGGCCGGCAGCGGACCCGGCCCGGCGCCCATCAGACGGTCAGCCCGCCGGTGACCTCGATCACGGCGCCGTTGATGTAGCTGGCCTCGTCGGACGCCAGAAACGCGTACAGATTGGCGACTTCTTCGGGTCGGCCGAGTCGCCGCAGCGGCACGCGCTCGGTCATCTGCGCCATCACCTTGTCCGGGATCGTGTGCAGGATCGGCGTCGCGATGAAACCGGGACAGACGGCGTTGCAGCGGATTCCCTTCGGCCCCAGCTCGCGCGCCCAGGTCTTGACGAAGCCGATCACGCCGAACTTGCTCGCCGCGTAGTTGGTCTGGCCGTAATTGCCGTGCAGGCCGACCACGCTCGAGGCGTTGAGGATCACGCCGAAGCCCTGGGTGACCATCGTGTCGACGACCGCCTGCGCGCAGTTGTACGTGCCCTTGAGGTTCACCGCGATCACGCGATCGAACTGCTCGTCGGTCATCTTCTGCAGCCGCGCGTCCATCGTGATGCCGGCGTTGTTGACCAGCACGTCGACGCGGCCGTGGCGCGTTCTCACGTGCTCGACCATCGTGTCGACCTGCCCCCGCTGCGTCACGTCGACGACATGGCCTTCGACGTGCGAGCCGAGCCCCGCCTCGGTGGCGCGCAGCTCGTCGACCGCCGCATCGACCGCGGACCGGCGCACGTCGCAGATCGCCACGGTCGCGCCTTCTTCAAGAAACTTGCGCGCGGTCGCCAGCCCGATGCCCTGCGCACCGCCGGTGACGATCGCGACCTTGCCTTTCAGGCGCATGCCTGGACTCCCTTCACTCAATCCCGCAGAACGCGAGCACTTCGTCGAGATAATTCGCAAAATCCGCCAACGCGTGGTCCGAACCCTCGATCACGCGCCGGCGGCAGCCCTCGTACTTTTCGACCATCGTGCGCCAGTCGATCAGCTCGTCGCCGGTGGCGGCGAGCAGGAAATAGCGCTCCGGGCGCGTGATGCGCGGCGTGTCGATCGCGCGCAGTTCGTCCAGATATTCCGGCTTCCACTCGATCGTCGCGTCCGCCGAATACACCGGATGCACGCCGACGTAGGCGCGCAGATCCTCGTACGGCCGGATCGCCGGGTTCAGCAGCGCCGCTCGACAGCCAAGCTGCTCGGCCACGTAGGTCGCGTAGTAGCCGCCGAGCGAAGAGCCGATCAACGCGAGCCGCGCGGGATCCTCGAGCTTCGCCGCGGCGAGCGCCACGCCGATGGCGGCACGCGGCGAGGCCGGCAGTTGCGGACACACGTAGTCGTCGGCCCGCCCGCGCGCACGCAACGCCTCCCGGATCTGCGTCGCCTTTTTCGAGGCCGGCGAAGAGCGGAAACCGTGCAGGTAAAGAATCACGCGGCCCGCTCCTGCATGCCGGCGGCCGCCAGCGCGTCGAGCAGCTTGCCGTGCACGCCGCCAAAGGCACCGTTGCTCATCACCAGCACGTGATCGCCGGGGCGCGCATCGGCGACCACCGCCGCAACCAGGGCGTCGATACGCTCAAAACTCCGCGCGCGCGCGCCGAGCGGGGCCAGCACCTGCGCCGGGTCCCACCCAAGTGCACCCTTGCCCTCGCGCACGCCGAAGCAGTACACGCGGTCGGCTTCGCGCAGACTTCCCGGCAGCAGCGCGCTCATGCTGCCCAGCTTCATCGTGTTCGAGCGCGGCTCGAGCACCGCCAGGATGCGCTGCGCGCCGACGCGGCGGCGCAGCCCGGCGATGGTCATTTCGATCGCGGTCGGGTGGTGCGCAAAGTCGTCGTAGACCGTCACGCCGTTGCGCATGCCGCGCACCTCGAGCCGGCGCTTGACGCCCTGGAACTCGGTCAGCGCTTCGATCGCGACCGCCGGCGTCACACCGGCATGGCGCGCGGCCGCGATCGCGGCGATCGCGTTGGCGCGGTTGTGCGCGCCGGCCAGCGGCAGTTCGAGGCGCCCGTAGCGCTCGTCGCCGAACGCCACGTCGAAGGCGTGTCGCTCGCCCTCTTCGATGTCGAGCGCGCGCCACCCGGTGTCGTCGCCGAAGCGCTCGAGCTCCGACCAGCAGCCGCGTGCGAGCACCCGCGCGAGCGCGGCGTCCTGGCCATTGACGATCAATCGGCCCGATGCCGGGATCGTGCGCAACAGGTGGTGGAACTGCGTTTCGATCGCCGCCAGATCGGGAAAGATGTCGGCATGGTCGAACTCGAGGTTGTTCAGCACGGCGGTGCGCGGGAAGTAGTGCACGAACTTGCTTCTCTTGTCGAAGAACGCGGTGTCGTACTCGTCGGCTTCGATCACGAAGAAGCCGCTCGCGCCCGCGCGCGCCGATACGCCGAAGTCGCGCGGCACGCCGCCGATCAGAAAACCGGGCGCCAGCCCGGCGCGCTCCAGCACCCAGGCGAGCATCGCGCTCGTGGTCGTCTTGCCGTGCGTACCCGCCACGGCGAGCACCCAGCGGTCGCGCAGGAGCTGCTCGCCGACCCACTGCGGACCCGAGACGAACGGCGCGCCAGCGTCGAGGATCGCCTCCATCAGCGGATTGCCGCGCGTGACGACGTTGCCGATGACGAACCGATCGGGTCGCAGGCGCAGTTGCGCGGCGTCGTAGCCCTCGATCAATTCGATCCCCGCCGCGCGCAACTGCTCGCTCATGGGCGGATACACGTTGGCGTCGCAACCGGTCACGCGATGGCCGGCGGCGCGCGCGAGCAGCGCCAGCCCCCCCATGAAGGTGCCGCAGATGCCGACGATGTGAAGACGCACGGGAACCGATATGTTTCGGAACAAGCGACGCATTCTACTGAGCCGTGCGCGGCGGCCGCGCCGGGCTACACTGACAAGGTGTGAAGATGTCGTCGCGAGCAGACCGCCGGCGCCGCGCACGCAGGCGCGGCGCCGAGACTGTCAAGTCGATAGGGCGCTGCCCGAACACCGCGCCACGGCGTGAGCGGGCCGCGCAGTGGAAATAAAGACTCACGCCTTCCGAGCCGCCGCCAGCGTCTGCCGGAGCGGACTGCGAGTACCCCTGATGAGCCGCACCTACACCCCCCGTTGCAGCGCCGGCGACACGGCGATCGAGATTGCCGCCGCCGCCGCGCGCCTGATCGCCGAGGAAGGCTGCGACTACGCGCTGGCCAAGCGCAAGGCAGTGCGCGCGGTGCTCGGCGAAGGCGAAGGTGCACGCACCCAGTTGCCCGACAACGCGCTGATCGAGGCGGAACTGAGGCGCTATCTGCAAACATTCGCGGCCGACTCGCAGCCAGCGCAACTCGCTGCGCTACGGCGCCTGGCGCTCGCCTGGATGACCCGGCTTGCTCGGTTCAACCCGCACCTGGTCGGCGCGGTTCTGAACGGAACGGCCACCGAACACTCCGACGTGCACCTGCATCTGTTCACCGACAGCGCCAAGGACGTGGAAATCGCGCTGCTGAACGAGGGCATCGCATTCGAGGTCGAAGAAGGTGCCGACGAGCCGGGCGGAGCCGAGGAAGTGCTGCAGTTCGTCGTCCGCAACGCACGCGGTAGCGGCCTGCCCGCGCGCGTGGGCATCCGCCTGAGCGTGCATGCCAGCGACGCGATTCGCGTGGCGGCGCGCTTGCGTTCGACTGACCCGACGCTGCACGCGGTCGAAGCAGCAGGCCGCGCGAACATCGAGATGCTGCGCAGGCTGCTCGCGCAAACCCCGCCCCCGTCGACACGATGAATCGAACGCTGCTCGCTTTCTTCGTAACCGCGGCGATTGCCGTCGCCGCCGGCGCGGGCGTGGCCTGGATGCGGGTGGCGCCGCAACCCGCCGCGGCCGCCGACGCGACCGCGCTGTTCGCCAGCACGCTTGACGACGCGGACGGGCAGCCGCAGCCGCTCGCACAGTGGAAAGGGCACCCGCTCGTGGTCAACTTCTGGGCAACCTGGTGCCCCCCTTGCGTCGAGGAGATGCCGGACCTGCAGCGGATCCGTGACGAGTACCGTGCACGCGGCGTCGAGGTCATCGGGGTGGGCATCGACAACGCGGCCAAGATCCGCGAGTTCCGCGACCGCCTCGGCATCACGCTGCCGCTGCTGGTCGCCGGCTTCGGCGGCACCGAACTGGGCCGCGCGCTGGGCAACCAGGCGGGCGTGCTCCCCTATACTGTGCTCGTCTCGCACGACGGCAAGGTCGTCCAACGCAAGGTCGGGCAGGTCAAGCCGACGGAACTGCGCGCCTGGCTGAACGCCGCACTGCCGTCCCAGCGGTCACCGTGACGACCGCTCCGCACTGGACACGTAAGCGATTTCTCATCACAATCCGCGCCTTCTGTTGATTTTTGGCGCCATCAGCCGCGTTCTTGACTGACGGCCCAGATCCGCGAGACGTGGCGAATCACATCCTGGTCCTCAACGGACCCAACCTCAACCTTCTCGGCGTGCGCGAGCCCAGCATCTACGGCGCGCGAACGCTCAACGACATCGAGCAGGAACTCGCAGAAACAGCGCGCCGGCGCGGCGCCACCATCGCCTTTTTCCAGAGCAATCACGAAGGCGCGCTGATCGACCGCATCCATGCGGCGCGGGGTGAAGGCGTCGAGTTCATCGTCATCAACGCGGGCGCGCTCACCCACACAAGCATCGCGCTGCGCGATGCGCTGGCGGCCGTACAAATTCCGTTCATCGAAGTTCATCTGTCCAATGTCCACCGCCGCGAGGACTTCCGCCATCGCTCGTACCTGGCGGATCTCGCGGTCGGCTCGATCGTCGGGCTGGGTCCGGCCGGCTATCGCTTTGCGCTCGAATATGCGCTCGGCGACGGCCCGGTCTAGGCCGGCCGGCGCGGTCCGGCGCGTCCCTGGTGCGGAGGATCCATGGATCTAAGAAAACTGAAAACGCTGATCGATCTCGTGGCCGAGTCGGGCATCGCCGAGATCGAGGTCACCGAAGGCGAAGACAAGGTCCGCATCGTCAAACACAACCCTGTGGCCCCGACGGTGCCACCCCCCGCAGCGGCGCCCGCCACCGTCTACGCGGCGCCCGCGCCAGCGGCCG
>JBBIQI010000064.1:0-16653 GCA_037442465.1 Burkholderiales bacterium
CAGCCGCTGCTGCTCGCCGACACGCAGGCGCTGTGCGGCGCGCCGGTCGACGATGCGCTGCTCGCCGCGCTGGGCAAGCGCGTCGGCAAGCAGGTCAGCCCGATGCGCACGACCGTGACGTCGTCGCACTATCGGCGCCAGGTCGCGATTGTGCTCGCGCAGCGTCTGCTGCGCGAGCTGGCGGCGGGCTGAGGCGCGCGATGGGCGCGATCGATTCGACGCGCACGGCCGCCGGGTGCGAGGGGCTTGCCGCAGGCGCCGCCACCGAGCCGCGCGTGCGCATCCGGCGCAGTGCGGAAGGCGAGTCGGTCGTCGCGGCGGAGCTGGCGCAGGAGGTGCCGATCGCCTTCGAGTACAACGGCATTTCGCATGCGGTGATGCTCGCGACACCGGCCGACCTGCTGGACTTCGCGCTCGGCTTTTCGTTGAGCGAGGGCATTGCCACATCGGCGCAGTGCTACGGCATCGACGTGCAGGGCAGCGACGCCGGCATCACGCTGGCGATCGAGATCGCCGCCGAGGCGTTCGTACAACTGAAGGCGCGCCGGCGCACGCTCGCCGGGCGCACCGGCTGCGGCATCTGCGGCACCGAGAGCCTCGAGCAGGTGCTGCGTCCGTTGCCCGACCTGGCCGGCATCGCGTTGCGCGTGACGCCGGCCGCGCTGGCTCGCGCCTATGCGGGGCTGGATGCGGTCCAGCCCCTGCAACGCGCGACCGGCGCCGCGCACGTGGCCATCTGGTGCGATCGCGACGGCGCGATCGTCGCCGCGCGCGAAGACGTCGGCCGCCACAACGCGCTGGACAAGCTGATCGGCGCGCTGGCGCGCGCGCGCGTCGATGCGCGCGCCGGCTTCGTGCTGGTGACCAGCCGCGCCAGCGTCGAAATGGTGCAAAAGAGCGCGACCGCGGGCATCGCGCTGCTGGCGGCGGTCTCGGCGCCGACCGCGCTCGCCGTGCGCGTCGCCGAAGGCTGCGGGCAGACCTTGATCGGGTTTGCGCGCGGAGCGACTTTCGACGTGTATACGCGGCCCGATCGCGTGTGCGCTCGCTGAGCGCGTCGTTTCGTCCACGGTGCGACGCCGCCGATCCACCGGCGCGGTCGACCGCGGTGCGTGTGAGCCCGCGGAACGTGCGGCGGCGCGTGCGCGCCGTTCGATCGGCCGCTGCGCACCGGGCAGCGCGCGTGCGGTGCGCCACCGCGCGCGAGCGCATCGCGGCTGCTGCGGGGATCAGACGCCCAGATGGCGCTGCAACCGGGTCTCGTCGGCGAGCATTTCGGCCGAGCGGCCCTCGAGCACGACGCGGCCCTTTTCGAGCACGACGCCGCGGTCGGCGTGCGCCAGTACGGCGCGGTAGTTGCGGTCGACGACGAGCGAAGCGATGCCGCTGGCGCGCACCACGCCGATGATGCGCCAGATCTCGGCGACGATGAGCGGCGCGAGCCCTTCGGTCGCTTCGTCGAGGATCAGCAGGTCCGGGTTGGTCATCAGCGCGCGGCCGATCGCGAGCATCTGCTGTTCGCCGCCGGACAACTGGTTGCCGCCATGCTCGATGCGGTCCGCCAGCCGCGGAAAGGTGTCGAGCACGCGCTCGAGCGTCCAGTCCACGCGCCCGTCGGTGCCCGCGCGTGCGGCCACGATCAGGTTCTCGCGCACCGACAGGTTGGGGAATATGCCGCGTCCTTCGGGCACATAGCCGATGCCGCGGCGAACGATGCGTTCGGGCGGCAGCCCGGTCACGTCGCCGCCGGCCACGCGCACGCGCCCGTCGCTGGCGCGCACGAGCCCGAGAAGCGCGCGGATCAGCGTGGTCTTGCCCATGCCGTTGCGGCCGAGCAGGCCGACCGATTCGCCGCGCCCGATCTCGATCGATACGCCGTGCAGCACGTGGCTCGCGCCATAGTGCACGTGCAGGTCGTGCGCTTCGACGATCGGTGTTGCGGCGTTCATCGTTGCGACTCCGCCGCGTCGCCCGCCGCGTGCCCGGAGCTCACCGACAGGCCGTCGCCGAGGTAGGCACGCTGCACTTCGGGGTTGGCGCGCACTGCGACCGGGGCGTCGCTCGCGAGCACGCGGCCGTTGACCATCACCGTGATGCGGTCGGCCACGCGGAACACCGCGTCCATGTCGTGCTCGACCAGCAGGATCGCATGCCCGGGCTTCAACTGCTCGATCAGCGCGAGCATCCGCTCGCTTTCCTCGCGCCCCATGCCGGCGAGCGGCTCGTCGAGCAGCAGCACCTGCGGCGAAGTGGCCAGACACACGGCGATCTCGAGCTGACGCCGCTCGCCGTGCGACAGCGTGCCGACGATGCGGTCGGCCACGCCGGTCAGACCGACGCGCTCGACCGCCGCTTCGGCCGCGCGCGTGCTGAAGCGGCAGCGCGCGGCCGGCGTGATCCAGTCCCACGCGCGCTGCAGCTTCGCCTGCGCCGCCAGTCGGCAGTTCTCGAGCACGGTGAAGCTCATGAACAGCGTGCTGCGCTGGTAGCTGCGCCCCAGGCCCGCGCGCGCGCGGCGCGGCTGGCTCCAGCGGGTGACGTCCTGGCCGAGCAGTTCGACGCGGCCGCTGCTGACCGGCAGCTCGCCGGCGAGCACGTTGATCAGCGTCGATTTGCCCGCGCCGTTGGTGCCGATGACCGCGTGCAGCTCGCCCCGCTCGAGCGTGAGCGAAACGTCGTCGACCGCGCGCAGCCCGCCGAAGCGGCGCGACACCGCATGCGCGGCAAGCAGCGTGGCCGGCCCGACGATCATCGTTGGCCGCTTCCGCGGTCGAGCAGCCCGATCAGCCCGCGCGGCATCAGCGCGACGGCCGCGATGATCGTCAGCCCGAGCGTCAACTGCCAGTGCTTGGCCAACGGCCCGAAGATCGCGTGCCACTGGAACAGCTCCTGCAGCAGCGTGAACGCGAACGCGCCGAGCACCGCCCCGCGCAGATGGCCGATGCCGCCCAGGATCACCATCAGCAGCACCGCGCCCGACTGGTGCCAGGACAGCAGCTCCGGATTGACGTAGCCGTCCTTCAGCGCGTGCAGGAAGCCGGCCAGCCCGGCGAGCGCGGCGGCGAGCACAAAGGCGACCAGCTTGTACGCGTACGTGTCGAAGCCGGCGGCGCGCATGCGCTGCTCGGCCACGCGGATGCCGGCCAGCGCCCGCCCGAAGCGGCTGCGCAGCATCACCGCGAGGAAGCCGAAGGTGCCGACCAGGCAGACGAGTACCGCGTAGTAGAAGGTGTGGCCCGCGTCCAGATCGAACGGCCGCCAGCCGGCGAGCGACGCGTCGGGGCGGAAGTTCAGATAGATGCCGTCGCTGCCGCCGCCGAACGGCGTGTCGTGGAACACGAAGTACGCCATCTGCGCAAACGCCAGCGTGATCATGATGAAGTACACGCCGCGCGTGCGCAGCGACAGCGCGCCGACGGCAAGCGCATACAGCGCGGCCGCGCCGATCGCGGCGGGTGCGAGCAGCCACAGCGACGCCGCTTCGCTCTTCGGCGTCAGCAGGGCCGCGGCGTACGCGGCGATGCCGAAGAAGGCGGCATGGCCGAAGCTCACGAGCCCCGTCTGGCCCACCAGCAGCTCGAGGCTCAGCGCGAAGATCGCCAGGATCATGATCTTGGTGGCCAGATCGACGTAGAACTTGCCGCCGATCCACGGGAACACCGCCAGCAGGATCACTGCGACCGCAAGCGGTGTGACGCGCGCCAGCGCGACGCTGTCGCGCCAACTGCGGACTTCGGCGGCGGCGCGCAGCGCCGGTGTCGCGGATGAAGCGGGCGGACTCATGCGGCGATGCGCGGCGGCGTCATCCGACCTTGAACAGCCCCTCGGGCTTCCACAGCAGCACGGCGGCCATCAGCAGGTACACGAGCATGCCGGCGACGGCCGGGAACAGCACCTTGCCGAAAGTGTCGACGGCGCCCACGAGCAAGGCGGCGACCAACGCACCGCGGATCGAACCGATACCGCCGATCACGACGACGACGAAGCAGATGATCAGCACCTGATTGCCCATGCCCGGATACACCGAGCTGACCGGTGCGGCGATCATGCCGGCGAGTGCCGCCAGTGCCACGCCGACCGCGAACACGAGCCGGTACAGCAGCCGGATGTCGATGCCGAGCGCGCGCACCATCTCGCGGTTGCTGGCGCCGGCGCGCACGCGCATGCCCAGCCGCGTGCGCGTGATCACGAACCACATCGTGACCGCGAGCGCCAGGCACACGGCCGAGATGAACAGGCGGTACACGGGATAGCTCAGCACCTCGGAGAGCCGGATGCTGCCGGCGAGCAGGGCGGGCGCCTGCACGCCGTGCACGTCGTCGCCGACGAGCAGGCTGCGCAGCTCCTCGAACACCAGGATCAGCCCGTAGGTCATCAACACCTGCTGCAGGTGTTCGCGCTCGTACAGGAAGCTGAAGAACACCCACTCGAGCAGATAGCCGAGCAGCGCCGACAGCGCGATGCCGATGGCAAGCGTCGCGAAGAAGCCGCCGCCCATCCACTGCTGCACCCACGGCGCGAGTGCGTACGCCATGTACGCGCCGATCATGTAGAAGCTGCCGTGCGCCAGGTTGATCACGCCCATGATCCCGAAGATCAGCGTCAGGCCGCTGGCGACGAGAAACAGCAGCAGCCCGTACTGGACCGCGTTCAGACACTGGATCAGGAAGGTCGCGAAGTCCATCAAAAATGGGGGTCAGACACCATTTTTCGGCGGCCCGACGAGGGCGACCGGCACGATAGCGCCCCCGCGAGCGACACGGGGGCGCTGACGTTGGCGCTTCGGCGTGTATGCCGGCCCTACATCTTGCAGCCGCGTGCCGGGTCGGCGAGCGCCTTGACCGCGATGCCGACGACCTTGTTCTGCGTGCCTTCGACCTTGCGCAGGTAGAAGTCCTGCACCGGGTTGTGCGCCTTGGACAGCGTAAAGGCGCCGCGCGGGCTGTCGATGCGTGCCTTTTCCATCGCCGCGATCATCTGCTCGCGCTTGGAGATGTCGCCCTTGACTGCGTTCAACCCGACCGCAAGCAGTTGCGCCGCGTCGTAGCCCTGCACCGCGTAGACGTCGGGTTGCAACTTGTAGGTCTTGGCGTAGGCGAGCCGGAACGCGTTGTCGCGCGGCGTGTTCAGCCCGTCCGCGTAGTGCAGCGTCGTCAGCATGCCCTGCGCCGCTTCGCCCTGCGCCTCGAGCGTGCCGTCGGTGAGAAAGCCCGGGCCGTACAGCGGGATCGTCTTGTTCAGCCCTGCGGCTGCGTAGTCCTTGACGAACTTGACCGCCCCGCCGCCGGCGAAAAACGCATAGACGATGTCGGGCTTCAGCGACGCGATCTCGGTGAGCAGCGCCTGGAACTCGACGTTCGGGAACGGCAGCGTCAGTTCCTTGACGACCTTGCCGCCGCCCTTTTCGAAAGCCTCCTTGAACCCGCCGACCGACTCGTCGCCGGCGGCGTATTTCCACGTGATGGTCACGGCCGTCTTGTGCTTGCGCTCGGCCGCGACTTTGCCCATCGCGTAGCCCGGCTGCGAGTTCGAGAACGACGACCGGAAGATGTTGGGCGCGCACATCGGCCCGGTGATCGCGTCCGCACCGGCGTTCGGGATGATCAGCAGGGCGTTAGCGCCACGCACCGCCTTGGCCATCGCCATCGCCACCCCCGAGTGCACGGTACCGACGATCACGTCGACCTTGTCGCGGTTCAGCAGCTTGTTGACGTTGTCGGTCGCCTTGGCCGGGTCGGATTCGTCGTCGACGACGAAGTACTCGATCTCGCGTCCGCCCAGTTTGCCGCCCTGTTCCTGCACGTACAGCTTGAAGCCGTTGTCGATCGCCGTGCCGAGCGCCGCGAAGGTGCCGGTGAAGGGCAGCATCATGCCGACCTTGAGTTTCTGCGCATGTACGGCGCCGGCGGCGGCAAACAGCGTGGTGGCCAGTACGCCGGCCAGGATGCTACGTCGCGTCATGGTGTCTCCTCCTGTCGTTCAAACGCGGGTTGCGGGGATGAGTCGTGCGGTACCGTCCGATGAAGTCGATCGTCGCCCGCATGACCGCATCCGGCCGGTCGCGGTGCGGCGAATGGGCGCAATCGTCGAGCTTCAGCACTTCGGTCTGCGGTACCCGGGCGGCCAGGTCGTCGACCTGCGCCATCGTTCCATACTCGTCATTGTGCCCTTGCACGGCCAGCACCGGCACCCGGATCGCGGGCAGCAGCGCCTCGATGTTCCAGTGACGGAAGGCCGGGTCGAGCCACGCGTCGTTCCAGCCCCAGAAAGCGGAATCGACGTCGGCGTGGTGGCGCGCCAGCCGCTGGCGCAGGTCGGTCGTCGCATAGGCGAACTTCGCCTGTTCGATGCTGCGGATCGACAGGTCCTCGACGTAGATGTGCGGCGCCAGCACGACGAGTCCGGCGAGCGCAGCCGGATACGTGGCCGCGTAGATCAGCGCGATCGAGGCGCCGTCGCTGTGACCGAACAGCCACGGCGGATCGGACTCGACGTCGACGCCGGCCGCCTGCAAGAAGGCCGGCAATGTCTCGCGCGCGTGCACGTGCATGTAGTCGGTGGCCCAACGTTCGCCCGGCGCGCGCGGCGTCGAGCGTCCGTAGCCGGCGCGTGAATACACCAGCCCGCGCCAGCCGCCGGCCTCGCACAGCCGCGCCGGAAAGTCCTTCCACATCGACGCCGAGCCGAGCCCCTCGTGCAGAAAAACGAGTAGCGGCGCGGCGCGATCGGCGACGCCGACCCGGCGGTACTCCAGCCGTACGGGGCGGCCGCGCTCGGTGACGGCGGCGAACTGCACATGCGCGGCGGGCTCGGTCATCGTCGGGACTGCAGCGGGCGTTCGAGGCGCGAGGGCCGCATCGTAGCGGCCTGCGGGCCGCTTAGCGCGGCGCGCGCAGCTTTTCGCTTTCCCGCAGACGGAAGCGCTGGATCTTGCCGGTCGCGGTCTTCGGCAGCTCGTCGATGAACTCGACCAGGCGCGGGTACTTGTGCGGTGCGAGCCGCGCCTTGACGAACTGCTTCAGCTCCTCGGCCAGCGCGTCGCTCGCCTGCTTGCGATCCTTGAGCACCACGTACGCCTTCGGCCGCGTCAGCCCGTGCTCGTCGGCAATGCCGATCAGCGCGGCCTCGAGCACCGCGGGATGCTGCACGAGGGTGGCCTCGACCTCGAACGGCGAGACGTACTGGCCGCTTACCTTGAGCATGTCGTCGCTGCGGCCCGAGTACACGTAATAGCCGTCGGCGTCGCGCTCGTACTTGTCGCCGGTGCGCGTCCACGCGCCCTGGAAGGTCGCCGCGCTGCGCGCGCGGTCGCCCCAGTACATCAGGGCCGACGACGGTCCGCGCACGTACAGGTCGCCGATCTCGCCGTTGCCGGCGATGACGCGGCCCGCTTCGTCGCGGATCTCCACGTCGTAACCCGGCACCGGCTTGCCCGAGGTGCCGTAGCGCACATCCCCCGGGCGGTTGGAGATGAAGATGTGCAGCATCTCGGTCGAACCGATGCCGTCGATGATCTCGCAGCCGAAGCGCGCGGTGAACCGTTCGCCGATGTCGCGCGGCAGCGCCTCGCCCGCCGAAGAACACAGCCGCAGCGCGACCGCATCCTTGGCGGGCAGGTTGGGCGAGGCGAGCATGCCCGCGTAACCGGTCGGCGCACCGAAAAACACCGTCGGCTTGCGTTCGGTCCAGCGCTTGAAAATGGCGTCGGGCGTCGGCCGCTCGGCCATCAGCAGCACGCTGGCGCCGACGGCCAGCGGGAACGTGAGTGCGTTGCCCAGCCCGTACGCGAAAAAGAGCTTCGCCGCCGAAAAGCACAGGTCGCTGTCGCGCAGTCCGAGCACCGGCTTGCCATACAGCTCCGCGGTCCAGTACGGATTCGCGTGCGTGTGCACGGTGCCTTTCGGCCGGCCGGTCGAGCCGGACGAATACAGCCAGAACGCGATTTCGTCCGCGCCGGTGTCGGCGGCCGCGGCCAGCGGTGCGTGCGCGCCGAGCCATTGCTCGAAGTCGAGCGCGCCGGATGGCAGATCCTTGCCGCGCGCGACGATGACCGACCGCACTTCGTGTCCGCCCTTGGCCATCGCCGTGTGTAGCACGGGCACCAGCGGCGCCGACACGAGTGCGGCCTGCGCGCGGCTGTGCGCGAGCATGAAGGCGTAGTCGTCCGCCGTCAGCAACGTATTGACGGCGACCGGCACCACGCCCGCGTACAGCGCGCCCAGAAAGGCGACCGGCCAGTCGTTGGTGTCGTGCATCAGCAGGAGCACGCGCTCCTCGCGGCGAATGCCGAGCGCAAGCAGCGCGGCCGCGCAGCGGCGCGCGCGCATGGCGAGCTCGCCATAGGTGAGTTGCCCGGCATCGTCGAAGTACGCGACCTTGCCCGCGCGCGTGGCATTGATTTCGAGCAGGTGGCGGGCAAAGTTGAAGCGCTCCGGCGGCGGTAGCGCCCGGACTGCGGCGGTGTCGGTCATTGCGGACCTCCGAATCGGTGCGGGGGAACGATTGGCCAAGGGCGCCGGCCACACTCGCGCACCCCGGGCCCGCCGCGGCGCGCGCTCCTCCGCATTGCCGCGCCGCCGGGCCGGGTCCCGGATTTTACCCACCTCCGGCCGAAATCGGTACTAGAGTACTATATTCGCGCCCGCCTGGAATGGGGAGTTCCGATGAATGCACCGGATGTCGCTCACCTCACACGCGTCGATTACCAGACCGACCCGTCGCAGTACCGGCACTGGCGGCTTGCCTTCGATGGCCCGGTCGCCACGCTGGCGATGGACGTGGCCGAGGACGCCGGGCTGGTTCCGGGCTACAAGCTGAAGCTCAACAGCTACGACCTCGGCGTCGACATCGAGCTGGCCGACGCGCTGAACCGGATCCGCTTCGAGCACCCGGAGGTGCGCGCCGTCGTCATCACGAGCCTCAAGGAGCGCATTTTCTGTTCGGGCGCGAACATCTTCATGCTGGGGCTGTCGTCGCACGCGTGGAAGGTCAACTTCTGCAAGTTCACCAACGAGACGCGCAACGGCATCGAGGACGCCAGCGCGCACTCGGGCCTGAAGTTCATCGCCGCGGTCAACGGCGCGTGCGCCGGCGGCGGCTACGAGCTGGCGCTCGCCTGCGACGAGATCATCCTGGTCGACGATCGGTCCTCGACCGTCAGCCTGCCCGAGGTTCCGCTGCTGGGCGTGCTGCCGGGCACCGGCGGGCTGACGCGGCTCACCGACAAACGGCGCGTGCGACACGATCTCGCGGACGTGTTCTGCACGACTACCGAAGGCGTGCGCGGCGAACGCGCGCTGCAATGGCGGCTGGTCGACCGCCTGGCCAAGCCGGCGGTGTTCGCGCAGAAAGTGCGCGAGCGTGCGCTCGAACTCGCTGCGCTGAGCGACCGGCCGGCGGACGCGCAGGGCGTCGCGCTGACCCCGCTGGAGCGAGAAATCGAAACGGACGCCTTGCGCTACCGCCACGTGACGGTCGAGATCGACCGCGCGCAACGCACGGCGACTTTCACGGTACGCGCGAGCGCCGGGCCGCAGCCGCAGACGATCGACGCGATCGTCGCCGCCGGTGCGGCCTGGTGGCCGTTGGCGATGGCGCGCGAACTCGACGACGCGATTCTTTCGATGCGCACCAACGAGCCGGAGATCGGCCTGTGGCTGCTGAAGACCGCCGGCGATGCTCAGGCGGTGCTGGCCGCCGATGCGCTGCTGGCCGCGCACCGCGACCACTGGTTCGTGCGCGAGACGATCGGCCTGCTGCGGCGGACGTTGTCGCGGCTCGACGTTTCGTCGCGTTCGCTGTTCGCGCTGATCGAGGCGGGTTCGTGCTTCGCCGGCACCCTGTTCGAGCTGGCGCTCGCAGCCGACCGCAGCTACATGCTCGCGGCGCCGGACGACGCCGCGCGCGCGCCGAAGATCGCGCTGAGCGATGCCAACTTCGCCTTTTATCCGCTCGCCACCGGCCAGACGCGGCTGGCGCGCCGTTTCTACGAGGAAGCGCCGGCGCTGGACGCGGTGCAGGCGCGGCGCGGCCAGTGGCTCGACGCCGAAGCCGCACTCGCGCTGGGACTCGTGACCTTCGCACCCGACGAGATCGACTGGGCCGACGAGGTCCGCATCGCGATCGAGGAGCGCGCGAGCCTGTCGCCCGATGCACTCACGGGCATGGAGGCGAACCTGCGCTTCAACGGCCGCGAAACGATGGCCACGCGCATCTTTGGCCGGCTCACGGCATGGCAGAACTGGATCTTCAACCGCCCGAACGCGGTCGGCGACAAAGGCGCGCTGAAGGTCTACGGCAAGGGCGAGAAGGCCGCGTTCGACTGGAAGCGCGTTTGAACGCGCCACGATGGAAACCCGCCCGCGCGAGAGCGCGGACGCATGGAGCCAACCGATGTCAACCGTCGACTACAGCGAAAAGATCCCGAACAACGTCAACCTGTCGGAGGACCGCGCGCTGCAGCGCGCGCTCGAGCACTGGCAGCCGAACTACCTGTCGTGGTGGCGCGACATGGGGCCGGAAGGTTCGCAGAACTTCGACGTGTATCTGCGCACCGCCGTCAGCGTCGATCCCGGCGGCTGGGCGCACTTCGATTACGTGAAGATGCCCGAGTACCGCTGGGGCATCTTCCTGAATGCGCCCGAGCCGGGCCGGCAGGTCAACTTCGGCGAGCACAAGGGCGAACCCGCCTGGCAGGAGGTGCCGGGCGAACACCGCGCCAACCTGCGGCGCATCATCGTCACGCAGGGCGACACCGAGCCCGCCTCGGTCGAGCAGCAGCGCCATCTGGGACTGACGGCGCCGTCGCTGTACGACCTGCGCAACCTGTTCCAGGTCAACGTCGAGGAGGGCCGCCATCTGTGGGCGATGGTGTACCTGCTGCACAAGTACTTCGGCCGCGACGGCCGCGAGGAGGCCGAGGCGCTGCTCGAACGCCGTTCGGGCGATGCCGACAATCCGCGCATCCTTGGCGCCTTCAACGAGAAGACGCCCGACTGGCTGTCGTTCTTCATGTTCACCTACTTCACCGACCGCGACGGCAAGTTCCAGCTCTGCGCGCTGGCCGAATCCGGCTTCGATCCGCTCGCGCGCACGACCAAGTTCATGCTGACGGAAGAGGCGCATCACATGTTCGTCGGCGAGAGCGGGGTCTCGCGCGTGATCCAGCGCACGTGTCAGGCGATCAACGATCTGAAGACCGACGAGCCCGACAAGCTGCGCGCTGCCGGCGTGATCGACCTGCCGACGATCCAGCGCTATCTGAACTTCCACTTCAGCGTGACGATCGACCTGTTCGGTGCCGACGAGTCGAGCAATGCGGCGACGTTTTATAGCTCGGGATTGAAGGGCCGCTTCGAGGAAACCAAGCGCGATGACGACCACAAGCTGCACGGCATGACGTACAAGGTGCTCGGCGTGCAGGACGGCCGGCTGGTCGAGCGCGAGGTGCCGATGCTCAACGCCCTGAACGAGGTGCTGCGCGACGACTTCATCCGCGACTCGATCGCCGGCATCGGCCGCTGGAACCGCGTGATCGAGAAGGCCGGGCTGCCGCACCGGCTGGTCGCGCCGCACAAGGCGTTCAACCGCCGTATCGGCACGCTGGCGGGCGTGTGCGTGAGCCCCGACGGTCGCGTCGTCAGCGAGGCCGAGTGGCAACAGCGCCGCAACGAGTGGCTGCCGAGCGACGAGGACCGCGCTTTCGTCGGTTCGCTGATGGGCCGCGTCGTCGAGCCCGGCCAGTTTGCCAACTGGATCGCGCCGCCGGCGGTGGGCATCAACCGCCAGCCGATCGACTTCCAGTACGTGCGCTTCAACTGAAGCCATCGCCGTTGAAATGAACGCGCCCGAGCTGCTGCGGCAGCACCTGATCGACCCGGAGATCTGCATTCGCTGCAACACCTGCGAGGAGACCTGTCCGGTCGACGCGATCACGCACGACGCGCGCAACTACGTGGTGCGCGCCGATAGGTGCAAGGCCTGTCTTGCCTGCATCGCCCCGTGCCCGACCGGCGCGATCGACAACTGGCGCGCCGTGCTGCGCGCGCAGGCGTATTCGATCGAGGAGCAGTTCGGCTGGGACGCGCTGCCCGCGGAGCAGTCACTCGGGGAGGCTGTCGCCGCGCCGGCGAGCGAGTTTGCGGCCGAGGATGCGCCGCCGGTGCCGGCCGCGGCCGTGCCCGGCTCGACGGTGCCGCCGTGGTCGGCTTCGCATCCGTACGTGAATCTGTACACGCACCGCAATCCGGCCATCGCCACCGTGATGGGCAACTACCGCGTGACCGATGCCGCCGCCGACAGTGACACGCGGCACATCGTGCTGGACTTCGGCGCCACGCCGTTTCCGGTGCTCGAAGGCCAGTCGATCGGCGTCCTGCCGCCGGGTGTCGACGCCAACGGACGCTCGCATCACGCGCGCCAGTATTCGATCGCCTCGCCGCGCGACGGCGAGCGCCCCGGCTACAACAACGTCGCGCTGACCGTAAAGCGAGTCACCGTCGATCATCAGGGCCGGCCGGTGCGCGGCGTGTGCTCGAACTACCTGTGCGATCTACGACGCGGCGACACGGTGCAGGTGATCGGCCCCTTCGGCAACACGTTCCTGATGCCCAACCACTCGCCGAGCCATTTGCTGATGGTCTGCACCGGCACCGGCTCGGCGCCGATGCGCGCGATGACCGAACGCCGGCGGCGCCGGCGCGGCAAAGGCGAAAGCGGCAAGCTGATGCTGTTCTTCGGTGCGCGCTCGCAGGCCGAGCTGCCTTACTTCGGCCCGCTGATGAACCTGCCGCGCGACTTCATCGACATCAACTTCGCGTTCTCGCGCACCCCGGGCCAGCCGCGCCGCTACGTGCAGGACGCGCTGCGCGACCGCGCGGCCGACGTCGGCGCGCTGCTCGCCGACGCGAACACCTACGTCTACGTGTGCGGGCTGCGCGGCATGGAACAGGGCGTGCTCGACGCGCTGCGCGCCGCGGCGGCCGCGCACGGCCTCGACTGGACCGCCCTGCACGCGAAGCTGCAGCAGGAAGGGCGGCTGCACATCGAGACGTACTGAGCCGCGGCCGCCCGCGCCGTTCGGTCGGACCGGCACGCGCGCAAAAGCGGGTATACTTCGCTCCGTCGTGACGCGCGCGTCCGACCCAGTTGCCGCGGGGTGGAGCAGTCTGGCAGCTCGTCGGGCTCATAACCCGAAGGTCGAAGGTTCAAATCCTTCCCCCGCAACCAGACATATCAGTCACTTAGACGGGAAAAGGCCGCTCACATGAGCGGCCTTTTTCGTTCATGGCCCAACGGTGGCCCATCGCTGGCCCAAGTGTGGCCCGCGGGATCCGGCACTGCTTCCGAACTTGACCTTCGGGCGACTTCGAAGGGCCAACGATGCTCCGACGCCCTACCGGCGCCTGCGAGACGTCCGCGCCTTGTTGGTGACGGATGACCGCTCGGTCACCGCGACCTCATCGAATCGCACGCCGAGGTAGCTCTCAAGCGCCAGGCGCACAACGTCGGATCGCGTCGGAATCGTTCCGAGCGTCTTCGCAAGCTCGATCCGCTTCGCGTCAATGACCGCTTCGATCTGCGGTGTGACGCGCACGTTCAGTTGGTTGCGCCCCATGGCCAGCTCCCTTTGCGCCGAAGTTTAGGCGCGTTGCAGCGATGCTGCTAGACAGCTTGACAAGCTGACGGACAGACATACAGTTAGACAGTCTAGCAAACCGCAGACGAACGAGAAAGGGACATCCATGGCCACCCAATTCCTGACTACCGAAGAACTCTCCAAGCGCATCAAGTACGACGAGCGGACCATCCGCGAACGCCTCAAAGACAGCAAGCTCATCGAAGGCGTGCACTACATTCGGCCGTTCGGCGGCCGGAAGATTCTCTTCGTGTGGGAGGCAATCGAGCGCGATATTGGAAACGCGTCCGGTCACAGCCCTGTGGCCATTCCGCTCGCAGGTGGGGGTGTGCTGCATGGGTAGCGTGCGCCGGCTCGGCTCGCGCGGCACACTCTTTCTCGACTTTCGATATCGGGGGAAGCGGTGCCGCGAATACAGGGCACTGCCCGACACTGAGCCAAATCGCAGGCGGCTCAGCCGCGTTCTGGCGCGAATCGAGCAACAGATCGCGGACGGGACGTTCGACTACGCGGCCTTCTTTCAAAAGAATTCGCCTGCAATGCGATCGGACTCGGGAGCGGACGCGCCATCGCGGGCGAGCGCTTCTGCGTCGGTTCTGCCTGCCATTCAAGATCCAGGACCGACCGCGCCCGCGGCTGAATGTCCGACCTTCCGCGACTTCACCGAGCAATGGCTGCGCGAGCGGGCGGTGGAGTGGCGCCGCTCCCATCTGCGCACGCTGCGGTCGACGATCGACCGGCATCTGCTGCCGCGCTTCGGCGAGCGCCGGCTGCATGAGATCACCAAGGCCGACATCTTCGCGTTGCGCGCCGAGCTCGCCAAGCTGCCGGGCCGCAGCAACCGGCACGCGATGTCCAACAAGCGCATCAACGGGATCATCGGACCGCTGAAGCAGATCCTGAACGAAGCCGCCGAACGCTAAGAGTTCCGCCCGCCGGCGGCCAACCTCAAGCCGCTGAAGCTGCGGCGCAGCGGCATCTTCCCGTTCACGCTCGAGGAAGTCGATCGCATCCTGGCCACGGTGCGGCCCGACTACCGCGATTACCTGCTGGTGCGCTTCTTCACCGGCATGCGCTCCGGCGAGATCGACGGACTGAAGTGGAAGTAAGTCGACTCCGGCCGCCGGCTCATCCTCGTGCGCGAAGCACTCGTGCTCGGCGAGGACGACTACACCAAGACCGACGGCTCCCAGCGCGACATCCACATGTCCACGCCGGTGTACGAAGCCCTGCGCCGCCAGGAACAGGCCACGCGCAAGCTCTCCGAGTACGACTTCTGCAACCGCGCCGGCGGTCCGATCGACAACAAGAACTTCACCGAGCGCGTCTGGCGGCCGCTGCTGCGCTACCTCGGCCTGGCGCTGCGTCGCTCGTATCAGATGCGGCACACCGCGGAGAGACTGTGGCTTGCCGCCGGCGAAAACCCCGAATGGATCGCGCATCAGCTCGGCCACGCCAACACGCAGATGCTGTTCCGCGTGTACTCCCGCTTCGTGCCCAACCTGACTCGGCAGGACGGCTCGGCGATGGAGCGCCTGCTGCGGGCCGCCTTCCATGTCCCACCCGCCGTCGAAGGAGAAGCCCGCTATGCTGAGCGACCATGAATCCCTGAGCCGTCGGGACGCCGCGAGTGATGCCCGCGCCACCGTCGGCGGCGAAGTGCGGCGCGAACTTCTGCGCTCGGAACGGCACGGTCGCCGCTACCTGCGCTTCAGCGTCGTGGGGCCAGCCGGCGCGACGCGCTGCTACTGGTTCCTGAGTCAATCCTCGCGGCCCGACAGTCTGCGGCACGGGGGACGCTATGTCGTCCAGGGCGAGCCGCATTGGTTCGGCGACGAACGGGTCCTGATCGTCCGCTCGTTCTGGGAGATGGCCGCCCGTGTCCGGTCGGTTTCGTCGGCGCAACCTCCGCGCCCGGCTGCAAACGAGCGGACCAAGGGCTGCCCGGCTGCGCGTGCCGGCTCGGCACGCGCTGATGCGCTTCGCGCGGCGCGCCGGTGGCTGCGGCGGCGGTTGCCGCGATGAGTATCGCCTTCAAGAGGTGCCTGCCGGGAAGCAACGGCGCGCCTTCGGGCGCCCGAGACGAGACCGACCCGCGCGAGGACAAGCAGGCCGTGAAACGCCACCGGCAGCCTTGGTTCGGCCGCGACCCTGGGCACATCTTCAAGCCTTGGGCGGCATGTCGTCGTCGGGGGCATCGGGGGCGTCGACGAGGCGCAGCCCGAGTCGTCTGATCCGCTCAAGCTTGCGCCGCAACCGCTGGGCCTCTTCGTCGTTGCTGCGGTAAACGGCGCGAAAGAGCTGGTGCTCGATCGAGGTCTTGCCGGCGTAGCGCCGTTCGAGCGCAAGCTCAACGTCGCCCCAGACGATGTGCCAGCTTCCTTCCAGCGCGGCTTGCAGCTCGTCGAGCGTGGTGATCCGGTCGATGTCGAAGCCGGCACGGGCAAATCGTTCGCCGAAGCGTTTGCGCCCGTTGGCGTTGGCCCGCAGCTTGCCGTCGAAGAACACGAAGCACTGCTCGAGCGGCACCGGCGGCGGAACGTCATCCGGGTGCTGGTCGTCGTATGAGGTGTCGTGTGGCATTGGCCAAGTCTGGGCAGGGCGCGCGCCGCGTTCAAGGGGCGGGAGTGCGCATATTTCATTGCGGAGGGGGGCCGTGCGGCCGCTGGGCACGGGCTACCCGCCGAGATCGATGGGCGCGGTGGACTCCCTTGGGCTTTGTGCCGGCTTCATCGTGTCCGCTGCCCTCACGTTTCATGCTCAACAGTACCACTGAGCGAGGAGCCTGAGACGGATGCTGCCGCAAGCGCAAGAGCGTGGCGATGCGCTGGACGGCGATGGTCGCATCCACGTCCGGCTGCGCAGGTCGCGGCTCTATGTCGCCAACATCGGAGCGCCGCTGAGTGAAGAAGGCCTCGATGCCCTCGTTCGGTCGCATTCATCGCCGAAGCGCGGCATCCAGATCCGGCGCACCGATCGCCGCGACCTCGAGCACGCCCGGGTGCAGCATCACCACG
>JBBIQI010000065.1:0-13784 GCA_037442465.1 Burkholderiales bacterium
CAAGATGCAGGCGCGCTTTCCGGGCCGCGCGTTGCAGATCGCGGTCAAGGGCATGCTACCCAAAGGTCCGCTCGGCTACGCGATGATCAAGAAGCTGAAGATCTACGCCGACGCCAACCATCCGCATTCGGCCCAGCAACCCAAGCCGCTGGAGATCTGACAGCATGATCGGCAACTACAACTACGGCACCGGCCGTCGCAAGAGTTCGGTGGCGCGCGTGTTCATCAAGCACGGCACGGGCAAGATCACGATCAACGGTCGGCCGATCGAACAATATTTCCATCGCGAAACAGGGCGCATGATCGCGCGCCAGCCGCTGGAGCTGACCAATCACGCGACGACTTTCGACGTGCAGGTCAACGTCGACGGCGGCGGCGAATCGGGCCAGGCCGGCGCGGTGCGCCACGGCATCACGCGTGCGCTGATCGACTACGACGCGACGCTCAAGCCGGTGCTGTCGAAAGCGGGGCTCGTCACGCGCGACGCGCGCGAGGTCGAGCGCAAGAAGGTCGGTTTGCGCAAGGCGCGCCGGCGCAAGCAGTTCTCGAAGCGCTGAGGCGCAGCCGGCGCGGCGGCACCGTCCGCCACGTCCGGATTACTCCGTTTGCGCAGCGTATCGGCGCCGCCGCGGCGGTGTCGGCACGTATACTTCGCCCGAAAAAGCCGCTCGCGAAGCGGCTTTTTCGTCTGTGCCGATCGGCATCCGGTCGGCGGCGTGAACGAGGAGTGGGATGCAAGGACGCATACGGGTTGGCATCGTCGGCGCCACCGGTTACACGGGCGTCGAACTGTTGCGTCTGCTGGCCCAGCATCCGTCGGCCGAACTGGTGACCATCACTTCGCGCAAGGACGCCGGCATCCGCGTCGCCGACATGTTCCCGTCGCTGCGCGGGCGCGTCGATCTTGCCTTCGTCACGCCCGAGGACGCGCCGCTGGCCCGCTGCGACGTGGTCTTCTTCGCCACGCCGCATGGTGTGGCGATGAGCCAGGCGCGGGAGCTGCTCGCCGCCGGCGTGCGAGTGATCGATCTGGCGGCCGACTTCCGCCTCAAGGATCCGGCGGAGTTCGAACGCTGGTACAAGATGCCGCACGCCTGCCCGGACCTGCTCGCCGAAGCCGTTTACGGCCTGCCCGAAGCGAACCGCGCAGCGATCGCCAAGGCGCGCGTGATCGGACTGCCGGGCTGCTATCCGACCAGCGTGCAGCTCGGCTTGTTGCCGCTGCTCGAACTCGAGCGCCGCCGGCCCGGCGCGATCGACACCGCGTCGGTGATCGCCGACTGCAAGTCGGGCGCGAGCGGCGCCGGCCGCAAGGCAGAGCTGAACCTGCTGCTCGCCGAGGCAGCCGACAACTTCAAGGCCTACAACGTGTCCGGCCACCGGCACCACCCCGAGATTGCGCAGCAGCTTGCCGTGCTGACGGGCAAACCGGTGGGACTGACCTTCGTGCCGCATCTGGTGCCGATGGTGCGCGGGATCCTGTCGACGCTGTATGTACGACTGACGGCGGCCGCGGCGGACGATGTCCAGGCGCTGTACGAGCAGCGCTACCGCGACGAGCCCTTCGTCGACGTGATGCCGTGCGGCAGCCATCCGGACACCCGCAGCGTGCGCGCGTCGAACCAGGTGCGCATCGCGCTGCATCGGCCCGGCGGCGGCGATCTGCTGATCGTGCTCGTCGTCGAGGACAACCTCGTCAAGGGCGCCTCCGGCCAGGCCGTGCAGGTGATGAACATCATGTTCGGACGCCCCGAAACCGAGGGCCTGCAGCAGGTGCCGATCCTGCCATAGCGAACCGCAAGCGCGATGAAGTGGAAGCTGTTCAGGCGCAGGATGACGGTCAGCGCGCCGCGCGTGACCATCCGCAGCCAGCTTCCGTGGCCGGTCCGCCTGCTGTTCGCCTTCGCGCTGCTGGTTGCGGCCGCCGCCGCCGGTGTGGCGATCTACGAGTACGGCAAGGAATTCGCCGGCCCGGGCCGGCGCGAGCTCTCCGCCGAAATCGATCGGCTCAATTCGCAGTTACGCGAACTGAAAGCCGAACGCGACCGCCTGGCCGCCGTGGCCACGGCGTACGAGGCGCAGATGAAAGTCGAGCGCAGCGCGCAGGAGCAACTGGCCGCGCAGGTCGCCCAGCTCGAGACCGAAGCGAACCGCCTGCGCGAAGACCTCGCCTTCTTCGAGAGCCTGCTGCCGGCTGGCACCGGGTCCAAGGGCGTGGTGATCCGCAGCTTCCGGATGCAGCCCGACGGCGAGCCGAACCGGCTGCGTTACCGGCTGCTGGTGCAGCAAAGCGGCAAGCCGCAGCGCGACTTCGTCGGCTCGGTGCAGATGCAGGTCAACTTCGTGCAGGGGGGGCGCAACTTCACGCTGCAGGTGCCCGATCCCGCGGCCAGCGACGCGGCGCGCTCGCTGGATCTCGCTTTCCGCCACTACCAGCGCGTCGAAGGCACAGTGAGCCTGCCGGCCGGGGCGGTCGCGCGTTCGGTGCTGGTTCGCATCGTTGCGGGCGGCGAGACGCAGACTCAACAGACGTTCATGCTCTAGCAAGCCCAACGGAGGTCCTATGTTCAGCAAGAAACCGGCCGCACCCAAGGAAATCGGCAGCCTGATCGGCGCCGGGACCACGGTGACCGGCGATGTTCTGTTCACGGGTGGGCTGCGCGTCGACGGCGTCGTCAAGGGTGCGGTCCGCTGCACCGAGGGCGAGAAGGGCGGCATGCTCGTGGTCAGCGAGCACGGCACCGTCGAAGGCGAAGTGCGCACGGCGCACCTCGTGGTGGCGGGGCGCATCGTGGGGCCGGTGTACGCGAGCGAACTGGTCGAGCTGCAGCCCAAGGCGCGCGTCACCGGCGACGTTCACTATCGCGCGCTCGAGATGCACCACGGCGCGGTCGTCGAAGGCACGCTGGCGCACCGCTCGGCGACGGAGCTCAAGACCGAGCCGAAGCTCGCGCTTAAGCTCACCGCGCCCGGTACCCCTGACGCCAGCGGGGCCGAAGGAACGCCCGGGTCAACGGCAGGGTGATCTGCATCAACCGCGCGGCCGTGCCGGTCCTATAATGGCCGCCGGCAACATTCCCGTGGAGAGCCCCATGAACGCTGCAGTTGAGATGCCGGCGCCCCTGCTGTTTTCGGACTCGGCGGCTGCCAAGGTCAAGCAGTTGATCGACGAAGAGGGCAACCCCGACCTCAAGCTGCGCGTGTTCGTGCAGGGCGGCGGTTGCTCGGGATTCCAGTACGGCTTCACCTTTGACGAGGTCGTCAACGAAGACGACACGACGATGGAGAAAAACGGCGTGACGCTGCTGATCGACTCGATGAGCTATCAGTACCTGGTCGGCGCCGAGATCGACTACAAAGAGGACCTCGAAGGCGCGCAGTTCGTGATCAAGAATCCGAACGCGCAAACGACCTGCGGCTGCGGGTCGTCCTTCTCGGTTTGACGCGGCAGGACGTACTCAGCAGAGAAGCGGGGCGCCCGACCGGCGCCCCGAACTTTTTCAGGCGGGATAAAGGCAACCCAGCACGCGCGGGCCGCGTGCGCCGGTGACCGCGGGCAGGTTCCCCGGGCGGCGCTCGATGTGCTCGCGCGCGAGCCAGGCCATCGCCATCGCCTCGACGTGCTCGGGCGCCACACCCAGCGTGTCGCTCGACACCACCCGTCGGGGCGCGCACTCCTCCGCGAGCATGCGCATCAGCGTCTGGTTGTAGACGCCGCCGCCGCAGACGATCACGTCGACCGCCTTCGGCACGTGGCGCTCGATCGCCTGCGCGATCGTCACCGCGGTCAGCCGCGTCAAAGTGGCCTGCACGTTGCGCGCGTCGTAGCGCCGGCCGGCGAGCTTGCGCGAGAGCCACTCCAGGTTGAACAGATCGCGCCCCGTGCTCTTGGGCGGAGCGGCGGCGAAAAACGGCTCGTCGAGCAGCGCCTCGAGCAGCGCCGCCTCGCTGCGCCCGCTTGCGGCCCAGTGGCCGTCGCGGTCGTACAGCTCGCCCGAATGCTGCTGCGCCCAGGCGTCGATCAGCACGTTGCCCGGCCCGCAGTCGAAGCCGATCACCGTGCCGCCGCTGCCGCGCGCGGGCAGCCCGGTGACGTTGGCGATGCCGCCGATGTTCACGACCGCGCGCGGCTCGTCCGTGCCGAAGATCGCCGCATGGAACGCCGGCACCAGCGGCGCGCCCTGTCCGCCCGCGGCGATGTCGCGGCTGCGGAAGTCGGCGACCACGTCGATGCCGGTCAGTTCCGCCAGCAGCGCCGGCGCGTTGATCTGCAGCGTGTAGCCCGCGTCGGGACGGTGGCGGATCGTCTGGCCGTGTACGCCGATCGCCCTGACGTCGGCCGCTTCGACCTCGGCGTGGCGCAGCACGTCCTGCGCAGCGGCGGCGTACAGCCGGGTCAGGTGCTGCGCGGCCACCGCCGCACGGTGGCAGTCGTCCCAGCCGGCGGAGTTCAGCAGCAGCAGTTCGCGCCGCAGCTCCGCGGTGAACTCGTGGCGCGCGTGCGCCTTGATCGCCGGCCGCGGCCCGCCGAGATCGACGAGCAGCGCATCGACGCCGTCCAGGCTGGTGCCGGACATCAAGCCGACGTAAAGCGCTTTCGCTTGTGCCATGGATCCACGCCCTCGTGACTCACACTGGCCGTCGAGCGAGCGGTCGGAGCAGACCTGCCGCCGCCGACGCGGCGCATCCGCCTGCGCGACCGGCGCGGGGGACCGGGCGATCGAACGCCGCCGCACACGTTCGACAGGTGGCATCAATTAGACTCCGCGCTCGCACTTTGCGCCAGCCGGTGAACGCCGGATGCGGCCGCTTCGCCCGATGTCCCGCCACGACGCCGACTACCCCATCACGCCCGAAGTCGAACGCGCGCTCGCGCTGGTCAAGCGCGGCTGCGACGAATTGCTGATCGAGGCCGAGTTCGCGCGCAAGCTCGCCCGCTCGCAGGCGACCGGCAAGCCGCTGCGCTGCAAGCTCGGGCTCGATCCGACCGCGCCCGACATCCACCTCGGCCACACGGTCGTGCTCAACAAGCTGCGACAACTGCAGGACCTCGGCCACACGGTGATTTTCCTGATCGGCGACTTCACGTCGATGATCGGCGACCCCAGCGGCCGCAACACGACGCGGCCGCCGCTGACCCGCGAGCAGATCGAGGCCAATGCGAAGACCTACTTCGAGCAAGCCGCGCTCGTGCTGGACCGCGCGCGGACCGAGATCCGCTACAACTCCGAGTGGTCGATCCCGCTGGGCGCCGACGGCATGATCAGGCTGGCGGCCAAATACACGCTGGCGCGGCTGCTCGAGCGCGACGACTTCGCCAAGCGGATGCGCGAGAACGCGCCGATCGCGATGCACGAGCTGCTTTATCCGCTGATGCAGGGCTACGACTCGGTCGCGCTGCAGGCGGATCTGGAGCTGGGCGGCACCGACCAGAAGTTCAACCTGCTGGTCGGCCGCGAGCTGCAGCGCCACTACGGCCAGGAGCCGCAGTGCATCCTGACGATGCCCCTGCTCGAAGGGCTCGACGGCGTCGAGAAGATGAGCAAGAGCAAGAACAACTACGTCGGCATCACCGAGCCGCCGTTCGAGATGTTCGGCAAGGTCATGTCGATCTCCGACGAGCAGATGTGGCGATGGTATGACCTGCTGTCGATGCGTTCGAACAACGAGATCGCGCAATTGAAGCGGCAGGCGCAGGAAGGCCGCAATCCGCGCGACCTCAAGGTGCTGCTCGCCAAGGAGATCGTCGCGCGCTTTCACGGTCCGCAGGCCGCGGAGCAGGCGCTTGCCGAGTTCGAGCGGCGTTTCAAACAGCACGTCGCGCCGGAGGCCATGCCCGAGTTCGCCCTCGACTCGCACGGCAAGGGCATCGCGATCGCGGCGCTGCTGAAACAGGCGGGGTTGGTGCCATCGACGTCCGAGGCGATCCGCAACGTCGAGCAGGGCGGCGTACGGATCGACGGCCAGAAGATCGCCGACCGTGCGCTCGTCGTGAAGCCCGGAACCTACGTCGTGCAGGTCGGCAAGCGCAAGTGGGCGCGCGTGACCGTCGCCTGATTACGGCGGCTGCCGCCCGGCGGCGGGGGGTCTCGATGACCTGCGCGATCTTTCAGGCGCCAGGCCACGCACGATCGATGATGCGCGCGAATGCGGTTCCGGCGGGCAGCGTGCCGAAACACCCGCCCCAGTCACCCTGCAGCCGCGAAGCGCAGAACGCGTCGGCGACTTCCTTCGGCGCGTGCCGTACGAGCAGCGTGCCCTGCAGCGCAAGAGCGATGCGCTCGGTGAGCCGGCGTGCGACCGGCTCGCGTGCGGCCGGATCGGCGAGATCGCGCTTGAGCGCGGCGACGAACGCATCGAGCCTCGCATCGCCGCCGCGTGCCGCGTCCAGCTCGCCGAACAGCGCGACGACGCTTTCGCCGTTGCGATTCGCCGCGCGCATCACGTCCAGGCACATCACGTTGCCCGAGCCTTCCCAGATCGAGTTGACCGGCGCCTCGCGGTAGATGCGCGGCATGATCGAGTCCTCGACGTAGCCGTTGCCGCCGAGTGCTTCCATCGCCTCCTGCGCGAACGGCGCGAGCCGCTTGCAGATCCAGTATTTCGCCGCCGGCGTCAGCAGCCGGCGCAGCGCCTGTTCGTGCTCCTCGACGCGGTCGTACGCGGACGCGAGCCGCAGCGCCAGCGCGGTGGCCGCTTCGGACTCCAGCGCCAGATCCGCCAGCACGTTGCGCATCAGCGGCTGCTCGACGAGCCGGCGGCCGAAGGCGCTGCGATGGCGCGCGTGATGGATCGCCTGCACCAGCGCCTGTCGCATCAGCGCGCTGCTGCCGGTCGCGCAGTCCAGCCGCGTGTAGTTGACCATCTCGAGGATCGTTGGCACGCCGCGCCCTTCTTCGCCGACGCGCCAGGCAAGCGCCCGCTCGAATTCGACCTCGGCGCTTGCGTTCGAGCGATTGCCGAGCTTGTCCTTCAGCCGCACGAGCCGCAGCGCATTGCGCGAGCCGTCGTCCAGATGCCGCGGCAGGAAAAAGCAGGTCAGCCCGCCCGGCGCCTGCGCGAGCACGAGAAACGCGTCGCACATCGGCGCCGAGAAGAACCACTTGTGTCCGGTGATCCGGTACGCGCCGCCGCCGGCGGGTTCGGCGCGCGAAGTGTTGCTGCGCACGTCGGAGCCGCCCTGCTTCTCGGTCATACCCATGCCGATGCTGGCGCCGGTCTTGTTGCGGATCGGGGCGAAACGCGGGTCGTAGTTGCGTGCGTACAGCCGCGGCAGCCAGACGTCGGTCATCGCCGGCAGGCTGTCCGCGTGTTTCGCCAGCACCGCGATCGACGCATAGGTCATCGTCATCGGGCACTGCGTGCCGTTTTCGACCTGGCCGTACAGGATGTACGCGGCCGCGCGCGCCGCATGCGCGCCGGCGCGCGGCTCGGCCCAGGGGGACGAGTGCAGCCCCGCGCCGAAACCGAGCGCCATCAGCGCGTGGTACGCGGGATGGAATTCGACTTCGTCGCGCCGGTTGCCGAAGCGGTCATGCGTGTGCAGCACGGGCGGGTTACGGTTGGCCGCGGCGCCGAGCGCGATTGTCTCGGCGCGGCCGAGCGTCGCACCGAATTCCGCGAGCGCAGCGTCGGCCCAGGCAGCGCCCGCGCCGCGCACCGCTGCCTGCAGGGCGAGATCGGTCGCGTAGAGGTTGTAGTCCTGTAACGGCGGGGATTGGTTGGGGGACGCTTCGACGGGCGCGGCCGTGCTGCTGCCGGGGGTCTGATCCATGCCGCTTCGCTCCTAGAATGCCCGCATGATTGCGCTGATCCAGCGTGTCGCGCAAGCGCGCGTTCTCGTCGACGGCCGCGTGGTCGGCGCCATCGGCCCCGGGCTGCTGGCGCTGGTCTGCGCCGAGCGCGGCGACACCGAAATGCAAGCCGACGCACTGCTGTCCAAGGTGCTCGCGTATCGCGTGTTCGCCGACGATGCCGGCCGGATGAACCGCAGCGTGCGCGACGTCGGCGGCGCGTTGCTGCTGGTGCCGCAGTTCACGCTGGCCGCGGACACGAACACGGGCACGCGGGCGAGCTTCACGCCGGCGGCACCGCCGGACGAGGGCCGGCGGCTGTTCGAGCACTTCGTTGCACTGGCGCGCCGGCAGCACGCCCCGGTCGCGACCGGCGAGTTCGGCGCCCACATGCAGGTCGAGTCGGTCAGCGACGGCCCGGTGACCTTCTGGCTGCGGGTTGCGCCGAAGCGCACGCCGGAACGCGCCGCAGCATGAGGAACGCCGCGAATCGAACGCGGCGGGTTTGATGCGTACACTTGCGCGCAGGCAACGCAGGAGGTGGCGATGAAACTGTGGAGCAATTCTTTTGCGGACGGTGGCAGGATTCCGGGCGAGTTCGCGTTCGCGGTGCCCGACCCGGCGCATCACGTCAAGCTGTCGTCGAACAAGAACCCGCATCTGGCGTGGGACGACGTGCCCGCGGGCACCCAGTCTTTCGTGCTGATCTGCCACGACTACGACGTACCGAGCAAGCCGGACGACGTCAATCAGGAGGGCCGCGAGATTCCGGCTTCGCTGCCGCGCGTGGACTTCTACCACTGGGTGCTGGTCGACATTCCGGCGACGATACGCTCGATCGAGGCCGGCGCGTACTCGCATGCGGTCACGCCGCGCGGCAAGAACGGCCCGGCCGCGATCAACGGTACGCGCCAAGGCATCAATGACTACACAGCCTGGTTCGCCGGCGACCACGACATGGAAGGCGACTACTACGGCTACGACGGGCCGTGCCCGCCGTGGAACGACTCGATCGTCCATCACTACGTGTTCACGCTGTACGCGCTGGACACCGAACGCGTTCCGCTCGAGGGCCGCTTCAGCGGCGCCGACGTGCGCCGCGCGATCGAAGGCCGCGTCCTCGCCTCGGCGAAGATCACCGGCACCTACACGCTCAACCCCAGGCTGGCGTGAAGCAGGCGCCGGCGACGCTTCTGCTGATTCGCCACGGCGAGACCGCCTGGAACGCGGAGCACCGCATCCAGGGCAGCCTCGACATCCCGTTGTCGGCCACCGGCATCTGGCAGGCCGGCCGGCTCGCCGAGCGGCTGGCCGCTGAACGCATCGACGCCGTCTACGCGAGCGATCTGGCGCGCGCGTGGCTGACGGCCGAGCCGGTCGCCGCGCGGCTCGGGCTCGAGCCGCGCGCCGACGTGCGTCTGCGCGAACGCTGCTTCGGCGTCTTCGAGGGCCACACGCTCGAGGAGATCGCCGCGCGCTGGCCGGCCGAGTTCGCCGCCTGGCGCGAGCGCGACCCGGCCTGGGCGATGCCGGCGGGCGAATCGGGCGCGGCGTTCATCGAACGCGTCAACGCCGCGCTGCACGACATCGCGCGCGCCTGGGCGGGTGCCACCGTCGCCGTCGTCGCGCACGGCGGCGTGCTCGACGTCGCCTACCGTACCGCGCGCTCGCTCGCCTGGGACGCGCCGCGCGAGCACGTGATGGCGAACGCGGCGATCAACCGCATCGCCGCCAGCGCGCCACCGCTGCGCATGGAGATCGTCGACTGGGGCGATGTCGCCCACCTGGTACAGGCGCGCGACGAGACCTTGACGTAAGGTCAGTCGTGCGCGCGCGGCCTTCGTAGACTCGCCGCATGCGGGTCACCGTCGATCTGGCCATCACGTTCGCCACCAGCGCCGGCATCGGCCTGCTGGTCGGTATCGAACGCGAGCGCAACCCGTACGCGAAGGCGGGGCTGCGCACGTTCGCGCTGATCGCCGTGCTCGGCACGCTGTGCGCGCTGCTCGCGCGCGAGGCCGAATCCGGCTGGGTGCTCGCGCTCGGGCTGGCGATCGTCGGCGCGGCGATCGCCGGCGCGTACTTTGCCGACCCGCGCACGACCGCCGACGACTCCGGCACCACGACGGTCGTCGCCGCGCTGGTCGTCTACGGGCTCGGCGCGCTGAACTACTACGGCGAGCCGGCGCTCGCGGTAGCACTCGGCGTCGGCATGACCGCGCTGCTGTATTTCAAGGCCGAACTCGAGGGCACCGCGCAGAAACTCACCGCGCGTGACATCCGCTCGATGCTGCAGTTCGCCGCGGTCAGCCTGGTCGTGCTACCGCTGCTGCCGAACGAGGCTTTCGGCCCGTACGGCGTGCTCAACCCGTTTCACATCTGGTTGATGGTCGTGCTCGTCTCGGGCGTCAGCCTGGCCGGCTACGTCGCGTGGCGGCTGACGCTCGCGCGCAAGGGCCTGCTGCTCACCGGCGTGCTCGGCGGGCTGGTGTCGAGCACCGCGACCACGCTCGTGTATGCGCGCCACGCACGGCAAGCCACCCACACGCCGGCCGCAGCGCTGGTCGTGATCGTGCTCGCCAACGCGACGATGCTGGCGCGCGTGCTGCTGATCGTCGCGATCGTCGCCCCGCGCGCGGCGCCGACGATCGCGGTACCGATCGTGCTGGCGCTGCTGCTGGCGGCACCCGCGCTCGCGCTGCGCTGGCGTTCGGTGGGAGCCGAGAGCGGCGACGGCGGCGACGATTACCGCAACCCGACCAACCTGCCGGCTGCGCTCGCCTTTGGCGCGCTGTACGCGGCGATTCTGGTCGTCTCGGCCTGGCTGTCGGACAAGGTCGGCGCGCGGGGCGTCTACGGGCTCGCCGTCGTCTCGGGGCTGACCGACGTCGACGCGATCACGCTGTCGTCGTTGCAGCTCTTCAACACCGGCACGCTGGCCGCGATCGCCGCGGCCACCGCGATCTCGCTTGCGGTCGGCGCCAACCTCGTGCTGAAGTCGCTGCTCGTCTACGGTGCCGGCGGACGCACGATCGGTCTGGCGACGATGACCGCCTTCGCCGGCCCGCTCGCGGGCCTGGCCGGCGGCGTCGCACTGCTGCGCTGGCTCACCTGAGCGGCCAGGATAGGGTTGCGCAGGCCGAAACCGGTCGTTCCTTCGGCAAAGGCGCAGAGGGCGCGGGCAACCCGTTGAAAGTCAACAGGAAGATCGCTGCGCCTGCGCGATCCGGAGCGCACAGGAAGGTCGCAAGGCCCAGTGCGCTCATGCGGGCAGAGGCGGCGCGAGGCGACTGGCATAATTTCTCCGCCATCCCGACCTGCGCGACTGGCGAATCGAAGAGTGCGAACACTCGGGGAGCGCAGGGCCTCCGTAGCCGCTCGCCTGGGCCCGATGGCAAGTGATGTGTCCCACTTGCAACCGCGCCCCACGAGGAATCCATGTTCAACCGCAGCACGCACACCATCGCCAGCGTCGACCCCGAACTGTGGGCGGCGATCGTCGCCGAGAACACGCGCCAGGAAGAGCACATCGAGCTGATCGCCTCCGAGAACTACGCAAGTCCCGCGGTGATGGCCGCGCAGGGCACGCAGCTCACCAACAAGTACGCCGAGGGTTACCCGGGCAAGCGCTACTACGGCGGCTGCGAGCACGTCGATCGCGCCGAAACGCTCGCGCTCGAGCGGTTGAAGGAGCTGTTCCGCCTGCCGACGATCGAGATCGCCGCCAACGTGCAGCCGCACTCGGGCGCGCAGGCCAACGAAGCCGTGTTCCTCGCGCTGCTGACCCCCGGCGACACGATCATGGGCATGAGCCTCGCCGAAGGCGGGCATCTGACGCACGGCATGGCGCTGAACATGAGCGGCAAGTGGTTCAAGGTCGTCAGCTACGGCCTGAACGAGCGCGAGGAGATCGACTACGACGCGATGGAGCAGCTCGCGCACCAGAAGCGGCCGAAGCTGATCATCGCCGGCGCCTCCGCGTATTCGTTGCGCATCGACTGGGCGCGCTTCGCGCGCGTCGCACGCGACATCGACGCTCATTTCATGGTCGACATGGCGCATTACGCTGGGCTGATCGCGGCCGGGCTCTACCCGAGCCCCGTGCCGTATGCCGACGTGATCACCTCGACCACGCACAAGACGCTGCGCGGCCCGCGCGGCGGGCTGATCCTGATGAAGCCGCACCTGGAGAAGCAGATCAACAGCGCGGTGTTCCCCGGTCTGCAGGGCGGCCCGCTGATGCACGTGATCGCCGCCAAGGCGGTCGCGTTCAAGGAGGCACTCGCGCCCGAGTTCCGCGCCTACCAGCAGCAGGTCGTGACCAACGCGCGCGTGATGGCCGAGACGCTGGTCAAGCGCGGCCTGCGCATCGTCAGCGGCCGCACCGAAAGCCACCTGATGCTGGTCGATCTGCGCGCCAAAGGCATCACCGGCCGCGACGCCGAGGCCGTGCTCGGCCAGGCGCACATCACCGTCAACAAGAACGCGATCCCGAAGGATCCGGAAAAGCCGATGGTCACCAGCGGCATCCGCCTGGGGTCGCCGGCGATGACGACGCGCGGCTTCAAGGAAGCGGAGGCCGAGCAGACCGCGAACCTGATCGCCGACATCCTCGACAATCCGCGCGATCCGGCGACGGTCGCACGCGTGCGCGAGGAAGTCGCCCGGCTCACGCGCAAGTTCCCGGTCTATGGCTGAGGACTGCGGAGGGCACCCGGCCCATCGCGCCGAGCGCGATGCGACGCCGGAAAGCGATGTCGCGCGCCGCGCGGCACGCGACGAACGCAAGCCGCGCCCGGCGTCGCGCGATCCGCGATGAAGTGCCCATTTTGCAGCCATCCTGACACGCAGGTGATCGATTCGCGCGCCTCCGACGAAGGCGCGACGATCCGGCGCCGCCGGCGCTGCCTGTCGTGCGACAAACGGTTTACCACCTACGAGCGAGTCGAACTCGCGCTGCCGACCATCGTCAAGCGCGGCGGCAGTCGGGCAGACTACGACCGCGAGAAGTTGCGCGCATCGATGCTGCTGGCGCTGCGCAAGCGCCCGGTGCCGCGCGAGGCGGTCGACGACGCGATCGGCCGCATCGAGGACAAGCTGCTGTCTTCCGCGCAGCGCGAGATCAAGAGCGAGAAGCTCGGCGAACTCGTGATGCGGGAACTCAAGCGCCTCGACAAGGTCGCCTACATCCGTTTCGCGTCGGTGTACCGGAGTTTCGAAGATGTCGACGAGTTCGCCGAAGTGGTCAAGGAAGTCCGCCCGCCGCGTAAGCGGCGTTCGTAACGGCGCGCTGGCCGCATTGGCGGCCGGTTTCGTCGCCGCGTGCGGCAGTGGCGGGGCCATCGACGCCGGCATCGGACAGCCGCCGGGGCAAGGGCCGATCAACTGGGGGCCGGTGCAGACGCTGGCGACGAACGCGAGCGGCGTGACGCCGCCGGCCGCAACGATCGACGCCAACGGGCTCGCATCGGTGCTGTGGAGTCAGATCGGCATGCCGCTGCCCGGGGGTGGGACCAGCGCCGTCCCGCTGGTCGGCGTGGCGGACAGCGGCAACGGAACGACGTTTGGCGCCGCTCAAGCGATCGAACAGGCTGGATCGTTCGGCGCAGGCGATCAGATCAGCGATCTCGCAGCCCGCACCGGAGCGATCAACACGGCCATCTGGCGGCGTCGGCTCGCCTCGAACAACAGCACGCAAATCGGCAGCGCGATACGAGAAGCGGTCGGCTGGGGGACGGAGAACGTCGCTGCGCGCCCAGCGGGTGCCCTCGTTGAGGATCTGGCGTACACGGTGAACGCGGCGGGCACCCGCGTCGCGGTCTGGACGGAAGTCGACGTCGCCGTTGGCGGCACCCGTCGCGTGCAACTGTCCTTCCGGGCCGGCACGAGCGGATGGACACCGCAGGTCGCCGTCAGCGGCACGATTGAAGACGCTTCGGAGCCGGCCGTCGCTGTCGATAACAACGGGCTGGCCATGGTCGTGTGGCGGCA
>JBBIQI010000065.1:13884-16279 GCA_037442465.1 Burkholderiales bacterium
GTCAACAGCGGGCAGTCGGGCTCCAGCGCAGAACCCCGCGTAGCCGTCGACAGCAACGGCAACGCGATCTTCGTTTGGCTGCAGACGCCCGCTGGCGGCGGCGCCGACGATCTGTTCTATGCGACCTTCACCGCGTCCAACAGCGAGATCTCGGGCGCGTTTCAGCTCGATACGGAAACGACCGGCGCGGCCGCCTCGCCCGCGCTGTCGGTCGCGGCCAACGGCGCGGCGGTCGTGGCTTGGCTGCAGGACGTCGGCGGCCAGAGCAACCCGAACGTCGTCGCGCGCGTGTTCCGTCCCTGAGGGCGCATCTGCGTCTCATTTGCAGTGCGGCTTGACGCCGATCAAGCTCGGCGCGGCGCGGCCAAGCGCTTCTTGATTCGCCTGCGCCGCGCCCTACATTGAGTGCAGAGCGAACCCGGAGAACGAAATCCCGGTCCGGGCGGGCCGGGGCCGGGTAGCGGGAGCAAGGAGGGTGTGTATGACGACTCGGTTGACACCGTTCGTGCGTCGCGATCTCTTCTCGCCGATGTTCGAGGAGTTCTTCCGCGACTTCTGGAGCCGTCCGGCGTGGATGCCGGCGCTGCTGGAAGGCGAGTTCGAGCCGATCGAGCGCGCCCGCATGGACGTGGTCGATAAGGGCGCGAACTACGAGATCACCGTCGAACTGCCGGGCGTGAAGAAGGACGACATCAACGTCTCGATCGACGGTTCGCGCGTGATGATCAGCGCCGAAACGAAGACCGAGAAGGAGAAGAAGGAAGGCGACAAGGTCATTTACGCCGAGCGTTCGGCCGCGCGTTACGCGCGCAGCTTCGAGCTGCCGACCGAAGTGACCGAGGCCGGCGCGGATGCGCACTATGAGAACGGCGTATTGACGCTGACGCTGCCCAAGCGCACGCCGACGCCGACCAAGCGGCTCGAGATCCACTGAGCTGCAGCGTCGATTCAACGCCCACCGGCGGGATGCCGGAGGGTCGCGGCCGCAACAGCCGCGTCGGGCCGCCCTCGCGGGCGGCCCTTTCGTTGCAGTTCGGCGGATGACCGGGCGGCGCTCGAAACTTCCGCGCGCCGCGTCGATCAAATCGCACGCGAAGACCCCGGTGTTGGGAGGATGCCGGCCCGGGGGCGGGCCGGGCCGGGGTCGAACAAGGAGGTGAACAACGGATGACGACCAGCCTGACGCCATTTGTCCGGCGCGATCTCTTTTCGCCGATGTTCGACGAGTTCTTCCGTGACTTCTTCAGCCGTCCGGCGTGGATGCCCGGTGCGCTGCTCGACGACGCCTTTGCCACGGTCGAGCGCGCGCGCATGGACGTCGTCGACAACGGCTCGAGTTACGAATTCACCGTCGATCTGCCCGGCGTGAAGAAAGAAGACATCAACGTCTCGATCGACGGCTCGCGCGTTCTGATCAACGCCGAGGCCAAGAGCGAGAAGGTCCGGAAAAACGGCGGCAAGGTCCTGTACGCCGAGCGTTCGGCGGCGAGCTTCGCGCGCAGCTTCGAGCTGCCCGGCGAAGTCACGGAGGCGGGCGCCGAAGCGCACTACGAAAACGGCGTGCTGACGCTGACGCTGCCGAAGAAATCGGCCACGCAGGTCAAACGGCTGACCGTTCACTGAAGTCGATCCGCCGGCCTCGCGGCCGGCGGCACGAGGCTGCGATGGCAGCCAGGGGGGCCGCAAGCGGAAGCGGCCCTTTTCGTTTCGTCATGCCGGCCGCTCGCGCGGGACTTGAAAGGCGCGCTGCGCGACCCAACTGCCGCGCAAGGCCGCAGGGGCGGCCGCTTGACGAAGGAATCGCAACCATGATGAATCTGGTACGACGCGAGCCGCTTGCGTTGTTCGACGAAATGCTCAACGACCTGTTCTCCCGCGCCGGCGCGCCGGCGCGCACGGGCGAATCGCCAACCGTCGCGCGCGCGCGCATGGACGTGTCCGATCGAGGCGACCGCTACGAAGTGCTGGTCGATCTGCCCGGCGTGAAAAAGGAAGACATCCAGGTGACAATCGAAGGTCCGCGCGTGTCGATCGGCGCCGAGACCAAGACCGAACGGCAGCGCAAGGAGGGCGACCGCGTGCTGCACCGCGAACGGTTCGCCGCGAGCTATGCGCGCAGCTTCGAGCTGCCCGCCGAAGTGACCGAGCAGGGCGCCGAAGCGAAGTTCGAGGACGGTGTCCTGAAGCTCACGCTGCCCAAGCGCGCGACCGTCACGAGCAAGCGCTTGCAGATTCGCTGAGTTGCGCAGCCGCCCCCGGTCTGTCCGGGGGCGCGTGGCTCGCTCGGTGTCATCGCGAGCGGCCTCGTCCAGGTTCCCTCCGCACCTGTTGACCATTTCTTATCCTCGTGACATTTGCCGGCCGCTTGGCGCCCGCATTGCTGAGCCTTCGTCAT
>JBBIQI010000066.1:0-15987 GCA_037442465.1 Burkholderiales bacterium
CGCGCTGAGAAGCTGTGAAGATTTCGTCGCGAGCCGGCCGCTGGCTAGGCGCACGGAGCACAGGGCCGAGACATATCAAGTAGATAGGCGAGGCCCGAGCACCGCGCAACGACGCCAGCGGACCGCGCAGCAGAAAGATTCACAGCTTCTGAGACCGACGTCGGCGGCATTGCGGCCCGCCGCCCGGCTTGCCCGCGGGCAAGCTCTTACACTGCCGCAATGAACCCGCACGAACACGAGCTCGTCTACCCGTGGGCCGAACAGGTGCCTGCGCCAGGAACCGTCGTCGCGCTACGGGCAGGCGTGTACTGGCTGCGCATGCGCCTGCCGTTCGCGCTCGATCACATCAACCTGTGGCTGCTCGACGACGAGCTCGAGGTCGACGGCCAGACGCGGCGCGGCTGGACCGTGATCGACTGCGGCATCACCAGCGACGAAACCAAAGCCGCGTGGGAAAAGCTGTTCGACACCGCATTCGAGGGGCGGCCGTTGCTGCGGGTGATCGCCACGCATTTCCATCCCGATCATCTCGGGCTCGCCCACTGGCTGACGCGCGGCGGCCAGCGCGAACGCTGGCATGCCGCACTTTGGATGAGCGCGACCGAATACGCGTTCGGCCGCTTTTTGTCGGCCGGCACCAGCGAGACCGCAGGCGAAGACGCCGCCGCGCATTTCCGCCGGCACGGGTTGTCCGATCCTGACGCGCTTGCCAAGGTGCGCGCGCGCGGCAGCGGCTACTACCCGAAGCTCGTCCCCGCCGTTCCGCGGTCATTCCACCGGATCGCCGACGGCGACGAGATCGCGATCGGGCCTGCGGGCGCGCGCCGTGTCTTCCGCGTGATCGTCGGCCACGGTCACGCGCCCGAACACGTGTCGCTGTACTGCGGGCAGGACAAGCTGCTCGTGTCCGGCGACATGGTGCTGCCGCGCATTTCGACCAACGTCAGCGTCTTCGATCTGGAGCCGGAAGCCAACCCGCTGCCGCGCTATCTGCGTTCGCTCGACCACTACCTGATGCTGCCGGGCGACACGCTGGTGTTGCCTTCGCACGGCAAGCCTTTCGTCGGACTGCACCGCCGCGTCGCCCAGCAGCACGCGCATCACCAGGCGCGGCTCGAAGAGGTGTGGCACGCGTGCGCGACGCCGAAGACAGCCGCCGACATCGTGCCCGTGCTGTTCAAGCGCGAGCTGGACCTGCACCAGACGACGTTTGCGCTCGGCGAATCGCTCGCGCACCTGCACGCGCTGTGGTACGAGGGGCGACTTGTGCGACGGCTCGAAGGCGACGTGTACCGTTTCGCGCAGGGCCTGTCCTGAGCCCGCCGCATGGTATGACGCACGTCGATCGACCGGGGCCTTCAGTTCATGAGCAGACAGCGCAAGCACAAACCCGCCACCGAACTCGCCACGCTCGGGCGCGAGCGCGCGGCGAGTTTCGGTTTCGTCAACCCGCCGCTGGTGCGCGGCTCCACCGTGCTGCACGACAGCGTGGCGCAGATGAAGGAGCGCGTGCGCGCCCGCTTCGCCGGCGTGGACCGCCCCACCACTTACGGCATCTATGGCACGCCGACGCATCATGCCCTCTACGACGCGCTCACGGCGCTGGAGGGCGGCCACGCGAGCTGGGCCGCGCCGTCGGGGCTGGCGGCGATCACGATCGCGATCCTGGCGTTCGTGCGGCAGGGCGAACACGTGCTGGTACCCGATTCGGTGTACGCACCGACGCGCCGCTTCTGCCGCGAGGTGCTCGCGCGCTTCGGCGTCGGGGCCACGTTTTACGACCCGCGCATCGGCGAGCGCGGCCGCGCCGCCGTGGAGGCGCTGTTCACACCCGCGACGCGGGTGCTGTTTCTGGAGTCGCCGGGCTCGCTGACGTTCGAGATGCAGGACGTGCCGCTGCTGGCCGCGGTCGCGCGCGCGCGCGGCGCGGTCAGCATCATCGACAACACCTGGGCCACGCCGCTGTACTTCCAGCCGCTCGCGCACGGCGTGGACGTGTCGATCCACGCCGCGACCAAGTACATCGGCGGCCACTCCGACCTGATCATGGGCACGCTCACCGCCAACGAAAGCGCCTGGCCGGCGCTGCGCGAGGCGATCCACCAGTACGGCGTGACCACCAGCCCCGACGACTGCTGGCTGGCGCTGCGCGGGCTGCGATCGCTGGCCGCGCGTCTGGCGCAGCACCGCGCCACCGCCGAGCGCCTGATCGCGTGGTTGCGGCAGCAGCCCGAGGTGGAGCGCATCCTGTACCCGGCCGCGCCGGACGATCCGGGCCATGCGCTGTGGAAGCGCGACATGACCGGCGCCAGCGGCCTGTTCGGCGTCGCGTTCAAGCCCGAGATCGGCGAGGCGGCGCTAAACGCGGTGATCGACGGGCTCGAGCTGTTCGGTCTCGGTGCCTCCTGGGGCGGCTACGAAAGCCTGATCATCCCGGCCAATCCCGAGCGCACCGTCGCGCCGCTGCCCGCTGCCGGCGCGTTGATCCGCATCGCCGCCGGGCTGGAGGATGCCGACGATCTGATCGCCGATCTAGCCGCCGGCTTCGCTCGGCTGCGCGCGCAGCGCGCGTGAGCGCATGCCGCGTGCGGCGTGCCGCCGTGACCACCGTGACTACGCAGGCTCCGCGAGCAGCGTGCCGAGCGCCAGCCCGAGCTCAAGGTCAGGCAACGTGCCGAAGTGGCGCAGCCTGAGCCGACCGCGGCGGTCGATCAGCAGCGTGCTCGGCGTGCCCTGCAGCGCATACGCGCGCATCGTCGCCGGGACCGGATCGCCGCCGTGATGCGCGTCGACCGCGATTGGAAAGCGCAGCCGGAATTCGTGAACGAATGCGGCCAGCGCCGCCCGCGTCATCGCGTCGTGATGCTCGAACACGCTGTGCAGCCCCAGCACGACGAGATCGTCGCGCGCGAGCTGCCAGACGCGCTGCGTCTGCGGAACGCCGTGCAGCACGCAGCCCGGGCAGAGCATCTGGAACGCGTGCAGCAGCACGACGCGACCGCGCAGCGCCTCGATCGTCACGGGCGCATCGGCGTTGAGCCACGCCGCCGACGCGAGCGGCGGCGCCGGACCCAGCACCGGCAGCGCGTCTGCCTGCACACGGCGCTACTTGCGCCAGGCGCTGAACACGTAGTCGCGCGCCTTCTGCGCCGCGTGGCAGTCGAAGCAGGCGCTCTTGGCGTTGGCCCCGACCGCGCGCTCGGTGGTGGAGTCGCCCTTGAAGCCTTCGAAACCCCAGCCGCCGGTGTCCTTCCACTTCTTCGCGTCCTTCATCATCACGCCGACCACCTTGCGCGGACCTTCCTCGATCGCGTTGCCGCCGCTCTTGGCTTCCAGCAGATCGAACACGATCACCGCGCCGTCCGGGAAGCTGCCCTTGCGGTAGCCTTCCAGCGCCTTGGCGTTGGCGTAGAGGTGATGGATGCCGCCGAAGGATTCGTACAACGGATGGCCCTGCTGGATCACCATGCTCTTCACGTGCGTCCAGTCGCGGTAGCCCTTCGGATACGGCACCGGCGCGGGGTCGGCCGCAAGCGCGGGCAGCGTGACGAGCGCCAGCGCAACGAGCAGTCGGTTCATGCTTGATCTCCTCTGATGGCAAACGACCAGGCGGGTATTGTTCGCAGTCGCGCAGTGCGAGGAAAGCGGGCACCGAACGGTGCCCCGGTTACCAATCGGTGCTGATCGATGATTTCCGGACGGAAAAAAATTTCCGCCACACCCGACGTCGCCGGCATGGTCGAGGACATCGTCGGCTGCAAGTGGTCGCTGGCGGTGCTCGGCCAGATCCGGCGCGGCGTGGTACGGCCCGGCGCGATGGAGCACGCGCTGCCGGGGCTGTCGACCAAGGTGCTGAACGAACGGCTGCGCAAGCTGGTGCGCTACGGCATCCTCGCGCGCCACGCCTACCCCGAAGTGCCGCCGCGCGTCGAGTATCGGCTCACGCCGTTCGGCGAGAAGTTCACTAAACTCATCGACGGCGTCGAGCAGTTGCAGCGCGAACTCGATCGCGGCGCCGCCTGATCAGCGCAGGCGCGCGGCGCGCAACGCGCGCAGATACGCGAGCCCGCGGATCGCGCGGCTGCCGTACCAGCTCGTCATCTCGCCGTCGATCAGCTCAATCGGTTTGCCCGGGTAGCGTGAGCGCAGTTCGGCAACGTGCCGCTCGCGGAACATGAACGGTTCGGTCGATAGCAGCACGCGGTCGACCGCGGCGACCGCGGTGTCGAGGTCGTCGATTACCGGATAGCGCGCCGCGCCGCGTTCGCCGCCGGGCGACGTGACGACCTGCCAGTCGACCCGCGCCAGCGTGCGCGCGATGTACGTGTCGGACGCCACCGTCATCCAGGGTTTCGTCCAGATCAGGTACAACACGGTCTCGCGCGGCCAGGCGAGTGCGGCGCAGGCGTCCAGCTCGGCCTGCAAGCGCGTGGCCAGTCGGCTCGCCTCCGCTTCGCGTCCGAACACGGCGCCGAGCAGGCGATACAGAGCCAGGTTGTCCTCCGGCGCGTTCGGGTGCGTGACGATCACGTGCGGCACGAACGCGCGGATCGCATCGACCGTCGGCGCCTCGTTCTCGTCGATGTTGACGACCACGTGCGTCGGCGCCAGCGCGCGGATGCGTTCGAAGTTCACGTCTTTGGTGCCGCCGACCTTCGGCACGTGCGCGACCCGCTCGCGCGGATGGATGCAGAAGCCCGTGCGGCCCACGATCTGCTGCCCCAGATCGAGCTCGAACAGCAGCTCGGTGAGCGAAGGCACGAGCGAAACGATGCGCGCCTGCGGTCCCGCTCTCGGATGCGCGGTGCCGAGCGCGTCGAGGATCGGTTCAGTCACGGATCGGCATCGTTTGCAGGTCGGCGCGGACCACGGGCGGCGCGCTGTCCGTCCCGGCCCGCGGCCGCCGCCTGGCGCCGCAACCAAGCGAGAAAAGCGGCCACCGGCGGGCGTTTGGCATGGCGCGCCGGGTAGACCGCGAAGTGCGCTTTGACGCTTATCGAGCGCTCGAAGCCGAACACCGGCTTCAATTTGCGTGCGGCCAGATGGCGACCCGCGATCGTCGCGCTTTCGAGCGCCACGCCCAGGCCTTGCGTGGCTGCATCGAGCGCGAGCTGGGCACGGTCGAAGCGCAGCGCGAAGCGCTCCGGCGCACGCACCGACGTGAAGGCGGCGAACCAATCCGCCCACTGAACGACGCTGACCGCGCTCTGAATCAAGGGCACGTCGAGCAGGCGCTCGGGCCGGTTCAACCGGTGGTGCCGAATGAAGGCCGGGCTCGCCAGCGGCAGGATGCTCTCCTCGAACAGCGGCTCGATCTGCAATTCCGGCCACTGCGGAATGCCGTAGCGAATGTCGATGTCGGCCTGGCCGAGCGCAAAGTCGCTCCAGGTGTGTGCGGCCGAGAGGTTCAGCGCGATGTGCGGGTGCGACTGCGTGAAATCCTTCAGCCGTGGCATCAGCCACAGGGCGGCGATGCTGGGGGCCGAATGCAGATACAGGCTGTTGCCGACCCCTTGTCGCAAGTCGTCGGTGGCCGCGGTGATCGCCGCCAGTGCCCCGCCGATGCGCGCTAGATAGCGTTCGCCGGCGGCGCTCAAGCGCACGCCGTGTGCGCTGCGCTCGAACAGGCGCAGACCCAGGTACGACTCCAGCCGCGCGACCTGGTGGCTGACCGCCGACGCGGTCAGGTGCAGTTCGGCCGCCGCCAGCGCGAAGCTGCGCCGCCGCGCCACGGCCTCGAAGGCCAATAGGTTCGCCACCGGCGGAGCCGAAGGCATCGCGAGTCCCTCCACGGCACCTGGATGACAGATCGTCATCATAGGTTGACAAATGATCGCTTGTCGTCAGGGTGGGGCCCGCCAACAATCCGCGCCCGTCGAGAAGACACGCCGCCTTCAAGCCAGCCTGCAGAAGAGGCCCGATCAAGGGTCCGCCGGGCCCGCCGTCTCCTCGATCGACTTCCAATCGACAGGAGAACGCAATGCTGCTGAAGGACAAAGTCGCCGTTATTACCGGCGGCGCCGGTGTCAATGGGCTGGGCTTCGCGACCGCCCGCCTGATGGCGGCGCATGGCGCGCGCATCGTATTGCTGGATCTGGCGCGCGCCGAGCCGGCGGCGGCCGCCGCCAAGCTTGGCGCAGGCCATCTAGGACTGGTGGCCGACGTCACCGACAAAGCTGCATGCAACGCGGCCATCGCCGCCGCGCTCGAAGCCTTCGGTCGCGTCGACGTGCTGGTCAACAACGCCGGCATCACGCAGCCGCGCAGGACGGTCGAGATCACGCCGGCCGATTACGACGCGGTGCTCGACGTCAGCCTGCGCGGCACGCTGTACATGTCGCAGGCGGTGATTCCGGTCATGCAGCGCCAGGGTGGCGGCTCGATCATCTGCATTTCTTCGGTGTCGGCGCAGCGTGGCGGCGGCATCCTCGGCGGCCCGCACTACTCGGCGGCCAAGGCCGGCGTGCTGGGCCTGGCGCGCGCGATGGCGCGCGAGCTTGGCCCGGATGCGATCCGCGTCAACTCGATCACGCCGGGTCTGATCGAAACCGACATCAGCAAGGGCAAGCTCTCCGACGCGCGCAAGCAGGAGATCCGGCAGAGCATCCCGCTCGGCCGCCTGGGCGCGGCCGACGATGTCGCCGGCGCCTGCCTGTTCCTCGCCAGCGACCTGTCCAGCTATTGCACCGGCATCACGCTCGACGTGAACGGCGGCATGTTGATCCACTGACCCACGCAAGACCCGAAGGAGGAGTTCGAATCATGCAGCGCAGAGCCTTTACCCGTGTCCTACTCGCCGTCGCAGCGGCAGCGTTCGTTTTGCCCCTCGCCGCCGAGGCGCAGATCGTCAAGCTCACGCTCGGCCACGGTGCCGCGCCGGGCAATCCGCGCCACGAAGCGGCGCTGAAGTTCGCCGAGGTCGTCAAGGCCAAGAGCGGCGGCCGCATCGAAGTGCAGGTCGCCCCGTCGGCGCAGCTCGGCGACGACGCGGCGATGGTCACCGCGCTGCGCACCGGCGCGCTCGACCTGTCGGCCAACTCGCAGGGCGCGGTCGCCAACGCGGTACCCGAGTACGCGGCGTTCGGCATGCCGTTCCTGTTCGGCAACGCGGCCCAGGCCTTCAAGCTGCTCGACGGTCCGCTCGGCAAGGAGCTGGCGGACAAGTCGGCCGAGAAAGGCCTGATCGTGCTCGGCTACTGGGACAACGGCATCCGCCACATGACCAACAGCAAGCGCCCGATCGGCAAGGTCGAGGACCTCAAGGGCCTGAAGATGCGCACGCCGCCCGACCCGGTGACGGTGGACATCATGCAGGCGCTGGGCGCCGACGCGCAGCAGATCAAGTTCTCGGAGCTGTACGTGGCGCTCCAGCAGGGCGTGGTGGACGGGCAGGAAAATCCGATCATGAACATCCACGCCAGCAAGCTGTACGAGGTGCAGAAACACCTGGCGCTGACCGGGCACAAGTTCGAGATGACGCCGTTTCTGATGAGCAAACGCACCTGGGACCGGCTGTCCGCCGCCGATCGGAAGATCGTGCAGGAAGCGGCCGCCGAGGCCACCGCGCTGCAGCGCCGGCTGTCGCAGGAGTCGGACGACAAGCTGCTGGCCGACCTGAAGGCCAAGGGGGTGCAGGTGACGACGGTGGATCAGGCGGCGTTCGCCAAAGCGACGGCTGCCGTCGAGGCGAAGTGGATCGCCGGACCGATCGGCCCGTACGTCAAGAAAGTCGTCGCCGCGGCACGCGCCAAGTGACGGCTCGCTAAACCGCGCCGGGGCGCACCACACCCGGCGCCTCGCAGCGCGGAGGCTGCCATGAACATCATCGAACGCGGCGTGTTGGGCCTGTGCCGGGTCGTGCTGTGGATCAGCACCAGCGTGATCTTTGTCATCCTGGTCGCCAACACGATCCTGCGCTACGCCACCGGCTCCAGCCTGCAATGGGCCAACGAAGTGCCGGAGCTGCTGTTTCCCTGGATGGTGATGGCCGGCGTCGTGCTGGCCGCCGCGCAGGGCGCGCACATCACGACCAGCTTTCTGATAGACGTGGTGCCGGCCACCGTGCGGCGCGTCGTGCTCGTGCTGGGCTGGGTGGGGGTGGCGGCGTTGTATCTGACCCTCTCCTGGGCGACGCTCCGGATGCTCGACATCGTGCACGACGAGAAGTCGCCAATCCTGCAGGTGCCCGGCTCGCTGACCTACGGCTGCGTGCTCGGCGGCATGCTGATGCTGGCGCTGCTGGCGCTGCTGTCGGCGAAGAACGCGTGGCAGCACGTGCCGCCGCCGGATCGAGATCCGGACGCGCCGCGGGTGCCGGAACCGCACTGGTGAACGACGGCGCGAGCGGACCGCGATGAGCGCACTGATCCTGCTGGTCTTTCTGGGCGCGGCCGTGGCCGCGGTACCGATCGCGCATGCGCTGCTGGTGGCGGCGCTGGCCGCGGCCGCCACCTCCGAGCGCGTGCCGCTCGACTTGCTGGTGCAGCAGATGGTGGCGCAGGTACAAAGCTTTCCGCTGATCGCGATCCCGTTTTTCATGCTGACCGGCACGATCATGATGGGCGGCAAGCTGGGCGCGGCGCTGGTCGGCATGCTCTCGACGCTGATCGGACGCGTCCACGGCGGGCCGGCGCAGGTGGGCGTGCTGTCGTCGACGCTGTTCGGCGGCGTGTCGGGTTCGGCGGTGGCCGACGCGTCGGCGATCGGCTCGCTGCTGATTCCGTGGCACAAGCGGCTCGGCTACCCGCCGGCGTTTTCCGCCGCCACGCTGGCGGCGGCGGCGACGATCGACATTCTGATCCCGCCGTCGATTCCGATGATCCTGTTCGCGCTGACGGCCAACGCGTCGATCGCCGCGCTGTTCGTCGCCGGCATCCTGCCCGGCCTGCTGCTGTGCGCCGGCTTCATGTTCGTGTGCTGGTGGATCGGCCGGCGCCGCAACTTCCCGCGCGACACGACGCCGATCGAACGCGCGCGGTTCCGCCAGGATCTGCTGTACTCGACGCCGGCGCTGCTGCTGCCGGTGCTGATCGTCGTTTTCCTGCGTTTTGGCATCGCCACGCCGACCGAGGTCGCGGTGCTGTCGACGCTGTACGCGGGCGCCGTTTCGGCGCTCGTCTACCGCGACCTCACCTGGAAGCGGCTGAACGCGGCGGTCACCGAAGCGGGGCTGGCCACCGGCGTCGTGCTGCTGGTGATCATGGCCTCGGCGGCGATCGGTTGGCTGCTGACCTTCGACCAGATGCCGCAGCACATCGCCGAGTGGGTACTGACCAATGTGCACGCAGGCTGGCTGGTGATCCTGCTGATGAACCTGCTGATGCTCGCGGTCGGCATGTTCATCGATCTGCCGGCCGCAGTGCTGCTGCTGACCCCGGTGTTCCTGCCGCTGGCACAGAGCATCGGCATGGATGCCACGCAGCTCGGCGTGATGATGGTCGTGAACCTGGCCATCGGGCTGTACACGCCGCCGGTGGGCACGACGCTGTTCATCACCAGCGCGGTGGCCAAGGTCAAGGTCGGCCAGACCGTGCGCGAGCTGGGACCGTTTTACCTCGTCGCGTTCGCGGTCCTGGCATTGGTTTCCTATGTCCCGGCCAGCATCGTGCGCTGACCGCTCTCATCGTTGAGGAGATGTCTATGACGACCCCGGTTACGGCGCTCGCCAAGTTGGCGCAAAGCGCGTACCGCATCCGCCGCTATGCACTGCGCATGGGCGAAGTCCAAGGCCAGGGCTATATCGGCCAGGCGCTCGGCTACGCCGACGTGCTGGCGGTGGCTTATTGCCATGCGCTGAATCTGCGGCCGAGCGAACCGAAGTGGGAGGGGCGCGACCGCTTCCTGCTGTCGCACGGCCACTACGCGATCGCCTTTTACGCCGCGCTGATCGAGGCCGGCATCATCCCCGAGTCCGAACTCGAGACCTACGGCTGCGACGACAGCCGCTTGCCGATGTCGGGCATGGCCACCTACACGCCGGGCATGGAAATGTCGGGCGGCTCGCTCGGTCAGGGGCTGCCGATCGCGGTCGGCATGGCGCTGGCGCTGCGGCACAAGAACAACCCCGCCTTCGTCTACAACTCGATGTCCGACGGCGAGCTGGACGAGGGCTCGACGTGGGAGGCCGCGCTGGCGGCGTCGCACTACCGGCTGTCGAATCTGATTTGCCTGGTGGACATCAACAATCAGCAGGCCGACGGCCCGTCGAGCAAGGTACTCGCATTCGAGCCGCTCGCCGACAAGTGGGCGGCGTTCGGCTGGCACGTACAGCGCGTCAACGGCAACGACCTGCCGGCCGTGGTGGCCGCGTTCGACGCCGCGCGCGGGCTTGCCGACGCGAAGCCGCGCGTGATCCTGTTCGACACCCGGATGGGTAAAGGCGTACCGTTCCTGGAGCAACGCGAGAAAAACCACTTCATGCGCGTCGATCCGCCCGAATGGCAGCAGGCGATCGAGATCCTCGACCGCTCCCAACCCGACGTGCATTCCGAAGGAGTCCCGGCATGAACACCGCTGCAACCCACAAGCCGCGCCTGACGACTTCGGCGATGATCGCCTCGATCGCCGCCCCCGGCCAGCGCGTGAAGGCCGCGCCCTTCGGCAAAGCGCTGGTCGAACTGGCGCGCGACCGCGCCGACATCGTCGGTCTGACGGCGGATCTGGCCAAGTACACCGATCTTCACCTGTTCGCGCAAGCGTACCCGGAGCGCTTCTACCAGATGGGCATGGCCGAGCAGTTGCTGATGGGGGCGGCCGGCGGCATGGCCAAAGAGGGGCTGCTGCCGTTTGTCACCACGTACGCGGTGTTCGGCACGCGGCGCGCGTACGACTTCATCCACCAGGTGATCGCCGAGGAGAACCTGAACGTCAAGATTTGCTGCGCGCTGCCGGGGCTGACGACCGGCTACGGGCCGAGCCATCAGGCCACCGAAGATCTGGCCATGATGCGCGGCATCCCTGGGCTGACGATCGTCGATCCGTGCGACGCGCTCGACCTCGAGCAGGCGGTGCCGGCGATGGCAGCGCACGACGGCCCGGTGTACATGCGGCTGCTGCGCGGCAACGTGCCGCTGGCGCTGGACGAGTACGACTATCGCTTCGAACTGGGCCGCGCCAAGCTGCTGCGCGACGGCGCCGACGTGCTGGTCATCGCCAGCGGCCTGCTGACGATGCGCGCGCTGGAGGCGGCCGAGGCCTTGCGCGCCGACAACATCGGCGTGGCGGTACTGCATTGCCCGACCATCAAGCCGTTGGACGAAGCGACGATCGTCGACGCTGTGCGCGCCAAGCCGCGGCTGGTCGTGGTGGCGGAGAACCATTCGGTCGTCGGCGGACTGGGCGAGGCCGTGGCCAGCGCGTTGCTGCGGCATCGCGTGCAGCCCGCCGGTTTTCAGCTCGCCGGGCTGCCGGACGCGTTTCTGGATGCCGGCGCGCTGCCGACATTGCACGAACGCTACGGCATCAGCCGCGAGGCGTTGGCGCGGCGCATCAAGGGCTGGCTCGGCTGAGCCGCTCAGGCCGCCTTGCGCGGCTTGTGCGGCCGCTTCGCCATCACGCGGTCGTAGACACCGTTCGGCAGCGCGCGCAAAAGCTTGGCGACCAGCGCCATTTGCCAGGGAATGACCGCGTAACTGCGGCCGGCGTCGATCGCGCGCAACGCGCGGCGCGCGAACTCGTCGGCCTCGATCAGAAACGGCATCGGGTACGGGTTGCGCGCGGTCAGCGGCGTGCGCACAAAGCCCGGGGCGATCGTCACCACGCGCACGCCGGAGCGCCGCAGCTCGACGCGCAGGCTCTCCAGATAAGAAATCGCCGCCGCCTTCGACGCGCAGTACGCCTCGGACCCCGGCAGTCCGCGGATGCCGGCCACACTGGCGATGCCGGCGAGCGTGCCGCGCCGGCGGTGGCGCATCGGCGCGATGAACGGATGAAACGTGTACGCCATCGCCAGCACGTTGGTTTCGAACACGCGGCGGAAGGCCTCGAGATCCTCGTAGTGTTCGGTCAGCACGCCGACCGAGATGCCGGCATTGGCGATCACGAGGTCGGCGCCGCCGCTGGCGTCGTCGAAGTCGCGGCCGGCAGCGACGATCGCATCGCGGTCGGTGACGTCGACCGCGTACGTCCGATGCGTGCCGGGCAGTCGCGCGGCCAGCTCCTCGAGCGCCGGCTGCCGCCGCGCGACCAGCCCCAGCGACGCGCCGCGCGCCGCGAATTCGCGTGCCAGCGCGGCGCCGATCCCGCTCGACGCGCCGGTGATGAAAACGTTCATTCAGGGTGCCGAGTCGAGGACTCGCGATGCGGTCGACCGCGGCTCATGGTCGACCGCGTTGCATTGCTCGATCCTCGATCCTATTTCTTCCGCTCCGCCCGCGAGCGCTGGATCAGGTAGTCGAGCACGGCGATCGCGCCTTCGCGCGAGCCGACCATCGACGGCGCGGTGACGAACTTGCCGTCGACCGCGACCGACGGCGTGCCGTCGATCTTGTACGCGCGCCAGACCTGCGCGGCGCGGTTGGCGCGCGTGGCCACCGTGAACGAGTTGAACGTGTCGAGCCATTGCTTGCGGTCGATGCCGTTGGCCGCCATGAAGTCGGCGATCTCGTCGGGCTTGAGCATCGGCCGGCGGTTGGTGACGATCGCGACGAACATCTTGCTGTGCAGTTCGTTCGTCTTGCCGAGCGCCTCCAGCGCGTAGTAGATGCGGCTGTGCGGCGTGCGCGCTTCGTCGAAGGCGACCGGATTGCGGCGGTATTCGACGTCGGCGGGCAGCCGCTTGCGGAACGCCTCCAGATCGGGCTCGAAGCTCTGGCAATGCGGGCAGCCGTACCAGAAAAATTCGAGCACTTCGATCTTGGCGCCGGTTTCCACCGGCTGCGGCGGGCTGACGCGCCGCCATTCGCGGCCCTCGCGCGGCTCGCGCGCCGGTGTCTGCGCCGCGGCGAGCGTCGGAATCAATGCGGCGGCCGCGATGAACGCGCGGCGATCGAAGTGCTGTGACATGGGCGATCCTTCCTCGATGAAGACCTGTGCCTAACGCGACTGCCCGCGCTTGCGCTGACGCGTCTTGCCCTTCGCGCGCCGCGCTAGCGCAGCCGGATGACCTGCGCCTCGATGCCGTTTTCGGCGAGCATCTTGCGCGTGCGGTTGACGTCGTCGATCTGCCCGTACGGGCCCAGCCGGACGCGGTACCACGTCGCCCCGGCCTGTTCGATCGGGAACACCCGCGCATCCAGCCCCAGCAGCGCGAGCCGCGCGCGCATCGCATCGGCGTCCTCGGCCGTGCGGAATGCGCCGGCCTGAAGTTGGAAGCGCGTACCCTCGTCGGCGGTCGCCGCTGCCGGCGCGACGTCCTTCGCCGGCGCCGGTGGCGGTGCCGGCGACGATTCCACCTTGGCGGTTTCGGCCGGCTTAGGCGGCGCCGGCGGCGGCGCGTATAGGGGCTGGTTCGGATCGGGCAGCTTGCCGTCGGCGCCGGGCTGCACGCTGTCAGTCGGGCGCTGCACCTTGTTGACGAACGGCACCGGCGCGTTGGTGATGTAGATGGCGGCGGCGGCGGCGATCGCCAGCCCCACGCACAGGCCGACGATCAGCCCGATCAGCGTGTTGCCGCATTGACGTGAGGCGAAGGACGACAAGCGCGGCCCCTTTCGTTGCATCGATGAGTGCGGCACGGCGAGTCGCGCACGGCTACATCCGCTCGGGCGCGGACACGCCGATCATGGCCAGACCGTTGCGCAGCACCTGCCGCGTGGCCAGCAGCAGCGCCAGCCTCGCTTTGCGGGTCGACTCGTCGTCGACCAGGACGCGCTCGGCATTGTAGTAGCCGTGAAATTCGGCCGCGATCTCCTTCAGGTAGAACGCCACCTGATGCGGCGCCAGATCGTCGGCCGCCTCGCGCAGCATGTCCGGATACGCGGCCAGGCGGTTGAGCAGCGCCAGCTCGCGCGCACCGGACAGCGGCGCGAGGCTTGCGTGCAACGCAGCGTCTTCGTCGAGCGCCACGCCCGACGCCGCGGCCTGCGCCAGCACCGAGCAGATGCGCGCGTGCGCGTACTGCACGTAGTACACGGGGTTTTCTTCGCTGCGCTCGAGTGCGAGGTCGACGTCGAAGACGAACTCGGTGTCGGCCTTGCGCGAGACCAGAAAGAAGCGCGCCGCGTCGCGACCGACCCAGTCGACGAGATCGCGCAAGGTCACGTAGCTGCCGGCGCGCTTGCTCATCTTGACTTCGTCGCCGCCGCGCATCACGCGCACCATCTTGTGCAGCAGGTAGTCCGGATAACCGCGCGGGATCGGCAGCCCGAGCGCTTTCGCCGCCGCCTGCAGACCGGCGCGCACGCGGGCGACCGTGCCGTGATGATCCGAGCCCTGCACGTTGATCACCTTGGCGAAGCCGCGCTGCCACTTGGTCAGGTGGTAGGCGACGTCCGGCACGAAGTACGTGTACGTGCCGTCGGACTTGCGCATCACGCGGTCCTTGTCGTCGACCATCCTCTGCCCGGGCGGCCCGACGTCGCCGATCGCGGTCGTCTTCAGCCACAGCGCGCCATCGGCCTCGAAGGTCAGGCCCGAGGCGATCATCGCGCGAACGGCGGCCTCGACCTTGCCTTCGGCGTACAGCGACGACTCGAGATAAAAATGGTCGAAGCGCACGCCGAAGGCGGCGAGATCTTCGTCCTGTTCGTGCCGCAGGTAGGCGACCGCGAACCGCCGCAGGTTGTCCAGATCGTCGACGTCGCCGCTGGCCGTGACCGGCGAGCCGTCGCGCGCGGTCTCGGTCCTCTTGTCGAGGAACTCGCGCGCGATGTCGATGATGTAGTCGCCGCGATAGCCGGCCTCCGGAAACTCGACGGCCCGCCCGAGCAGCTCCTTGGCGCGCGCCTGCACCGAGCGGGCGAGGTTGTCGATCTGCACGCCGGCGTCGTTGTAATAGAACTCGCGCGTCACCTCGTAGCCCTGCGCGGCGAGCACGTTGGCCAGCGCATCGCCGAGCGCCGCCTGCCGCGCGTGGCCCACGTGCAGCGGGCCGGTCGGGTTCGCCGAGACGAATTCCACCATCACCTTCCGCCCGGCGTGCGTGGTCGTCGTGCCGAAGCGATTGCCCTCGCGCAGCACGGCATACACGACCTCCTGTTTGGCGGCGGCGGCGATGCGCAGGTTGATGAAGCCGGGGCCGGCGACCTCGACCGACTCGATCAGCCCGTTCGCGGCCGGGTTGACGCGCAGCGCATCGGCGATCGCCGCCGCCACCTCGCGCGGATTGCGCTTCAGGCCCTTGGCCACCTGCAATGCGACGTTGCAGGCCAGGTCGCCATGGGCTTCGGTCTTGGGCCGCTCCAGCACCACCGATGCGGTGGGCGCGCCGAGTCCGGCAAGCGCCTGCTCGATCAGCAACCTGACTCTCTGTTTCTGTTCGGGAAGCATCGGTGCAGCCGCGCGCGAAAAGCCGCGGATTCTACCGAGCCGGTGGGAGGCACCGTCTGCGACGCGATGCACGTCGCCTCGGTGCCCTCATCGCAACGTTGATGCGAAAGGCCCGTCGCCAGCGCGACGGGCCTCGACACCGCAGTCGGCCGGCGCTACTCCGGCTGCCGCAGCGGTTCTCGGGAGCGAGCCGAATGCGCTTGTCCGCGGCCGGCGGGTTGCAGGCCAGCGTCAGCACGGCGTCGTCGTGGACTTCGCTGCGCAGCACGATCGGGGCGGTCGTCGTGCAGTCACCCCAGGGCTCGACGCGGTGGGTGCCGACGTCGGACTGGTCCGTGTCCGCTGCCGTGGCTCGCGTCGGATCGAACGACGTCGTCCTTGCTGGCACGGCGGCAACGGCGCGTGTGACGCTCGTGTAACGCCGCTGCCCATAGAAACCCGTCCCAGAGGTTGCCGGGGATCCCGGACTCTACGAAGCGGGAGGCGACATGTTCGAGGCAAAGCGCAATACCTGGTCGGGCGTCGTTCAAGGCCGACTCAAGATCCTGCTTGAGGCAGTAG
>JBBIQI010000067.1:0-15984 GCA_037442465.1 Burkholderiales bacterium
CAATCGTGCCCACATTCACGTGCGGCTTGGTCCGCTCAAACTTGCCTTTGGCCATTTTTCCCTCTGACTAAAGAACGGTTTTGCTGGTCTCCGCCCGGTAACCTACTTCGCCTTGGCGGAGATCACGGCCTCGGCGACGTTCTTCGGCGCCTCGGCGTAGTGCTTGAACTCCATCGTGTAGGTCGCACGGCCCTGCGTCAGCGAACGCAGCGTGGTCGAGTAGCCGAACATTTCCGCGAGCGGAACTTCGGCGCGGATCGCCTTGCCGCCGCCGGCGATGTCCTCCATGCCCTGGATCACGCCGCGCCGCGAAGACAGGTCGCCCATCACGTCGCCCATCTTCTCCTCCGGCGTCTCGACTTCGACCGCCATGATGGGCTCGAGCAGCACCGGCTGCGCCTGCCGCATGCCCTCCTTGAAGCCGATCGACGCCGCCATCTTGAACGCGTTCTCGTTCGAGTCGACCTCGTGATACGAGCCGAAGTGCAGGGTGACCTTCACGTCGACCACAGGGTAGCCGGCAAGCACGCCGGCCTTGAGCGTCTCCTCGACGCCCTTTTGCACGGCGGGAATGTATTCACGCGGCACCACACCGCCCTTGATCGCATCGACGAACTCGAACCCCTTGCCCGGCGGCTGCGGTTCGAGCTTGAGCACGACGTGACCGTACTGGCCACGCCCGCCCGATTGCTTGATGAACTTGCCCTCGGCGTTCTCGACGACCTTGCGGATCGTCTCGCGGTAGGCGACCTGCGGCTTGCCGACCGACGCCTCGACGCCGAACTCGCGCTTCATGCGGTCGACCAGGATCTCCAGATGCAGCTCACCCATACCAGAGATGATCGTCTGTCCGGATTCCTCGTCCGTATGCACGCGAAACGACGGATCCTCCTGCGCCAGGCGATTGAGCGCGACGCCCATCTTCTCCTGGTCGGCCTTGGTCTTCGGCTCCACCGCCTGCGAAATGACCGGCTCCGGAAACTCCATCCGTTCCAGCGTGATGATTTGGTTCGGATCGCACAAGGTGTCGCCGGTCGTGACGTCCTTCAGGCCGACCGCGGCCGCGATGTCGCCCGCGCGGACCTCCTTGATTTCTTCTCTTTCGTTCGCGTGCATCTGTAGCAGGCGACCGATGCGCTCCTTCTTGCCCTTGACCGGGTTGTACACCGTGTCGCCCGAGTTCAGCACGCCCGAATACACACGCAGGAAAGTCAACTGCCCGACGTACGGGTCAGTCATGATCTTGAACGCGAGCGCGGCGAACTTCTCGGCGTCATCCGCCCTGCGCTGGGCCGGCTTGTCGCCCTCGTCGACGCCCTTGACCGGCGGAATGTCGATCGGCGACGGCAAAAACTCGACGACCGCATCGAGCATCCGCTGCACACCCTTGTTCTTGAATGCGCTGCCGCACAGCATCGGCTGGATCTCGCCGGCGATGGTGCGCAGGCGCAGCCCGCGCTTGATCTCCTCTTCGGACAGCGCGCCGCCTTCGAGGTACTTGTTCATCAATTCCTCGTTGGCTTCGGCGGCGGCTTCGATCATCTTTTCGCGCCACTCCTGCGCCACGTCCTGCAATTCGGCCGGAACGTCCTCATAGGTGAACTTCATTCCCTGCGAGGCCTCGTCCCACAGGATCGCCTTCATCTTGATCAGGTCGACGACGCCCTTGAAGCTGTCCTCGGCGCCGATCGGCACGACCACCGGTACCGGGTTCGCCTTCAGGCGCGCACGCATCTGCTCGTACACCTTGAAGAAGTTGGCGCCGGTGCGGTCCATCTTGTTGACGAACGCCAGCCGCGGCACGCCGTACTTGTTGGCCTGCCGCCAGACGGTTTCCGACTGCGGCTGCACGCCGCCGACCGCGCAATAGACCATGCACGCGCCGTCGAGCACACGCATGCTGCGCTCGACCTCGATCGTGAAGTCGACGTGACCCGGCGTGTCGATGATGTTGATGCGATGCTCGGGAAAGGACAGATCCATGCCGCGCCAGAACGTCGTCGTCGCGGCCGACGTGATCGTGATGCCGCGCTCCTGCTCCTGCTCCATCCAGTCCATCGTCGCGGCACCGTCGTGCACCTCGCCGATCTTGTGGTTGACGCCGGTGTAATACAGGATCCGCTCGGTCGTCGTCGTCTTGCCGGCGTCGATGTGCGCCGAGATACCGATGTTGCGGTACCGTTCGATGGGCGTCTTACGTGGCATAAAGCCTTCCTAAAACCTAAAGTGCGCGGCGAGCGACGCTCGCCGCGCTTGTCCTGGTGGCCTAGAACCTGAAATGCGCGAAGGCCTTGTTCGCCTCGGCCATACGGTGCACTTCCTCGCGCTTCTTCATCGCGCCGCCGCGTCCTTCGGCCGCCTCCATCAGCTCGCCCGCCAGGCGCAGCGGCATCGACTTCTCGCCGCGCTTTTTCGCCGCCTCGCGCAGCCAGCGCATCGCCAGCGCCATGCGCCGGACCGGCCGCACCTCGACCGGAACCTGGTAATTGGCACCGCCGACGCGGCGGCTCTTGACCTCGACCATCGGCTTGACGTTGGCGAGCGCCTGCGTGAACACCTCCAGCGCGTTCTTCCCGGTCTTGCTCTCGATCTGCGCGAGCGCGCCGTAGACGATGCGCTCGGCGACCGCCTTCTTGCCGTCGAGCATGATGACGTTGACGAACTTGGTGACGTCGGAACTGTTGAACTTGGGATCCGGCAGGATCTCGCGCTTCGGTACTTCGCGACGACGGGGCATTGGAGTCTTCCTCGGTCTTCAGTCGAAAGTGGCGCCTGGCCACGAATGCAGCCCCATGCTGCCGGGCTGCGACTTACTCGGCCGGCGCGCCTTCGGCGCGCCGGCCGCAATCGGGACGTTGTCTAACTTGCCTTCGGGCGCTTGGCGCCGTACTTCGAACGCGCCTGCTTGCGGTCCTTGACGCCCTGCGTATCGAGCGAACCGCGCACGATGTGGTACCGCACCCCCGGCAGGTCCTTGACCCGCCCGCCGCGGATCAGAACGACGGAGTGCTCCTGCAGGTTGTGCCCCTCGCCGCCGATGTAGGAAATCACCTCGAAGCCGTTGGTCAGCCTCACCTTCGCCACCTTGCGCAGGGCCGAGTTGGGCTTCTTCGGGGTCGTCGTGTAGACGCGAGTGCACACGCCGCGCTTCTGCGGGCTGTTCTTCAGCGCCGGGCTCTTGCTCTTGACGATCGTCGATTCGCGCGGTTTGCGAACCAGTTGGTTGATGGTCGGCATTGCGGTGTCCGCCTGGTCTGGGTCTGTCAAATCCGAGTCGCCCGCACCGGGCGGGAAACCATCGTTGTTCGGATGTCTTCGGGACTTGCACCGGAAGCGGTGCCTTCGGAACGGTTGCGCGCTCGCGAGAGGCGGGCAGGCGACCTCAAAGAACACCGGGTCCGGGCGGACTCCGAAGAGCCTGCAATTTTCCTTCGATGCCCGTAGCCTTGTCAAGGCAGGGCGCTCCAGCGCGGTATGGCACGCCACGCGCGAGAGGCCGGCGAAGTTCCGGCCTCTCGTGCTGGTCGCGGCCGCGAGCCGAAGGTGAGGCTCAGGACTCCTGGCTGTCTTCGCTGCCCTCGGCGCTGTCGAAGATCTCCGCCGGCGTGCCGGCTGCTTCGAGCGCGGCCAGCGCCTCGCGTTCGGCGGCCTCGAACTCCTCCTTTTCCTTGCGCGCGCGGTGGTACGCGAGCCCGGTACCGGCAGGAATCAGGCGGCCGACGATCACGTTCTCCTTCAGGCCGCGCAACTCGTCCTTCTTGCCCATGATCGCGGCTTCCGTCAGAACGCGCGTCGTCTCCTGGAACGACGCCGCCGAGATGAACGAGTCGGTCGACAGCGACGCCTTGGTGATGCCCAGCAGGATGTTGTCGTAAAGCGCGGGCCGCTTGCCGGCCTTGATCGCGTTGTCGTTCTCGTCCAGCACTTCCGAGCGCTCGACCTGCTCGCCGGTGATGAACGGCGTGTCGCCCGGCTCGGTGATCTGCACCCGGCGCAGCATCTGGCGGACGATCACTTCGATGTGCTTGTCGTTGATCTTCACACCCTGCAGGCGATAGACGTCCTGCACCTCGTCGACGATGTAGCGCGACAGCGCCTCGATCCCGAGCAGCCGCAGGATGTCGTGCGGATCGGCCGGACCGTCGACGATGAGTTCGCCCTTGTTGACGACCTGGCCGTCGTGCACGAGCACGTGCTTGTCCTTCGGAATCAGGAACTCGTGCTCCTTGCCATCGAGGTCGGTGATGATCAGCCGTTGCTTGCCCTTGGTCTCCTTGCCGAAGGTCACGGTGCCGGTGACCTCGGCGAGCATGCCAGCGTCCTTCGGCGAGCGCGCCTCGAACAGCTCTGCCACCCGCGGCAGACCGCCGGTGATGTCGCGCGTCTTCTGCGATTCGGTCGGAATCCGCGCCAGCACCTCGCCGACGGCCACCTGCTGGCCGTCGCGCACGACGATCAGCGCACCCACCGGGAAGCTGATCGTCACCGCGTGGTCGGTGCCGGGGATCTTGACTTCTTCGCCCCTGTCATTGAGCAGCTTGACCTGGGGACGCACGCCTTTGGCCGACGCCGTACGGCGCTTGGCATCGATGACGACCAGCGTCGACAAGCCGGTCACCTCGTCGATCTGCTTGGCGACCGTCACGCCCTCTTCGACGTTCTCGAACTTCACCGAGCCCGCGTATTCGGTGATGATCGGTCGCGTCAGCGGGTCCCAGCTCGCTAGCTGCGTGCCGGCGCGCACTGCCATGCCATCGCCAACCAGCAGCGTGGCTCCGTACGGAACTTTGTGACGCTCGCGCTCGCGGCCGTTGTCGTCGACGATCGTGACTTCGCCCGAACGCGAGATCACCACCTGCTCGCCCTTGGCGCTGGTCACGTAGCGCATCGTGCTGGTGAAGCGCACCGTGCCGTTGCTCTTGGCCTCGACGCTGGAGGCGACCGCGGCGCGCGACGCCGCACCGCCGATGTGGAACGTGCGCATCGTCAGCTGCGTGCCCGGTTCGCCGATCGACTGCGCGGCGATCACGCCGACCGCCTCGCCGACGTTCACCAGCGAGCCGCGACCGAGGTCACGCCCGTAGCACTTCGCGCACAAGCCGTAGCGCGTGTCGCAGGTCAGCGGCGTGCGCACGCGCACCTCGTCGATGCCGAGCTGCTCGATGCGTTCGACCGCGTCCTCGTCGAGCAGCGTGCCGGCCGGATAGAGCACGTCCTGCGTGTCGGGGTCGATGATGTCGACTGCGGCGACACGACCGAGGATGCGATCGCGCAGCGCCTCGATCACTTCGCCGCCTTCGACGAGCGCCTTCATGCCGACACCGTTGGTTGTGCCGCAATCCTCCTCCGTGACGACCAGATCCTGGGTCACATCGACCAGGCGCCGCGTCAGATAACCCGAGTTGGCGGTCTTCAGCGCCGTGTCCGCCAGGCCCTTGCGCGCGCCGTGCGTCGAGATGAAGTACTGAAGGACGTTCAGGCCTTCGCGGAAGTTCGCCGTGATCGGCGTTTCGATGATCGAGCCGTCGGGCTTGGCCATCAGGCCGCGCATGCCGGCCAACTGGCGGATCTGCGCGACCGAGCCGCGCGCGCCGGAGTCAGCCATCATGAAGATCGAGTTGAACGACTCCTGCTTGACCTCGTTGCCGTGGCGGTCGCGTACCACTTCGGTCGCGAGCTGCTCCATCATCACCTTGCCGACCTGGTCACCGGCGCGGCCCCAGATGTCGACGACCTTGTTGTAGCGCTCGCCCTGCGTGACCAGCCCCGAGGTGTACTGCGCCTCGATCTCTTTGACCTCGCGCTCGGCGGCCCGGATGATCTCCTCCTTCTGGGCCGGCACCAGCATGTCGTCGATCGCGATCGACAGTCCGGCGCGGGTGGCGAGCGCGAAACCCGCCTGCAACAGCTTGTCGGCGAAGATCACCGTCTCGCGCAAGCCAACCCGGCGGAACGCCGTGTTGATCAGCTTCGAGATCTCCTTCTTCTTCAACGGCTTGTTCAGCACGGAGAAGGGCAGACCCGCCGGCAGGATCTCGGACAACAGCGCGCGGCCGACCGTGGTCTCGTAGCGCGTGACCCGCGGCGTCTTTTCGCCAGTGGCGCGGTCGACGTCGAACTCCCGGATCCGCACCGTGATGCGCGTCTGCAGCTCGACTTCCTTGTTCTCGTAGGCTCGGTGCACCTCGGCGACGTCGGCGAAAAACGCCCCTTCGCCTTTGCCGTTGACCTTCTCGCGCGTCGCGAAGTACAGGCCCAGCACGACGTCCTGGCTGGGCACGATCGACGGATCGCCGTTGCTCGGGAACAGGATGTTGTTCGACGCCAGCATCAGCGCGCGCGCCTCGAGCTGCGCCTCGAGCGACAGCGGCACATGCACGGCCATCTGGTCGCCGTCGAAGTCGGCGTTGAACGCCGCGCACACGAGCGGGTGCAACTGGATCGCCTTGCCCTCGATCAGCACCGGCTCGAACGCCTGGATGCCGAGCCGGTGCAGCGTCGGCGCACGGTTCAGCAGCACCGGGTGCTGGCGGATCACCTCTTCGAGAATGTCCCACACGACCGGCTCGCCCGCCTCGACCATCTTCTTGGCCGCCTTGATGGTGGTCGCCAGGCCCATCAGCTCGAGCTTGTTGAAAATGAACGGCTTGAACAGCTCCAGCGCCATCAGCTTCGGCAGGCCGCATTGGTGCAGCTTGAGCTGCGGACCGACCACGATGACCGAGCGTCCCGAGTAGTCGACGCGCTTGCCGAGCAGGTTCTGGCGGAAGCGGCCGCCCTTTCCCTTGATCATGTCGGCGAGCGACTTCAGCGGCCGTTTGTTGGCGCCGGTCATCGCTTTGCCGCGGCGGCCGTTGTCGAGCAGCGAGTCGACCGCCTCCTGCAGCATGCGCTTTTCGTTGCGCACGATGATCTCGGGCGCTTTCAGCTCGAGCAGGCGCTTGAGCCGGTTGTTGCGGTTGATCACGCGCCGGTACAGATCGTTCAGGTCCGAAGTCGCGAAGCGGCCGCCGTCGAGCGGAACCAGCGGGCGCAACTCCGGCGGCAGCACCGGCAGCACTTCCATGATCATCCACTCGGGTTTGATGCCCGAGCGCTGGAAGCCCTCCAGCGTCTTCAGCCGCTTGGCGTACTTCTTGATCTTGGCCTCGGAACCGGTCTCGGCCAGCTCCTTGCGCAGCGTTTCGATCTCGCGGTCGATGTCGATGGCGCGCAGCAGCTCGCGGATGGCCTCCGCGCCCATCAGCGCGCGGAATTCGTCGCCGTACTCCTCGGTCTTGGCGATGAAGTCGTCCTCGGTCATCAGCTGGCCGCGCTTCAGCGGCGTGAAGCCCGGATCGACCACGCAGAACGCCTCGAAGTACAACACGCGCTCGATGTCGCGCAACGTCATGTCCAGCACCATGCCCATGCGGCTGGGCAGGCTCTTCAGGAACCAGATGTGAGCGACCGGGCTGGCCAGCTCGATGTGGCCCATGCGTTCGCGGCGGACCTTGGCGAGCGTCACCTCGACGCCGCACTTCTCGCAGATCACGCCGCGGTGCTTCAGCCGCTTGTACTTGCCGCACAGGCACTCGTAGTCCTTGATCGGCCCGAAGATCTTGGCGCAGAACAGGCCGTCGCGCTCGGGCTTGAAGGTGCGGTAGTTGATCGTCTCCGGCTTCTTGACCTCGCCGAAGGACCATGAGCGAATCTTCTCCGGCGATGCGATGCCGATCCTGATCGCATCGAACTGCTCGTCCTGCTGAACCTGCTTGAATAGATCGAGTAGCGCTTTCATGCGTTCCTCTCAGTGAATCCTGGTCCGTCCGGTGGGGCGCATCAGCTGCGCTCGAGATCGATGTCGATCCCGAGCGAACGGATTTCCTTGACCAGCACGTTGAACGACTCCGGCATGCCGGCGTCGATCGAGTGCTCGCCCTTGACGATGTTCTCGTAGACCTTGGTGCGGCCGTTCACGTCGTCCGACTTCACGGTCAGCATCTCCTGCAGCGTGTACGCCGCGCCGTAGGCCTCCAATGCCCACACTTCCATCTCGCCGAAGCGCTGGCCGCCGAACTGCGCCTTGCCGCCGAGCGGCTGCTGGGTGACCAGCGAGTACGGTCCGGTCGAACGCGCGTGCATCTTGTCGTCGACCAGGTGGTGCAGCTTCAGCATGTGCATGTAGCCGACCGTGACCGGGCGCTCGAACGGTTCGCCGGTACGGCCGTCGTACAGCCTGGCCTGCGTCTTCGTACTCGTCAGTCCGAGTCGCGTCGCGATTTCGGGCGGATAGGCCATGTCGAGCATTGCGCGAATCTCGGATTCCGACGCGCCGTCGAACACGGGCGTGGCGAACGGCACGCCGTCTTTCAGGTGTTCGGCGAGCTGGTTAAGTTCATCGTCGTTCAACGCGTCGATCTCTTCGGTCTTGCCCGACTTGTTGTAGATGTCGCGCAGCAACACGCGCAGTTGCGCGGTCTTGGCGTCGCGCAGCAGCTCGCCGATGCGGTTGCCCAGCCCGCGTGCGGCCCAGCCCAGATGCGTCTCGAGGATCTGGCCGACGTTCATCCGCGACGGCACGCCGAGCGGATTGAGCACGATGTCGACCGGCGTTCCGTCGGCCATGTAGGGCATGTCCTCGACCGGCACGATGCGCGACACCACGCCCTTGTTGCCGTGGCGACCGGCCATCTTGTCGCCGGGCTGCAGCCGGCGCTTGACCGCGAGGTACACCTTGACCATTTTCAGGACGCCGGGCGGCAGCTCGTCGCCCTGCGTGAGCTTCTTGCGCTTGTCCTCGAATGCCTGGTCGAACTGGCGGCGCTTGGCTTCGATCGACTCCTTCAGCGCCTCGAGCTGCGCGGCGGCGTTGTCGTCGGCCAGGCGAATGTCGAACCAGTGGTACTTCTCGAGCGAGTCGAGGTAGTCCTTGGTGATCACCGTACCCTTGGCGATCTTGCGCGGTCCGCCGGTAGCCTCCTTGCGCAGCAGCAGTTTCTCGATGCGCTGGAACGCATCGGCCTCGACGATCCGAAGCTGGTCGTTCAGGTCCTGGCGATAGCGCTTGAGTGCGTCGTCGATGATCTGTTGAGCGCGCTTGTCGCGCTGGATGCCTTCGCGCGTGAAGACCTGCACGTCGATGACCGTGCCGTTCATGCCGGAAGGCACGCGCAGCGAGGTGTCCTTCACGTCGCTCGCCTTCTCGCCGAAGATCGCGCGCAGCAGTTTCTCTTCCGGTGTCAGCTGCGTTTCGCCCTTGGGCGTGACCTTTCCGACCAGCGTGTCGCCGGCCTGGACTTCGGCGCCGATGTAGACGATGCCCGACTCGTCGAGCCGCGCGAGCTGGTTTTCCGAAAGGTTGCTGATGTCGCGCGTGATCTCCTCGGGGCCGAGCTTGGTGTCGCGGGCGACGACGTTCAGTTCCTCGATGTGGATCGACGTGTAGCGGTCGTCGGCGACGACGCGCTCCGAGATCAAGATCGAGTCCTCGAAGTTGTAGCCGTTCCACGGCATGAACGCGACCAGCATGTTCTGGCCCAGCGCCAGCTCGCCCAGATCGGTCGAGGCACCGTCGGCGATCACGTCGCCCTTGGCGATGACATCGCCCTTCTTGACGATCGGCCGCTGGTTGATGTTGGTGTTCTGGTTGCTGCGCGTGTACTTGACGAGGTTGTAGATGTCGACGCCGACTTCGCCGGCGACGTTCTCGTCCTCGTTGACGCGCACGACGATGCGGTTGGCGTCGACATAGTCGACCACGCCGCCGCGCAAGGCCTGCACGGTCGTTCCCGAGTCGACCGCGACCGTGCGCTCCACGCCCGTGCCGACGAACGGCTTCTCCGGACGCAGACAGGGTACTGCCTGACGCTGCATGTTCGAGCCCATCAGCGCGCGGTTGGCGTCGTCGTGCTCGAGGAACGGAATCAGCGAGGCCGCGACCGACACGATCTGGCTCGGCGCGATGTCCATGTACTGGACCCGCTCGGGGCTCATCAGCACGAACTCGCCGTTTTCGCGGCAGCTCACCAGCTCGTCGACGAACTTGCCGTTCTTGTCGAGCGGTGCGTTGGCCTGCGCGATCACGTACTTGCCCTCCTCGATCGCCGACAGGTACGAGATCTCGTTGGTCACACGGCTGTCGACGACCTTGCGGTAGGGCGTCTCGAGAAAGCCGTATTCGTTCAGCCGCGCGTACAGCGACATGGAGTTGATCAGGCCGATGTTCGGGCCCTCGGGCGTTTCGATCGGGCACACGCGGCCGTAGTGCGTCGGATGCACGTCACGCACCTCGAAGCCGGCGCGCTCGCGCGTGAGCCCGCCCGGCCCGAGCGCGGATACGCGGCGCTTGTGCGTGATCTCCGACAGCGGGTTGGTCTGGTCCATGAACTGCGACAGCTGTGACGAGCCGAAGAACTCGCGGATCGACGCGGAGATCGGTTTGCTGTTGATCAGGTCGTGCGGCATCAGGTTTTCGGTCTCGGCCTGGCCGAGACGCTCGCGCACCGCGCGTTCGACGCGCACCAGGCCCGCGCGGAACTGGTTCTCGGCGAGTTCGCCGACGCAGCGCACGCGCCGGTTGCCCAGATGGTCGATGTCGTCGATCTCGCCGCGGCCGTTGCGCAGCTCGACCAGCACCTTCATCGTGTCGATGATGTCCTCGTTGGTCAGCACCATCGGGCCGGTGATGTCCGGGCGCCCAAATCGGCTGTTAACCTTCATGCGGCCGACGCGCGACAGGTCGTAGGTCTCGTCGTCGAAGAACAACCGCCTAAACAGCGTCTCGACGGCCTCTTCGGTCGGCGGCTCGCCGGGGCGCATCATCCGGTAGATCGCGATGCGTGCGGCGAGCTGATCGCCGGTCTCGTCGATGCGCAGCGTGTTGCTGATGAACGGCCCCTGGTCGAGGTCGTTCGTGTAGATCGTGCGAATGTCCTTGACGTTGGCCGCCCGCAGCTTCTTCATCAGGTCTTCGGTCAGTTCCTCGTTCGCGTGCGCGACGACCTCGCCGGTCTCGGGATCGACGACGTTGGCCGCGAGCACGCGGCCCAGCAGATAGTCCTCCGGTACCTCGATGCGCTTCATGCCGGCCGCCTCGAGGTCGCGGATGTGCTTGGCGTTGATCCGCTTGTCCTTCTGCACGACGACCTTGCCGGTCTTGTCGAGGATGTCGAAGCGCGCGATTTCGCCCCGCAGCCGCTCCGGAACCAGCTCCATATAGCCCCCGGTGTGGGCGGCAAGCGTGAAACTGTCGAAGCTGAAGAAGTGCGCGAGGATCTGTTCGGGCGTGAGCCCGATCGCTTTCAGAAGGATCGTCGCCGGCATCTTGCGGCGGCGGTCGACGCGAAAATACAGAATGTCCTTCGGGTCGAACTCGAAGTCGAGCCAGGAGCCGCGGTACGGGATCACGCGCGCCGAGAACAGCAGCTTGCCGGAACTGTGGGTCTTGCCGCGGTCATGCTCGAAGAACACGCCCGGCGAGCGGTGCAGCTGGGAGACGATCACCCGCTCGGTGCCGTTGATGACGAACGAGCCGGTCGAGGTCATCAGCGGGATCTCGCCCATGTAGACCTCCTGCTCCTTGACCTCCTTGATCGTCGGCTTGGACGCCTCGCGGTCCATGATTACCAGCCGCACCTTGGCGCGCAGCGGGCTGGCGTAGGTCAGCCCGCGCTGCTGGCACTCCTTGACGTCGAACGGCGGATCGCCGAGCGTGTAGCCGGCGAACTCGAGACGCGCCATGCCGTTGTGGCTGCTGATCGGAAAGATCGAGTTGAACGCGGCCTGCAGGCCCTCGTTCTTGCGCTGCGAAGGCGGCGTATCCGCCTGCAGGAACTGCATGTAGGACTCGAGCTGGGTCGCCAGCAGGAAGGGCACCGACTGCACGGCGGGCCGCTTGGCGAAGCTCTTGCGGATACGTTTCTTTTCGGTGAACGAGTACGGCATGGACGCTCCGTTCGAGGAAACTCAACGACGCGCGAACAGCGGGGACGCGAAAAGCCGCACGAGCGCAGTGGCCCGCGCGGCGGTTGACGTTCCGAGTTGTCCGTTCATCAGGGAAGTCTTGGATCTGGGCCCGGTGACGGACCCAGATCGAAGACCTCCGGGGCCGGCGCGCCAGCGGCGCGCCGGCTTGTTCCGGCTTACTTCACCTCCACCTTGGCGCCGGCCTCCTCCAGTTTTTTCTTGGCGGCTTCCGCGTCGGCCTTGTTCACTCCTTCCTTCACGGGCTTGGGCGCGCCGTCGACCAGATCCTTGGCCTCTTTCAGGCCCAGGCCGGTCAGTTCGCGCACTGCCTTGATCACGTTGACCTTGTTGGCACCGGCCTCGGTCAGCACGACGGTGAATTCGGTCTTCTCCTCCGCGGCCGGGGCGGCGGCGCCGGCAGCCGGTGCCGCGACAGCCACGGCTGCAGCGGCGGCGGACACGCCGAATTTCTCTTCCATCATCTTGATCAGTTCGCTGATCTCGAGAACGGACTTCGCGGCGATCGCGTCGAGGATTTCCTGGTTCGAAAGTGCCATTTCAAAGACTCCTAATGCGTTGTGATGTCGGTTCGGTGATGCGGATGCGGATCAGGCGGCCTGCTTTTCCTTCGCGTCGCGCACCGCGGCGAGCGTACGAACGAAACGGGCCGGTACTTCGTTGAGCGTGCGGACGAACTGGCCGATCGGCGCCTGCATCGTCGCCATCAGCTTCGCCAGCAGTTCCTCGCGGCTCGGCAACGACGCCAGCGCCTTGACGCCCGCCTCGTCCATGACGTGGTTGGGCATCGCGCCAGCCCTGACGACCAGCTTGTCGTTGTCCTTGGCGAAGGTCGAAAGCACCTTGGCCGCCGCCACCGGATCGGCGGAGAAGCCGTACACCAGCGGGCCGACGAGCTTGTCGGCCAGACCGGCGAACGGCGTGCCGTCCATAGCGCGGCGCGCCAGCGTGTTCTTCAACACGCGCAACTGGACACCCTGCTGGCGCGCCTGCCTGCGCAGCTTGGTGACCGCTTCCACATCCAGACCACGGTACTCGGCGACGACGATCGACTGGGCCGTCGCCACCATGGCGCCGACTTCCTCGACCATTGCCGCTTTTTGCTGCCGATTGAGACCCACGGTACTGGCTCCACTCAAAGGTGCTCGGCGGCGGTGTCGCCGCGTGGCACCGGTTATTGAACCGGCGACCGATACGAGAGACCCTCGAGTTGTTCACGCATCGAGATGCGCTTCACAACGCAACTGCTCCCTTCGGGTACGCCGTCTGCGCTGGAGCTCGCCCGTCGAGCGCCGCCTGCCGAGCGAATCGCGAACGCAGGCAGCATGCGTGCAAGCATTAAGGGAGGTTCGCATCGACGCCCTCGCTCGACGCCCGGCGTGCGACGTCGAACCTCCGTCCAGCGGTCTTTGACAGCAGCAGCGACGCGGTCGCCCGCTTCGCTGCAGCCCAAAGCCCTTGCGGTTCCACTGCGGGAACCCAGGCCCGGTCGCGGCCGGGCCGAAATCCCTCGAACTATGCGTTCAGGCTCGCGGCATCGACGCGCACACCGATGCCCATCGTCGACGAAACCGAGATCTTGCGCAGGAAGATGCCTTTGACCGACGCCGGCTTCGCCCTGTTCAACGCGTCGATCAGCGCCGCCAGGTTGGTCTTCAACCGATCCGCATCGAACGACGCACGACCGATCGTGCAATGCACGATACCCGCCTTGTCGGTGCGGAACTGCACTTGTCCGGCTTTGGCGTTCTTCACCGCGCCGGCGACATCGGCCGTCACCGTGCCGACCTTCGGGTTCGGCATCAGCCCGCGCGGGCCGAGGATCTGGCCCAGACCACCGACGACGCGCATCGCATCGGGCGTGGCGATGACCACGTCGAAGTCCATGAAGCCGTCCTTGATCTTGGCGGCGAGGTCCTCAAAGCCGACGATGTCGGCACCGGCGGCTTTCGCCTCCTCGGCCTTCGCACTCTGCGCGAACACCGCCACACGCACCGTCTTGCCCGTGCCGGCCGGCAGCACCACGGAACCGCGCACGGCCTGGTCGGACTTTTTCGCATCGATGCCGAGCACGACGGCGACGTCGACCGATTCGTCGAACTTGGCGGTTGCCGTCTGCTTGACCAGGTTCAGCGCTTCCGCGACGGGATAAGTCCGGTTCGGCTCGACCTTGGCCCGGATCGCCTTCGTACGCTTGGACAGGCGCGCCATTTACAAACCCTCCACCGTGATGCCCATCGAACGGGCAGAGCCCGCGATCGTGCGCACGGCCGCATCCATGTCGGCGGCAGTGAGATCCGGCATCTTGGTCTTGGCGATCTCCTCGGCCTGCGCGCGCGTGATCTTGCCGACCTTGTCCGTGTGCGGCCTAGGCGAGCCCTTCTCGATCTTCGCCGCCTTCTTGATCAGCACGGTCGCCGGCGGCGTCTTCATCACGAAGGTGAAACTCTTGTCTGCGAACGCGGTGATGACCACCGGGATCGGCAGACCGGGCTCGATGCCCTGCGTCTGCGCATTGAACGCCTTGCAGAACTCCATGATGTTCAGGCCGCGCTGACCGAGCGCCGGTCCGATCGGCGGCGACGGATTGGCTTTACCGGCCGGCACCTGCAGCTTGATAAAGCCGACGATTTTCTTTGCCATATCAGCTTCCTTTCGGGTCCAAGCGCGCTTTCGATCGCTCTACCGGCGCTCCCCGTGAGTACATCACGTGAGCCGTATCGCCGGCTCACAACGCGTCTTGCCAAGACATTCCGGACCGCGCACTTCGCAAGTCAGTTCATTCGCGCCCGTCTGCGCGGCAGAGGCGGCGCTGGCGAACGGCGCTACACCTTCTCGACCTGTCCGAACTCCAGATCGACCGGCGTCGAGCGGCCGAAAATCGTGACCGACACGCGCACGCGGTTCTTGTCGTAGTTCACTTCCTCGACGTTGCCGTTGAAATCGGTGAACGGACCTTCCTTCACCCGCACCATCTCGCCGACCTCGAACAGCACTTTCGGCCGCGGCTTCTCGTAGCCCTCCTGCATCCGCTGTAGGATCTCGTCGACTTCCTTCTGCGACAGCGGCGAAGGCTTGTTCGCCGATCCGCCCAGGAAACCTGTGACCTTCGGCGTGCTCTTGACCAGGTGCCAGGCGTCGTCCGTCATATCCATCTCGACCAGCACGTAGCCCGAATACAGCCTTCGCTCGGTGATCGCCTTCTTGCCACCCTTGACCTCGACGACTTCCTCGGTCGGCACGAGGATCCTGCCGAAGTGCGCCTGCAAGCCTGCCCGATTGATGCGCTCCTGCAGCGCCTTGGCCACGCTCTTTTCCATGCCGGAATAGGCGTGGACGACGTACCAGCGCTTGGTTCCCGTGGTCTTGGCGGCTTCGGTCATCGTTTCCTCGGTCATCACTTCCACCGCAGCAGAAGGTCGTACAGCACCCATTCGAGCGACTTGTCGACCACGAACAGGAACAGCGCCATGATCACGACGAATCCAAAAACGACCCCGGTCGTGCTTAGCGTCTCCTTGCGCGACGGCCAGGTCACCCGGCGCGTTTCCTCGTAGGACTCGCGCGCGAAACCGAGAAACCGTTTGCCCGGGGCCGAGAACCACGCGATCACAATCGCCAGCACGACACCGCCGATCAGGATGCCTACGCGCGTCAGCAGCGGCTGCTGTGACAGGAAGCTGAAACCGAGCACGCCGGCCAGCACGGCGACGACCGCGAGGCTGACCAGCACGACATCAGCCTTGCTAGCGACCGTTTCGACGTTCTGAGTGTTCATCCGAGACCTTCTGGGCGCCGTTGCTTCGTCGTTCACCGCGTCCCCGGCACATCGCCGGAGCTGGCAGGGGCAGAGGGAATCGAACCCCCAACCTTCGGTTTTGGAGACCGACGCTCTGCCAGTTGAGCTATACCCCTGCGTGAACCCTGGACATCGCGCGCAACCCCGCCCGCGTTCTGCGTAATCGTTACTCGACGATCTTGGCCACGACGCCGGCGCCGACGGTGCGGCCGCCTTCGCGG
>JBBIQI010000068.1:0-15944 GCA_037442465.1 Burkholderiales bacterium
TGTGGTTGACTCGGAGTGACAAGGGCTGTGGTTGGCTCGGAATGACGGAGGCCAGTTGGCTCGGCATGACAAAGGGCAACTGGCTCGGGGTGACGACCGGACAGGGGCGCGGACTCCTGGCGGCTGGCACGCGTCACGAGGATGAGCAACGCCGAACAATTGCTTCGTTGCCGACATGAACACGCCGGAACCGATCACGCTCGAAGGCCACGGCGTGCGCCTGGAGCCGCTCGCACGCGAGCATCACGACGGACTGGTCGCTGCGGCGATCGACGGCGAGCTGTGGAAGCTGTGGTTCACGTCGGTGCCCGCACCCGAAGAGACGCATGCCTACATCTCGGCCGCGCTCGCCGGGCGGGAAGCCGGCCACATGCTGCCGTGGGCGGTGCGGGATCTGGCAACGGACACGATCGTCGGCTCGACGCGCTATCACGACATCGTGCCGGCGATCGACCGCGTCGAGATCGGCTACACCTGGTACGCGCGGCGCTGCCAGAAGACGCACGTGAACACCGCGTGCAAGCTGCTGCTGCTCGCGCATGCGTTCGAGACGCTCGGCTGCAAGGTCGTGGGCTTTCGCACCGATAACTTCAATTTCGCCTCGCAATCGGCGATCGAAGCGCTCGGCGCGAAGAAGGACGGCGTGCTGCGTCACCACCAGGCACGCCGCGACGGCACGGCGCGCGACACCGTGATGTACAGCATCCTCGCCGGCGAATGGCCCGACGTGAAGCGCCATCTCGAGCTGCGGCTGGCGCGGCACGCGGCGCCGAAGAGCGCGGCGGCCCTGTCACGGCGAGAAAGCTAGCATGAGCGGCTGCAAGAAGGCATGCTGATCAACTTCTTCTACCACCTGCGTGCCGCGCGGCTGCCGGTGTCGATCAAGGAGCTGCTGACGCTGCTCGAAGCGCTTCAGCGTGACGTGATTCGACCGTCGATCGAAGACTTCTATTTCCTGTCGCGCGCTGCGCTCGTCAAGGACGAAGCACACTACGACAAGTTCGACCGTGCATTCGGCGAATTCTTCAAAGGCGTGCAGACCACGCTCGGCATCACGAAGGAGATCCCCGACGAGTGGTTCAGGCAACTGCTCGAACGATCGTTCTCGCCCGAGGAACTGGCGCGGCTCGAAAAGCTCGGCTTCGACAGACTGATGGAGGAGTTCCGCAAACGCCTGGAGGAACAGGATGGCGCGCACCACGGCGGCAACAAGTGGATCGGCACGGGCGGCACGTCGCCGTTCGGCGCGGGCGGTGCGCATCCGGAAGGCATCCGCGTCGGCGGGCCCTCCGCCGGCGGCAAGAGCGCGGTCAAGGTGTGGGAGGCGCGCGCCTACCGCGACTACGACGACCAGGTCGAAATCGGCACGCGCAACATCAAGGTCGCGCTGCGGCGGCTGCGCCGCTTTGCGCGCGAAGGCGCCGACCTCGAACTCGACATGCACGACACGATTGAGTCGACCGCGAAGAACGCCGGCTGGCTCGACCTGAAGCTCGTTCCCGAGCGGCACAATGCGGTGAAGGTGCTGATGCTGCTCGACGTCGGCGGCACGATGGACGAACACATCAAGCGCGTCGAGGAGCTGTTTTCGGCGACGAAGGCCGAGTTCAAGCACCTGGAGTTCTACTACTTCCACAACTGCGTCTACGAATACCTCTGGCGCAACAACCGCCGCCGCTTCGCCGAGAAGTTCGACACCTGGGACGTGCTGCGCAAGTACAACCCGGACTACAAGCTGATCTTCGTCGGCGACGCGACGATGAGCCCGTACGAGATCCTGCAGCCCGGCGGCAGCGTCGAGCACAACAACGCCGAGGCCGGCGCCGTCTGGCTGCAGCGCCTCACGCACCACTTCCCGAAACACGTCTGGATCAACCCCGAGCCCGAGGGCCTGTGGCAGTACCGCCAGTCGATCGCGCTGATCAACCAGCTCGTCGGCGGCCGGATGTTCCCGCTGACGCTCGAAGGCTTGACGCGCGCGATGCGGCAGTTGAGCAAGTGACGCGGATGTCCAAGCGCGCAACGCGCGCTTGGAAACAGCCGCGTCATCCCGAGCGCGCACGCGCGAGGGATCCCGCCCGATCGAGCGTCCGAGATCCCTCACCTTCGGTTCGGGATGACAACGCCTGGCAAACGGCGCGGATGTCCAAGCGCGCAACGCGCGCTTGGAAACAGCCGCGTCATCCCGAGCGCGCACGCGCGAGGGATCCCGCCCGATCGAGCGTCCGAGATCCCTCACCTTCGGTTCGGGATGACAACGCCTGGCAAACGGCGCGGATGTCCAAGCGCGCAACGCGCCTGGAAACAGCCGGGTCATCCCGGTTGCGCGCGGCGCAGACCGGGACCCAGTGACTTTCCTGGCCCAAGAGCAAGGGGCGAAGCCCCGCAGCGGTTGGCCGCCGATGCGTCATTTCCGCGAACAACGCGGTCATCCCGGCAGCGCGAAGGCAGCCTGCTCTGGCGCACGCCGGGAACCGGAATCCAGTGCCCGCCAAGGCCAATTCGCGGAATTCCCCAGGCGCCGCCGCACGCGTAGATTGATAGATGGTCCCCGTGCGCGGCGGATCGTTGCGCACGATGCGTTGACCGGAAGGAGCACGGGATATGTCGACCTACGTTCTGTTCGGCAAGTACACGCCCGAGTCGGTGCGCGGCGTCAGCGCGAAACGCACCGAAGAAGCCGACAAGCTAATCCGGAGTCTGGGCGGCGAAATCAAGGCCGGTTACGCGCTGCTCGGCGATATCGACCTGCTGTTCGTCGTCGAACTGCCCGACAACGACGCCGCGATGAAGGCGTCGACCGGCCTGACCAAGCTGACCGGCATCGGCTTCCGCACCGCGCCGGCGGTCACGATCAAGGAGTTCGACCGGCTGATGGCGTCGTAGCGGGATGGCGTCGGGGCAGGCGACTGCGGCCGCACGCCCCGGCGCCGCTCGGCGCGTCCGCCGCAACGGACACGCGCCGAGTCTTGAGACTAAACTTCGTGCGCCTCGAACGCCAGCGAGCTCCCATGCGCCCGTCAGAAAGACTTCGCCAGCATCGTGACGCGGTGCGCGCCATTGCCCGGCGTCGCCGTATCGCAGCGATCATGATCTTCGGGTCCGCCGCGCGAGGGCAGGATCGTGAGGACAGCGATCTCGACCTGCTCGTCGAACCAAGCGAAGGCACGACCTTGCTGGATCTCGGGGCGATCCAGTCGGAGGTCAGCGAGCTACTCGGGATCCGGGTCGACGTCGTGACACCAGGGTCGATACCAGAACAAGCGCGCCAGCGCGTGCTCGCGGAAGCTCAGCCGCTGTGAATACGGGCCGTTCCGCGCGTACCGCCGACTACTTGGGACATATCGCGGAAGCGATTGCCCGGATTCAGCGCTATACGAGGGGCATGACGGCCGAGCAGTTTCTTGCAGACGAAGAAAAGCAGGACGCTGTCGTCCGCAACTTCGAAATCATCGGCGAGGCCGCGCAGAACATACGACGCACCGACCCGCAATTCGTCGCTGCACATCCCGAGTTTCCGTGGAGTGGTGCTTATGGGATGCGCAACGCCGTTGCGCACGGCTATTTCAGCGTGGACCTCGGTGTGGTCTGGCGAACGATCCAGCTCGATCTACCGGATCTTGCGAGACAAATCGCAGCGCTCAGGAGCGACTCCGCGTAACCGCTACGGACACCGGCCCTCGGCGCCACGCCGCGCGCGCCATCCCGGAACGCAGTTCCGGACTACAAGCGCGCTTCCAACATCAACTCCGCCACCGTCACGTCGAGCGCCGCCGCGATCTTGACCATATTTAGCAGCGCGGCGTTCGACTCGCCGCGTTCGATCGCCCCCAAATAGCTTCGATCGATCTGGGCGGCAAGAGCCAATGCTTCTTGCGATTCGCCGCGCTGTTTCCGCAGGCGCCGTATCGCCGCGCCGAATGCGCGTAGAGACGGATCGCCGGCAAATCGCGATGAGACGGTAGGCACCGCCGCATGGTCAAGTCTTGGCGGATATCAGGCCACGGGATATGTCCATCGACAAAAATACGACCGCACCGCGCGTTACTGGGTGAACCACAAAAGCAGGTGCTATGGGAAACGAAAGATGGTGGTCGAGCCGGGTGTGGCTCATCCCCTGAGCCCGATGCGGGCGATCCTTCGTGTCGTTCTGCAGCCCGGAGTTTCAGCATTTCGGCAAGAACGCAATCGGAAAGGCATCGATCCTCAGCAATGCGGAGACCGACCGTGAACGCGCATTTCGCCAACGCCCTCATCGCGGCTTTGACCGTGACCCTGATGAACGCGGCCTGGGCGCAGCCGCGAACCCAGACGCCGCGCAAATCGGCTGCGACCGCGCCGCCGGACAGACCGATCACCCAGTTGATCGTGAAGTACAGGAACGAGAACGCGCGGACGTTCAGTGCCTCCGCAGGCAGGTCGAAGCTGTCGAATCTGCAGGCACGTTCCACGGTTCGGCTGGGCTACTTCCGGCCGATGTCCGGCTTGGCGCACGTGGTGAAACTCGCCGAGCCGCTGCCGCGTGCGGAGGCGTTCGCCTTGGCCAAACGGCTGGAGATGGATCCGTCGGTCGAGTATGCCGAAGTCGACGACTGGGTGCTTCCTGCGTTCGTGCCCAACGACACGATCTACGCTGCTGCCCAATGGCACTACCACGCCCCGAGCACAGCGACGGGAAACGCGGGCGGCATCAATGCGCCCGCCGCGTGGGACATCGCGCGCGGCCAAGGCGTCGTTGTCGCCGTGGTCGATAGCGGGGTTGCCGCGCATCCCGATCTGGCGGCGAACGTGCTTCCCGGGTATGACTTCGTGTCCGACCCATTCGTCGCGAACGACGGCGACGGGCGCGACGCCGATGCCTCCGACCCCGGCGACTGGGTGACCGCCAATATGTGCGGATTTGGAGAGCCCGCCAAAGACAGCTCCTGGCATGGAACCCACGTGGCGGGGACCGTCGCTGCCGTGACGAACAACGGGCTCGGCGTGGCGGGCGTCGCTCACGAGGCGCGGATCCTTCCGGTGCGTGCGCTCGGGCGCTGCGGAGGACTGACCTCGGATATCGCCGATGCGATTCGCTGGTCTGCGGGACTTTCGGTGCCAGGGGTTCCCAACAATCCGAATCCGGCGAAAGTCATCAACCTCAGCCTTGGGAACGCCGGGACCTGCCCGCCGACAGACGCTACGGCGATCTCCGACGTCCGCGCCGCCGGAGCGGTTGTGGTTGCCGCAACCGGGAACGAGGGCCAGCTACAGATAAAAAGCCCTGCAAACTGTCCCGGCGTCATCGCGGTGACCGCGCATACGTTCCAAGGCGACAGCGCGGACTACGCAAACGTGGGGCCGGGCACGTCGATCAGCGCGCCCGGCGGCGGGGCTTGCTTTACTCCCGACGGGGGCGGGTTCGTCTGCTCGACGCGCAGTAGCGGTTTGATCAACTACTGGGTCTGGTCCACCGGCCTGTGGGGATTGACGACGCCGACCAGTACCGATGGCCAAGGCAACAGCGGCCCGAACCACAAGCCCAATAAGGGCACGAGCATGGCCACACCGCACGTGGCGGGTGCTGCGGCGCTGCTGCTGTCCCGTATGCCCACGCTCACGCCGGACGAAGTGCGCTTCCTGCTGACGAGTTCAGCGCGGCCCCACCCGCCGGGTCTTTACTGCGCCGTGTTCGGCACCGACGGCCGGTGCGGCAGTGGCCTGCTCGACGCCAAAGCTGCGCTCGATCGTCTCGCCGATCGCACGCCGGCGGTTTCGATCGACGCGCCGTCCGTCGTCGCGGGCAATCAGGTCGCGAACCTTCAAGCCACCGCCACGGCCCGCAACGGCGGCAGCACAGCCTTCACCTACGCTTGGGCGCAGATTGGCGGGCCGCCGGTGACGCTGTCCGGCGCGACTACGGCAAGCGCAAGCTTCGTCGGAACCAATCCCGGCGGCACCCACACCTTCGAAGTGACGGTAACCGATGGCAACGGCTATGTCGTGCGGCAGACGGCGTCGGTCCGCTCGAACAACCCGCCGGTGATGAATCCGACGCCGCCGCAGACGGTCGTGCAAGGCGGCAACCTCGTCTTCACCGTCCGCGCCACAGATCCGGAGAACGACGCGTTTACGTATGTCGCGACGAACCTTCCCGCCGGCGCGACCTTCTCCGCAGCGACGGGCCAGTTCTCCTGGCTTTCGGTCGCGGCGTCGCCCGGTACGTACTCCTTCACCGTGATGGCCAACGACGGCACGGTGAACGGGGCGCCGATGACGGTGAGCATCAACGTCACGGCTCCGCCGCCGCCACCTGCGGGCGGCGGCGGTGGCGGTGCACTCGCCCCGACGACCGTCGCGGCGCTCGGATTGGTTGTCGCGCTCGCACTGCGCCGCCGTTGGCCGCGTCCTGCGTGGTTGAAGGCATGACGACGAGGCGCATTGCAGCGACGCTCGCGACGTGCATCGCGGCGCTGGCAGCCGTCGGCTGCGCGGCGCCGACGGTCGCGGAGGACAAGCCGCTCTGGCCGCCGGCACGCTTCATCGTGAAGCCGAAGTCACCGCCGACGAGCGAAGCGGAGGTCGTTGCGCTCGTGCGCAGCCACTTGCGCCAGCCCGAGCACGTGCGCCTGTTTCGCCCGATGTCGGGGGGCGCCTATGTCTTCGAAGTCGTGGCGCCCGGCACGCGGGACGACCTGGCCGCGATCGTCTCGGCGCTCAGCGCCAGCGGCGCCTTCGACTACGTCGAGATCGACGCTCCCGTAACGATCCGCTAAAGACCGCGGCAGTCATGCGGCGATCTGCTCGAACAGCAGATTCGGCGAGTCGGCACGCTGCTTGGCGTGTTCGATGGTGATCGCGCACAGGTTGCCCTGATCGTCGTACTCGACCAGCGTGTTCTCGTCGAGGTCGCGCGTTTCCGCAATCTTGGATTCGCGCAACTCGATGTAAAGCGTGTCCGTGTCCGCGAAGTACTTGATCTTCATGGCCGAAATCCCCGGTCGAGCAACACACTGCGGACGGTCTCGCCGTCGGCGAGCAAGACGACCCGCAGCCAGCGACCCTCGGCTTCGGCAATGGCTTTCCACAGCCGGATTCTTCCGTCCCGCTGCACGGCGCGATGATCGGGGCTGCGCACGGTTCGTTCGATCCACTCCATCGGAATCGCACGGCGGTCTGCGCGTTCGCGTGTCGCGGGGAAGTACGCCGTGAACTTCATCACGTCTCGAACGGCGGCGCCGCGCGCAGCACCTCGTCGAGCGTGGTGAGCCCGTTGGCGATCTTCTCGGCACCCGACACGCGCAGCGACTTCAGCCCGTCGCGCGCGGCCTGGTGGCGGATCTTCGCGATGTCGGCGCCGGCTGCGACGAGCTCGCGCAGCTTGTCGGTCATGACTAGCAACTCGATCAGGCCGGTGCGTCCGAGGTAGCCGGTGCGGCGGCATTCGAGGCAGCCGACCGGCTTGTAGACGCGCTTCGGATGCGAGGTGCGCCATGGCGCCACCAGCGCTTTCCACGTCGCCTCGTCGACCGCTGCGTCCTCCTTCTTGCAGTGCGGGCACAGCGTGCGCACGAGCCGCTGCGCCAGCACGCCGATCAGCGTCGCGTTGACCAGATACGCGGGCACACCCAGTTCGAGCAGCCGCGCGATCGACGAAGCCGCATCGTTCGTGTGCAGCGTCGAGAAGACCAGATGGCCCGTGAGCGCGGCCTGCACGGCCATGTCGGCGGTCTCCTTGTCGCGGATCTCGCCGACCATGATGATGTCCGGGTCCTGACGCATCAGCGCACGCAGCCCGTCGGCAAAACCGAGATCGATGCCGTGCTGCACTTGCATCTGGTTTAGCGCCGGGTCGATCATCTCGATCGGATCCTCGACCGTGCTGACGTTGACCTCGTCGGTGGCCAGTTGCTTCAGCGTCGAATACAGCGTCGTGGTCTTCCCCGAGCCGGTCGGCCCGGTCACGAGCACGATGCCGGACGGCCGGTGGATCAGCTCGTCCCAGGTGGCCGCCTCGCGCTCGGAAAAACCCAGCTCGGCGTAACTGCGCACGACGACCTCGGGGTCGAAGATGCGCATCACGAGCTTCTCGCCGAACGCGGTCGGCAGCGTCGACAGCCGGATCTCGACCTCGCGGCCGGCGTTCGGCCCCGAGGTGACCTTGGTCTTGATGCGGCCGTCGAGCGGGCGGCGCCGCTCGACCACGTCCATGCGGCCGAGCAGCTTGATGCGGCTGACCATCGCGTGCATCACCGCCGGCGGCACCTGGTAGACCTGGTGCAGCACGCCGTCGATGCGGAAGCGCACCACACCCTGCTCGCGCTTCGGCTCGAGGTGGATGTCGCTCGCGCGCTGATCGAACGCGTACTGCAGCAGCCAGTCGACCACCAGCACGACGTGCGCGTTGTCGGCATCGACCTTGCCGCCCAGTTCGACCAACTGCTCGAAGTTGCTCACGAGCGACGTCGTGCTGGTCCTGGCTGCGCCCTTGATCGACTGCGCGAGCTTGTAGAACTCGACCGTGTAGCGCGCAACGTCGAGCGGGTTGGCGACGACGCGCTTCACACTCTTCTTCGTGATCTGCTCGATCTCGCGCTGCCAGCCGTCGACGAAGGGCTCGCTGGTGGCCACGACGATCTCCGCGCCGGTGACCGCGATCGGCAGGATCGAATAGGTCGTCGCGTACGCGCTCGACATCACGTCGACCACGCGCGCGAAGTCCACCCGCAGCGGGTCGATGTGCTGGTACGGCAGCCCGGCCTTGTCCGCGAGCCACTGCGTCAGCCGCTCCAGATCGAGCAGCTCGCGGCCCGGCGTCGGCGAGCGCAGGTTCATCTCCGCCAGCAGCGCCAGCGGATGCACCTGCGTTTCACGCGCGCGCACCGACAGCACGCGTTCGCCGTCGGCCCGCGCCATCAGGCCGTCGGCCATCAGCTCGCGCACGACGTACGCGAGCGGCAGCCGGCCGACCGGCTTCGGTTCGGCGGCGTGCTTGCGAGCCGACTTGTCCGGAGCGTTCATCGCGGCGGGGCGGCCCCGGCGCGTCCTGCGGTGGCGGGCGGCATCACGCGGCGCGCGCGTAGCGCGCGGCCATTTCCTCGCGGCGCTTGGGCATCTTCTCGAATTCGCCGACCACGCCGTCGACCGCGCGCTTGGTCAGCGGCATGGCCTCGAGTGCCTTGAGCTTGCCGCGCTTCAGATAGTTCTTGATCAGGTCGGGCGGCATCACGTGCGCGTACTTGTCGCGGTCGGAGCTGAACAGGAACAGCGTGCGCAGCGGACTGATCCAGCGCAGCCGCGCCTTGACCATTTCCGTGCCGTTCCACATGCTGAACCAGGTGCCGCGCTGCCAGCTCGCGACTTCCTCGTCGAGCCGCGCTTCCTCGACGCGGTCGAGCGGCCCGATGTCGGTGACCGGCTCCGGCACCTTCAGCTCCGCGTCGTGCTCGGCCGCGGCCCGCATCAGCGCACCGGTGGACACGCGCACGCCGCCGGCGACCGTGGTGATCGGGAACGTGCCGGTCAACTGCATGCCGTCGAGCCGCGCGCGCAGCTCGGTGGTCGCCAGCGACGACTTGATGTAGCGCGCCTGGTCGACCGGCTTGACCGCCATCGCGTGCGATTCCATCAACTGCTTGAAGAACTCGTTCTGCTCGCGCTCGGCCATGTGGATCAGCGCCAGCCCGTCGCGCATCACGCGAGTGAGGTTCGGGATCAGCTCGACCAGCCGCCGGCGGTCGTCGGCAGAGGCCTTCGGCTGCACGCTCCAGACCATGTCGTGGATCGCCTCGCGGAAGCGCTTGGAAAAGCCCGGCGTCTGTTCGTCGCGCAGCGTGGCGGTGACCAGCACCTGCACCCAGGGACCGACCAGGAAGTCGCGCAGGTACGGCTCCAGCTCGACTTTCTCGAACGCGCGCCGTACCTGGATCGTCGTGTTGATCGCAAGGATCTCGCGCTTTTCGGCTTCCTCCAGCGCGCGCTTGGCGCGCGCCACCGGATCGTTGTCGCGCGGCGAAATGTCGCCGACGAAGTTCTCGAACTCGCCGAGCAGTTTCTCGAAGACCGCGACGTCCTTGTCGAACTTCTGCAGCACCTCGCGGACGATGCGGTCGACCTCGTTCTTGTAGCGCTCGTTTTCGTCGCCGTACGGCTCCCAGCCGACGGCGGTGCTGGCGATGCGATCGATCAGCCGGCGCGCCGGGTGCGTGCTCGACGCGAAAAACTCGGCGTCGAGCAGCGCGGCCTTCAGTACCGGAAACTGCAGTCGCGAAATCAGCGCCTTGATCTCGGACGGCACCTGCTTGTCCTGCAGCACATGATCGAACAGCATGCCGACGATCTCGATCGTCAGCTTGTCGACGGTGCGGTTGGATTTTTCGACCAGGTGCTCGCGCCAGGTGTTGATCGAACCGGCCGCGGTGCCCGCGAAGGCCGCCCCGTGAACGCCCTCCAAGCCCAACTGCTGCAGTTCGCCGATCGCCTCCAGCAGCGGCACCTCGGCAGGGCCGACCTGCGGCATCGGCGGCAGCCGCAAGTCGCGCGCGTTCGATTGCAGGCGCGCGAGCAGGTTGTTCAACGCCACGCTCGGATCGAAGATCGCCGCGGCCACCGCGCGCGGCATGCCGCCGATCGTGCCCGGCGCGGCGCCCGGCATCGCGCCCGGCAGCCCGCCCGGCAGACCTTGCGGGGCATAGCCAGGGTGGCCGGGGACCGTCGGCGGCACAGCGCCGGGCTGCGTCGTCGGTTCGGCGCCTGCGTGCGCGCCGCCGGCGAAGCCCACACCGCGCGCTGCGACCTGCCGCGCGGCCATCTCGCGCCGGATCAGCTTGGCGTCGAGCCCGTGGCGCTGGAAGTGCTCGAGCAGCGCGGTGTGGATGCGGCCGACCTCCTCGGCCAGCGGTTTCTCGAAGGCATTGAGGTAGAAGTCCCAAGCCTCGGTGTGCAGCGCCAGGTCCTCGGCGGCGTCCAGCAGCGCCCGCATGAACACTTCCGGGCCGAACGGATTGTCGGCGCTGCGCAGCGCGCTGCGGCCGGTCAGGTGCTGCACGATCAACTGCAGGTCGCGCAGCTGATCCTCGATGATCCCGCGCATCTTGCCGGCGGCGCGATCGACGATCACGCCGTGCGCGGTGGTGACCGCATCGACCAGCGTCAGCATCTCGGCGCTGACCTGCCCGACCGGCGCCGCAGGTGCGTGCTGCGTCATGACCTCGTTCAGAGCCGCGTCCTGGCGCTGCCGCAGGTGAGACAAGAATGCGTGGCGCAGGTCGGACGCCTTGCTCGACAGCAGCCTTTGCACCAGCGGCGAGCCGACGTTGAAGTCCCACTTCGCGTTCAGCTCTTCGAGAACGGCCCGGCAAATCGAGTCGAAGGCGTTGCCGATCAGCTCGCTGGCGATCGCCAGCCCCGACCGCATCAACGCCGAGGCCTGCGCGGCGGACAGGTAAGGCAACGAGCCCGGCGCTTTCGCCGTCGCGGTCTGGGCGAGCGGGTTCACATCCATGCGTTACGGATCCAGGCGACAAAGCGCAGGCGCAGCGAGCGCCTCAGCGGGGACTCTAGTCACCCCCGGAACCCTGTCAAGCGAGAATATCCGCCCCTCGGCGGTGCCAAGTCCTGCGATCGGCCGAGCATCCGGCGCCCGGCGACGGCGCCGGCGCCATTCGATTCGGGCACGACTAGATTCTGAGCCAATCGCCGCCTCCGTTTTCCGCGCGCAGCCCGGAGACCCACTTGCGCGCCGGCAGCCGGTGGCGCGCCTCGATCGCGCGCGCCGCCTCGTACAGTTCGGCATAGGCGACGGCAAGCGGCGGCCCCGCAAACGCCAGCACGATTCGGTTGCCGGCATCGGCTTCGGGCAGCACCAGCGCGCGGCCGTCGAAACCCTGGGCGATCGCATCGAAACTCGGGCCGAAGCCGCGGCCGAACAGGTTGAAGGCCGCCACCCCAGGCAAGGCCAGCGCGCGGCGGCAGGCGGCGTAGAACTCCGCATCGTCGTAGACCGGACCGCGCGCCTGCGCGTCGTACAGATCGACCTGCAACCAGTCCGCACCGCGGCGCCGGCGCGGATGCGCGATGAACTCGCGCGCATCGGTCAGCGCCACGGCCAGCCGCTCATCGTCGGGCGGCAGCTTGAACCAGCGGCGCGCCGTCGCGACGACCGCTTCGCTGATCTCCGCAATCGTGATTTCGGCCACGGGCAGTTCGCGGTAGCAAAACTTCGCCAGCGCGCCGGCGCCCAGCCCGAGCTGAACGATCCGGCGCGGCTGCGGCAGGAACAGCAGGGGCGCCATCATCTGTTGCTGGTACTCCAGCTCGAGCGCGTACGGCCGCGCGATGCGCATCGCCCCCTGCACCCATTCGGTGCCGAAGTGCAGGTAGCGCACGCCGTCGGACTCGGACAACGTGATGCGCGGCGCCACGGCCTTGTGGCCGCGCGGCGCGCCTTGTGCCAGCGGGCTTTTCACGCGGAGCGCACGGAGAACACTGACCAAGCTCGCTGCGCGCCCTCCGTGGCCGATTCCCCGGCCCGCAAAGGGGGCGTGCCGACGGCACCCGGCTTCGAGGATGCGGGAAGCGACGGCCGGCCCGGCGCGTGCCGATCGTGCACTCCGGCGTCGGATCCGTGCGCAAAGCGCGGCGCGCCGGCGTCGGTGCGCGAAGCCTGCTCAATGCGCACCGACCGCCGCCCCCTGCAGGTCTTGCATCACGGCATGCACTGCGCGCTCGAACAACGGTACCGACTCGACCGGTTGCATGCGACCGCTGCGCAGATAGCCGCGCAGCGTCTCGGGCGACAACGAGTGCGCCTGCTTGCCGTCGGCCGGCGTGAACAGGTACAGCGTCTTGCGCGGGCTGATCCAGCGCAACCGTACGCGTTCGGTCACGTCGCCGACCCGCAGGTTGAACCAGTCCCCGCGCTTCCAGCGCGCGATGATCGCGTCGACCTGCGCATCGTCCGGCCCGGCCGCGGTCGCCACGGCATCGGGCGGCAGCGTCAGGTGGTTCACAGGCACGTGTTTCTCGGCGATCACGTGACGCACGACGTCGTCGGACACCTGCAGCGGCGCCGCACCCTCCGCGGCCGGCGGCTCGGCATCGAAGCGGATGCCGTCGAGCTTGATGCTCAGCGTGCTCGGCTCGAAGGCGGCCCCCGGGCTGCCGTGGGCGAGCTCGAGCGCCTTGACCGCGAGCGCGTGAGAGTTCATCAGCTTGGAGAAGAACTCCTGCATCTTCGGCTGCGGCCAGTCGATCAGCATCACCCCTTCGCGCAGCGTGGCCAGCACCGGCGGGATCACGCCGACCAGACGCTTTCGGTCTTCCGGGTTGATCTTGGGCTGCACGCTCCACACGAGGTCGGGCACGATGCGCAGATACCGCTGCACCTGTCCGGGCTTGTCCTTCTCGCGCAGCGAAGCCGCCACCAGCACCCGCACCCAGGTCTCCAGCAGAAAGTCGCGCAGGTAGGACTCGATCTGCACGCCGTCGAACGCGCTGCGCACCTGGATCGTCGCGTTGATCGCCATCACCTCGCGGGTTTCGGCCTCGGCGAGCGCGCGTTTGGCGCGCGCGACCGGATCGTCGTCGCGCGTCTTCTCGTCCGCCAGGTACTGCTCGAAGGCGGCGAGTGACTTCTCGAACGCGCCGAGCCCGTCTTCGGTCGCGGCGAGCACCGCGTGCACGACCTTCTGCACCTCGGCGAGATAGCGCTGGTTGTCCTCTCCCTCGCGCGTCCAGCCGATCGAGGTGCTCGCGATCCGGTCCAGCAGCAGCCTCGCGGGATGCTGCGGCGAGACGAACAGCTCCGGGTCGGTCAGCGCGACCTTGATCAACGGAAACTGCAGCCGCTGGAGCAGATGCTTGATCTCCTCCGGGACGTGCTTGTCCTGGTTGATGCGGTCGAACAGCAGACCGACGATCTCGATCGTCAGCTTGTCGACCTGCTTGCTCGCGGTCTCGGTGAGCTTGCCGCGCAGCTCGGCGACGTTGATCGCGGCGTCGGGCGCGGGCCGTCCCATCTGCACGGCCGACATCGCGATCGCACCGAGCTTCTGGATCTCGTTCAGCGCGTTCAGCAGCCCGGGCTCGATCAGCATCGCGGCGCCACCAACGCCGGCCATCGGCGCGGCCGGCAGCGGCGGCAGACCGAAACCGCCGCCCGGCAGGGTCGGCGCCCCCTGCATTGTCGGCATGCCCTGCGTCGTCGGCATGCCCTGCAGCGCCTGCATCGCACGCAATGCGGAGGTGCCGCCAAGCGTCGGCGCCGGCACGTAGTGGCCGGGGGCGGCCTGGCGCGGGTCGCCCAACGTGCCCGTGGCGTAGCCGGCCGACGGCAGAAGCTGCATCCGCTGATACAGGCCTTGCAGCACCTGCTCGGCGCTCAGCCCCCCTGCGAAGTGCATGCCGCCGCCGGTCAGCGGCGCGCCGAACCCGGTGTTGGTCGGCACGCCGAGCATCGAATTGCGGCCCAATCCGGTGCTGCGCCCCATCACCGTGTTGCGCGTGATCGTCGTGCGCGCCAGCTCGGCGCTGACGCCCTGCGCGGCGAGATGGTGATCGACCGCCGCGTAGGCAGCGCGCACGGGCCCAATCAGCGGTGCGTCGAAGCAATGCGTCAGCTGCAGCAGGTCTTCCCTGGGCACGCCGACCTTCTCGAGCGCCTGGTGCGCGGCGCGCAGGAACATGCCCGGGCGGAACGGATGGTCGCCGTCGCGCAGGTCGGGCTCGCGCACCAGATTGGCCACCCGCAGCTTGACACTCGTGTATTCATCGTCGACCGCGTTGCGGATTCTCGCCCCGGAGCTCTCGATCAACGTCGAGAATTCCATGTCGCCATAGTCGATCAGCGACAACGACCTGCGCTCGGGCGACTTGACCTCGGCGACGCGGTGCGCGACGAAGTCGGCCACTGCTGTCTTGAATTCGTTCTGCAGCGCATCCGAATACGCCTGCACGAACGCGCGGTCGCGCGACAGCACGAGCTTCGCGGGCCGGGCGACGTCCTCGTTTTCCGAACGCGCGATCGGGCCGAGTGCTTCGAGCAGCACGTCGGTGATGCGCGGCTCGACCGCGTTGCGGATCGACGTCCAGCAGTCCTCGAGCAGCCGGCGCGCGCCGGGCCGCCGCGACACAGGGGTACCCGGCGCGACGGCGGCGTCCAGCAGCGTTCTGTTTTCGTTGCTCATCGTGCGAGCGCGGTGGGGGAACCCGGGGGGAGCGTCCCGGCGCGATTGTGCCCCACCCGCTCGCCGCCGAAACCTCCCAACTTACGTGTTCCGGCGAGGCAAAACGACGGATCGAGCCAATCCCGACCGGGCGAGCCCGCGTAGCGGCCACGGCAACTCCGTTCGCGGTACCCGCCACGAGGGGGCCGACCGACGCCGGCGGTGGCCCTTGGCCTCAGCCCCGCCGCCGAACCGCCAGCGCACGCCGCCACAGCGCGAGCTTCTGCGCCAGCGTACGGCCGGCGTGGGCAGGGCTGGTCGACGGCACCACCGCCGTGGCAAACCCGGCCTGTCGGAACAGCGGCTCGAAACGCCCGGCCGTGCGCCCGTTGAAGATCACGCGCTCGAGCTTCGGCGCCAGGCGATGCAGCAGCGCGAAGTCGTTCGGTTCGTGGTTGCGGATCGCGCTGTCGGCGCTGCCTGCGCGCTCGCAGGCACCGAGCACGTCCCAGATGCCGACGCCGTGCGCCAGCACGCGCGCGAGCCGCGCCTCGTAAGGCAGTTCGGCGAGCGGCTCGCCGAGCACGCGCCCGAGGATGGTCCAGAACTGGTTGCGCGGATGCGCGTAGTACTGGCCGGCGGCGAGCGACGCCTCGCTCGGAAAGCTGCCAAGGATCAGCGTCTCGACGCCGGCGTCGATGACGGGGGGAAAGCCCCTAAGGCGAGCGCGCATCGATCGCCCGGCGCCGTCGTTCACCGCCGCCCCGGCGGCAGGGCCGGCCCGCGCGTCGCGCCGGCGGC
>JBBIQI010000069.1:0-15583 GCA_037442465.1 Burkholderiales bacterium
CGGGGGTGGCGGTGGTGGCGGCGGCGGTGGCGGCACGAGCGACGGGTCGCACGCGGCGAGCGCCAGGCTGTTGTTGAAATAGCCGGTGCGCCAGCACAGGCCGAACGGATCGACGACCACGTTGCCGTTCGGGCTCAGCACGTAGCCACTGTTCTTCGGGTCCCCTTGGATGTCCTTGCCCTGCGCCAGTGCGCCACCGGAGGCAGCGACCATCGCAGTCGCGAACAGGTAACCCAGCTTCGCGGTCTTGTTCATGTTTCTCCTCACTGTTGTTCGCAGTGTCCTGCGCAGGACGACGTGTCCGCCTGCAACTATACCGCAGCATCCTGCGCGCCTCTGCGCGTGCGCCACCGCATGGTGCACGGCCTCAGGCGGGCGGCCGCAACAACGCCTGCGCCTTTTGGCGCCAAGCCGCTGCGGCTGCGAGCACGTCGCGCTCGATATCGTTTGCGGCCAGAGCGGGCTGTCGTTTCTTCACAACGGCGCGGCCGGCAACCCAGACGTCGCTGACGTGCTCGCGCCCGCAGGCGTAGAGCAGATGCGACAGCGGGTCGTAGCACGGCTGCGTTTCGATGTCGTTCAGCGCGAAGGCGACGAGATCGGCTTCCTTGCCGGGCTCGATCGAACCGATGCGATCGCCCAGACCGAGGGCGCGCGCGGCGCCGAGCGTGGCGCATTCGAGCGCCTGCGCGGCCGGCAGCGCCGCGGCGTCGTCAGAGAACCCCTTGGCCAGCAGCGCGGCGAGCCGCATTTCGTCCAGTAAATCGAGCCGATTGTTGCTCGCCGCGCCATCGGTGCCAAAGGCGACGTTTACACCGGCCGCGAGTAGTGCGCCGACGCGCGCGACCCCGCTGGCAAGTTTCAGATTGGACGCCGGGCAGTGCGCGACCGTCGCGCCGCGGCTGGCGAGCAGCGCGACCTCGGCTTCGTTCAGGTGCACGGCATGCACGGCGATCAATCGCTCGCCGACGAGACCGAGCCGGTCCAGTCGCGCCAACGGGCGTGCGCCGTGCTGGCGCCACGACTCTTCGACCTCGGCCGCGGTTTCGTGCACGTGCGTGTGGATCGGCAGGTCAAGCTCCTCGGCCAGCATCGCGATGCGTTCGAGCGTCGCGTCGGCGACCGTGTACGGTGCGTGCGGCGCCAGCGTGAAACTGGCGAGCGGATCGCCGCGAAATTCGTCGCGCGTGGCGAGCCCCTTGCGCAGATAGTCCTCGGCGTCGGTGGCATATGCGGTCGGAAACTCGATCGCGATGATGCCGGCCACCGCGCGCATGCCGACTTCGCGCAGCGCGCGCAGCGCCGCCTCCGGGTAGAAGTACATGTCCGAGCAGCAGGTCACGCCCGCGCGCAGCATCTCCAGCGCAGCGAGCCGTGTGCCGTCGTAGACGAACTGCTCCGAGGCGAGCGCCGCCTCCAGCGGCCAGATGCGCTCCTTGAGCCAGCGCGCGAGCGGCAGGTCGTCGCCGACGCCGCGCAACAGGGTCATCGCCGCGTGCGTGTGCGCATTGACCAGCCCCGGCGTGACGACGTGCTCGCCGCACTGCACGCGTTCGCGCGCCGCGTAGCGCTGCCGTGCCTCGGCGATTGGCGCGATCGCCGCGATGCGGCCGCCGTCGATCGCGATCGCGTGATCCTCAAGCACGACCCCTTGCGGGCGGACGGGGACGATCCAGCGGCATTCGATCAGGGTGTCGACGGTCTGCATGGCGGGTCTCGCGCGCGTTTGCGCCGCCGGCTCGGCAAGGCGCGGTCGGCGGTGGCGAATGGTGCCACGACGCGGGTCAAATCCGCTCGCGCTGATAGACTTTCAGCCTTTGCGGCGCCATGCGCCGCGCCCGCTTTCGCACCCGACGCGCTGCGGCGCCGGACCGCCTCTCAGATGGACCCATTCGCCAAGGAAACCCTGCCGGTCTCGCTCGAAGAGGAGATGCGGCGCTCGTATCTCGATTACGCGATGAGCGTGATCGTCGGCCGCGCGCTGCCCGACGTGCGCGACGGCTTGAAGCCCGTGCACCGGCGCGTGCTGTACGCGATGCACGAGCTCGCCAATCACTGGAACCGCCCCTACAAGAAGTCGGCGCGCATCGTCGGCGACGTGATCGGCAAGTACCACCCGCACGGCGACACCGCCGTGTACGACACGATCGTGCGCATGGCGCAGGACTTCTCGCTGCGCTACATGCTGATCGACGGACAGGGCAATTTCGGCTCGGTCGACGGCGACAACGCGGCGGCGATGCGTTACACGGAGATCCGGCTGGCCAGAATCGCGCACGAGCTGCTCGCCGACATCGACCGCGAAACGGTCGACTTCGGTCCGAACTACGACGGTTCCGAGAAGGAGCCGCTGATCCTGCCGGCCAAACTGCCGAACCTGCTGGTCAATGGCGCCGCGGGGATCGCGGTCGGCATGGCCACCAACATCCCGCCGCACCATCTCGGCGAGGTCGTCGACGGCTGCCTGCTGCTGCTGCGCAATCCGGACGCGACGATCGACGAGTTGATCGAGCTGATTCCGGCGCCGGACTTCCCGACGGCCGGAATCATCTACGGCCTGGACGGCGTGCGCGAGGGCTACCGCACCGGCCGCGGCCGCGTGGTGATCCGCGCGAAGACGCACTTCGAGGAAATCGACCGCGGCGCGCGCACGGCGATCATCGTCGACGAGCTGCCGTACCAGGTGAACAAGCGGGTGCTGCTCGAGCGCATCGCCGAACTGGTCAACGAAAAGAAGATCGAGGGGATCTCGGACATCCGCGACGAGTCGGACAAGTCCGGTATGCGCGTGGTCATCGAACTGAAGCGCGGCGAAGTGCCCGACGTCGTGCTGAACAACCTGTACAAGCAGACACAGCTGCAGGACACGTTCGGCATGAACATGGTCGCGCTGGTCGACGGCCAGCCGCGCCTGCTGAATCTGAAGCAGATGATCGAGGCGTTCCTCGCGCACCGGCGCGAGGTCGTCACGCGGCGCACGAATTTCGAGCTGCGCGAGGCGCGCAGCCGTGGCCATGTGCTCGAAGGGCTGGCGGTCGCGCTCGCCAACATCGACGAGTTCATCGCGATCATCAAGGCGGCGCCGACGCCGCCGGTGGCGAAGTCCGAACTGACGGCCCGCGCATGGGATTCGTCGCTGGTGCGCGAGATGCTGACGCGCGCCGGCGCCGACATGAGCGCATACCGGCCCGCGGGGCTCGACCCGCGGCTGGGACTGCAGTCCGACGGGCTGTACCGGCTGTCGGACGAGCAGGCCGAGCAGATCCTGCAGATGCGGCTGCAGCGGCTGACCGGGCTGGAGCAGGACAAGATCGTCAACGAGTACCGCGACGTGATGGCGCGCATCGGCGACCTGCTCGACATCCTGGCGCGCCCCGAGCGGATTACGCAGATCATTGCCGACGAGCTCGCCGCGCTGAAAAAGGAGTTCGTCGTCGACGTGCAGGACCGCCGCCGCTCGGAGATCGTGCGCACGACGCAGGACCTCGTCACCGAGGACCTGATCGCACCCGAGGACATGGTCGTCACGCTGTCGCACGCGGGCTACATCAAGAGCCAGCCGCTCGCGGACTACCGCGCGCAGCGGCGCGGCGGCCGCGGCAGGCAGGCGGCGGCCACGCGCGAGGACGACTGGATCGAGCAGCTTTTCATCGCCAACACGCACGACACCATCCTGTGCTTTTCCAACCGGGGCCGCGTGTACTGGCTCAAGGTCTGGGAGGTGCCGCAGGGCTCGCGCGCCTCGCGCGGCAAGCCGATCGTCAACATGTTTCCGCTCGCCGAGGACGAGAAGATCACCGTCGTGCTGCCGGTCAGGCAGTTCGACGCGCTGCACTACGTGTTCATGGCGACTGCGCAGGGCACGGTCAAGAAGACCACGCTCGCCGAGTTCGCCAACCCGCGCAAGGCGGGCATCATCGCGGTCGACCTGGAGCCGGGCGACTATCTGATCGGGGCGGCGATCACCGACGGCGCGCACGACGTGATGCTGTTCTCCGACGCCGGCAAGGCGGTGCGTTTCGACGAGAACGACGTGCGGCCGATGGGGCGCGCCGCGCGCGGCGTGCGCGGCATGCAGCTCGACGACGGGCAGAGCGTGATCGCGATGGTCGTCGCCGAGGACGAGACGCAGAGCGTGCTGACCGCCACCGAAAACGGCTTCGGCAAGCGCACGCCGATCGCGGAGTACACGCGCCACGGCCGCGGCACGAAGGGCATGATCGCGATCGCCACCACCGAGCGCAACGGCAAGGTCGTCGCCGCCACGCTGGTGCGCCCCGACGACGAGATCATGCTGATCACCACCGGCGGCGTGCTGATCCGCACACGCGTGGCCGAGATCCGCGAGATGGGCCGTGCCACGCAAGGCGTGACGCTGATCGCGCTCGACGAAGGCACCAAGTTGTCCGGCCTGCAGCGCATCGTCGAAAGCGACGCCGAAGCGCCGGCCGCCGACCCGGCGCCGGGCGACGGCGCACGGTAGGTCGTCGCTTGAACGTCGCCCCGCAGCAAGGCGCCGAACGCCCTCATGGATGAGCAGCTCAAGCCGTTGCGCGACGCGATCGACGCGGTCGACCGCCAGCTCGTGACGCTGCTGAACGAACGTGCGCGGCTCGCGCAGCAGGTCGGCCGCGTCAAGCAGAGTGCGAACGCGCCGGTGTACCGGCCCGAACGCGAGGCCGAGGTGCTGCGCAAGATCGCGTCGTTCAATGGCGGGCCGCTCACCGACGCGGCGCTGACCGGCGTGTATCGCGAGATCATTTCGGCGTGCCGCGCGCTCGAGCGGCCGCTGCACGTCGCCTACCTGGGACCGGCCGGGACGTTTTCCGAGATGGCGATGATCCGGCAGTTCGGCTCGGGCGTGCACGGCGAGCCGTGCGTTTCGATCGACGAGGTGTTCCGTTCCGCCGAGGCGGGCAGCGCGGACTTCGCGATTGTTCCCGTCGAGAACTCGACCGAGGGGGCGGTCAGCCGTTCGCTCGACCTGCTGCTGATCACGCCGCTGAAGATCCTGGCCGAAGTGTCGGTGCCGGTGCGCCATCACCTGCTGACGCTCAGTGGAACGCTCGAGGGCATCCAACGCGTCGTCAGCCATCCGCAGACCTTCGGCCAGTGCGCCGGCTGGCTCAACCTGCACCTGCCGACGCTCGAGCGCGTTTCGGTGGCGAGCAACGCGGAGGCCGCGCGGCTGGCGGCAAGCGATCCGACGACGGCGGCGATCGCCGGCGAGAACGCCGCCACGCTGTACGGGCTGCAGATCGCCGCCAGCCACATCCAGGACGATCCGCAGAACCGCACGCGCTTCGTCGTGCTCGGCCGGCAAGAGACTCAGCCCACCGGACGAGACAAGACCTCGCTGATCCTGTCGGTGCCGAACAAGGCCGGCGCCGTCTACCACATGCTCACCCCGCTCGCGCAGCACGGCGTTTCGATGACGCGCTTCGAGTCGCGTCCGGCCAAGCTCGGCGCCTGGGAGTACTACTTCTACGTCGACATCGAGGGTCACGAGCGCGATGCCAGGGTGGCCGCCGCGCTCGCGGCACTGCGCGAGGTCTGCGCCTACTACAAGAGCCTCGGCTCGTATCCGATGGAAGCGTAGGGAAGGACCGAGGACTCAGGATTCGGGTTTGGCGATTCAGCCGATGCGTGCTTTGCGGGCAGTTGCTCCGCGGTCGCGACGCCGGCGGCACTGAAAGACAGGAACCATGGCAGCCGTTCCCTCCGCAAGCGCAACTGCAATTGCAGCGCTTGACTACGTGCGCGCGATCGCACCGTATCAGGCGGGCAAGCCGATCGAAGAGCTGGCGCGCGAGCTCGGACTCGATGCGCAGACCATCGTCAAGCTCGCATCGAACGAGAACCCGCTCGGCATGCCCGAGTCGGCCCGGCGCGCGCTCGTGGCGGCCATGCACGAATTCGGCCGCTATCCGGACTCCAACGGCTTCGCGCTGAAGACCGCGTTGTCGGCCAGACTCGGCGTGCCCGCCGACTGGATCACGCTCGGCAACGGCAGCAACGACATTCTCGAACTCGCCGCCGCGGCGATGCTGGCGCCCGGCCGAAGCTGCGTGTTCGCGCAGTACTCGTTCGCCGTGTATCCGCTCGCGACGCAGGCGCGCGGTGCGCGCGCGATCGTCGTGCCGGCGCGCGACTACGGCCACGACCTGGACGCGATGCGCGCGGCGATCGCGCCCGACACGCGGCTGATGTACGTGGCCAACCCGAACAATCCGACCGGCACCTTCGTCGAACCGGATCGCGTCGCCGCGTTCATCGCGGGCGTGCCGCGCGAGGTGCTCGTCGTGCTCGACGAGGCGTACAACGAATACCTGCCGCCGGCGCTGCGCTTCGACAGCGCGCAGTGGGTGCGCCGCTACCCGAACCTGCTCGTGTCGCGCACGTTCTCCAAGGCGTACGGGCTCGCGGGCCTGCGCGTCGGCTACGGGATCGCGCAGCCCGAGCTCACGGACCTGCTCAATCGGGTGCGGCAGCCGTTCAACGTCAACAGCGCCGCGCAGGCCGCGGCGGTCGCGGCTCTGGACGACGCGGAATTCCTCGCGCGCAGCTACGACGTGAACACGAAAGGTATGACCGAGCTGACCGCGGCTTTCGACCAGCTCGGGCTCGAGTACGTGCCGAGCTACGGCAACTTCGTGATGGTCAAGGTCGGTGCGGCGGCGCGGATCTACCAGGAACTGCTCAAGCGCGGCGTGATCGTGCGGCCGGTGGCCAACTACGCGCTTCCCGAGTGGCTGCGCGTGACGATCGGCCTGCCCGAGGAAAACGCGCAGTTCTTGCGTGCGCTGCCCGAGGCGCTCGCCGCTGCGCGGGGATGAAGCTCGCGCTGATCGGCGTCGGCATGATCGGCGGCTCGGTCGCGGCCGCGCTGAGGCGCGCCGGTGCGATCGAGCGCGCGGTCGGGTTCGATGCCGACCCGTCGGCGGCGCGCCGCGGCGTCGAACTGGGCGTGCTCGACGCGGCGGCCGCGTCGATCGAAGACACGGTGCACGACGCCGATCTGGTCGTGCTCGCGGTGCCGGTCGGCGCGATGCGCGAGGTCATGGCCGCGGTGGCGCGAGCGCTGCCGGCGCACGCGATCGTCACCGACGTCGGCAGCACCAAGCTGTCCGTGATCGAGGCGGCGCGGGCGGCGCTGACCGTGACGGACGGCTCGGCGGTCCGCCGCTTCGTGCCCGGGCATCCGATCGCGGGCCGTGAATTGCCCGGTGTCGAGCACGCCGACGCGGAGCTGTTCCGCGGCCGGCTGTTCATCAGCACCCCGGTCGCGGACACGGACGCTGCCGCGCGCGCCACGGTCGAGGACCTGTGGCGGCGCATCGGCGCGCAGGTCGTGACCATGGATGCGGCCGAACACGACCGCGTGTTCGCGGCCGTCAGCCATCTGCCGCATCTGCTCGCCTTCGCGCTGGTCGCGCGCATCGCGTCGGAACCGGACGGCGAACGCAAGCTCTCCTTTGCAGGGGCGGGGTTTCGCGATTTCACCCGCATCGCGGCAAGCAGCCCGGCGATGTGGCGCGACGTCTGCCTGGCCAACCGCGCCGCGCTCGGCGAGGAGCTGCGCGGCTATCGTGGGCTGCTCGACGAACTGCAGCGTGCCGTCGACGCCGGCGACGCCGCCGCGCTCGAAGCGACCTTCGATCTCGCCAGCCGCACGCGCCGGCGGCATGCACGGACCTTCGATGCGGAGTGATCGGCGCGCGCATGCGGACGGCTCGCAGGTTGCCGGCGTTTGCAGAACCCGACTCGTACCACCGAGGACGGCGAGAACACCGACAGACCCCTCGTTGACTTTTCGCGCTTCTCCGTGTTCTCTGTGTCTCCGTGGTGAAGCGACGAACGACGCAGCCCGACGAATGATCGACCATGACTTATCCTCGGGGCACGTGCCATCCTCTTGGCGTCTGCGTGCCTCAACCCTCGTCGTTCCGAGCCAAGGGCGAGGCATCTCGACTGCTCGCAGTGCCGGGATCCCTCGCTGCGCTCGGGATGACGGAACCGGCGACAGCCAGCGCGAAGCGGACTTGCAAGGTGGCCGTGTCACGAGGTTGCGTAATCCTCGATAGCCGCAGCGTGAGCCAAGCCGACATCCTGACCATCGAACCGATCGCGCACGCCGAAGGCGAAGTGCGGCTGCCGGGGTCGAAGAGCATCTCGAACCGTGCGCTGCTGCTGGCCGCGCTCGCCGAGGGCGTGACCGAACTGCACGGGCTGCTCGACGCCGAAGATACCCGCGTGATGATCGCGGCGCTGCGCGCGCTCGGCGTGAGCGTCGAGCTCGACGGCGAGCGCGCGCGCATCGAAGGCTGCGGCGGCGCGTTCCCGGTGCGCGAAGCGGACCTGTTACTGGGCAACGCGGGAACCGCGATGCGGCCGCTGGCCGCTGCGCTCGCCTTTGCCGGCGGGCGTTACCGGCTCGACGGCGTGGCGCGCATGCGCGAGCGGCCGATCGGCGATCTGGTCGACGCACTCGCCGCGCTGGGCGCGCGCATCGAGTACGAGCGCACGTCGGGCTACCCGCCGATCCGCATCGAGCCGGCCGCGTTTGCCGGGCGCGAGCGGGTCGACATCAAGGGCGACGTGTCGAGCCAGTTCGCCAGCGGACTGCTGATGGCCGCACCGCTGATCGCGCCGGCTGACGGGCTGCTGGTGCGCATTTCCGGCGCACTGATCTCGCAGCCGTACGTGGCGCTGACGCTCGCGCTGATGCGCCGCTTCGGGGTGACGGTCGAGCGCGTCGCCGCCGACGGCACCGCGTTTCGCGTGCCGCGCGTGCGCTATCGGGCGCCGGGGCGATTCGCGATCGAGGGCGACGCCTCCGGAGCTTCGTACTTCCTGGCGCTGGGCGCGCTCGCCGGCGGGCCCGTGCGCGTGCTCGGCGTCGGCCGCGACAGCGTGCAGGGCGACATCGCATTCGCGGATGTGCTCGAACGCATGGGAGCGTCGATCCGCTGGGGCGAAGACTGGATCGAGGCGCGCGGTGCGGGTCGGCTGCAAGCGCTCGACTGCGACTGCACCGCGATTCCGGATGCGGCGATGACCGCAGCGGTCGCTGCGCTGTTTGCCGACGGCGCAACACGGCTCGCCGGCATCGGCTCGTGGCGCGTCAAGGAGACCGACCGCATCGCCGCGATGGCCGCCGAGCTGCGCAAGCTGGGGGCGGCGGTCGAAACCGGCGACGACTGGCTGAAGATCGAACCGCCGGCGCGGCTGCGAGAGGCGACGATCGACACCTACGACGACCACCGGATGGCGATGTGCTTCGCGCTCGCCGCCGCCGGCGGCGTACCGGTTCACATCCGTGACCCGCAGTGCGTCGCGAAGACGTTCCCCGACTACTTCAACGCGCTGCGCTCGCTGCTGCGGCCGGCGGCGGGCTGAACCGCACCCAGGCGCGCTCGTGGAAGAAGTAGGCGACCGTGTTCGCGAGCGGCTCGAGCAGCGCGAGCGCGCCGGCGATCGGCGCGCTGCCGGTCAGCGCGTACGCGATCGAGAACGCGACCGCAAAGTGCACGACGGCAAACGTCGCGGTCTTGGCGAGACTCAGTGTCAGCGGCATGCGCATGGCGGTGAACTCCTTCGGCACGTGCGTAAGGTAGGGGCTGCGCCGGTGCGAATCCATTTGATTGTTCCAATGCGCCCGATAGCCTGCCGATGAGTTCCGCCGTTCCCGTCATCGCGATCGACGGCCCGACCGCCTCTGGCAAGGGCACGGTCGCGCAACGCGTCGCCGCCGCTGTCGGGTTTCACTATCTCGACAGCGGTGCGCTGTACCGGCTCGTCGCGCTGCTGGCACTCGAGCGCGGTGTCGCGGCGGGCGACGCTGCGGCGCTCGCGCAACTGGCCGCGACGATGCGACCGCGTTTCGTCGACGGACGCGTCGAACTGGACGGCCGCGACGTGACCGACGCCATCCGCACCGAGGAGGTCAGCGCGATGGCCTCGCAAATCGCCGTGCACGCGCCGCTGCGCGCCGTGCTGCTCGATCTGCAGAGGTCGTTCCGCCGGCCGCCCGGGCTGGTGGCCGACGGGCGCGACATGGGCACGGTCGTGTTTCCCGACGCCCGGCTAAAGGTGTATCTGACTGCGAGCGTCGAAGCGCGCGCGGACCGGCGTTACAAGCAGTTGATCGCAAAAGGGATTGCGGCTAACATCGCGGCCCTTTCGGCGGATCTGCGCGCGCGCGACGAACGCGATTCCAGGCGGTCGGCGGCGCCGCTGAGACCCGCGAAAGACGCGTACCAGCTCGACACTACGGCACTCGCGGTCGACGAAGTCGTCGCCCGGATCCTGGACTGGTATCGCAAGGTCTGAGGGCGAGTCCCGCGGACCCAAGGGTGCGTGCGGAGCATCCCCGGATTTTTCCGCACGCGGTGTTCAACTCCGCCCCGACGCAAGGTCCGGGCGAGATCGAAAGTCTTATTGCATGCCTTCCGTTGCAACCCAAGCCGCCAGCGGCAAAGAGTCGTTCGCGGCGTTGTTCGAAGAAAGCCTGGCGCGCCAGGAGATGAAGCAGGGCGAGGTGATCACCGCCGAGGTGGTCCGCGTCGACGGCAATTTCGTGATCGTCAACGCCGGCCTGAAATCGGAGGCCTACATCCCGATCGAGGAGTTCAAGAACGATCAGGGTCAGATCGATGTCAAGCCAGGCGACTTCGTGTCGGTCGCGATCGAGTCGCTCGAAAACGGCTACGGCGACACGATCCTGTCGCGCGACAAGGCCAAGCGGCTGGCGGCCTGGATGAACCTGGAACGGGCGCTCGAAAGCGGCGAGCTGGTGACCGGCACGATCACGGGCAAGGTCAAGGGCGGCCTGACCGTGATGACCAACGGCATCCGCGCGTTCCTGCCGGGCTCGCTGGTCGACATGCGGCCGGTCAAGGACACCACGCCGTACGAGGGCAAGACCCTCGAATTCAAGGTCATCAAGCTCGACCGCAAGCGCAACAACGTCGTGCTGTCCCGCCGCGCGGTGGTCGAGGCGAGCATGGGCGAGGAGCGCGCCAAGCTGCTGGAGACGCTCAAGGAGGGCGCGATCGTCAAGGGGGTGGTCAAGAACATCACCGACTACGGCGCGTTCGTCGACCTCGGCGGCATCGACGGTCTGCTGCACATCACCGATCTGGCGTGGCGCCGAGTGCGTCACCCGAGCGAGGTCGTTCAGGTCGGCCAGGAGATCACCGCCAAGGTGCTGAAGTTCGACCAGGAAAAGAACCGCGTTTCGCTGGGTGTAAAACAGCTCGGTGAGGATCCCTGGGTCGGGCTCACGCGCCGTTATCCGCAGGGCACGCGGCTGTTCGGCAAGGTCACCAACATCACCGACTACGGCGCGTTCGTCGAGATCGAACCCGGCATCGAAGGTCTGGTGCACGTGTCCGAGATGGACTGGACCAACAAGAACGTCGATCCGAAGAAGGTCGTCGCCCTCGGCGACGAGGTCGAGGTGATGGTGCTCGAGATCGACGAGGACCGCCGCCGCATCTCGCTCGGCATGAAGCAGTGCAAGCCGAACCCGTGGGAGGACTTCGCGCTGACGCACAAGAAGGGCGACCGCGTCAAGGGCCAGATCAAGTCGATTACCGATTTCGGCGTGTTCATCGGCCTGCCGGGCGGCATCGACGGCCTGGTGCATCTGTCCGACCTGTCGTGGAGCGAGCCGGGCGAAGGGGCGGTGCGAAAGTACAAGAAGGGCGACGAGGTCGAGGCGGTGGTGCTGGCGATCGACACCGAGCGCGAGCGCATCTCGCTCGGTGTCAAGCAGTTGGGCGGCGATCCGTTCACCAACTATGCCGGCACGCACGAGAAGGGCTCGATCGTTACCGGAACCGTCAAGAGCGTCGATCCGAAAGGCGCGGTCATCAGCCTCGGCGGCGACGTCGAGGGTTACCTGCGTGCGTCCGAGATCTCGTCGGACCGCGTCGAGGATGCGCGCAACCACTTGAAGGAAGGCGACAAGGTCACGGCGATGATCATCAACATCGACCGCAAGAACCGCAACATCAACCTGTCGATCAAGGCGAAGGACAACGCCGAGGCGGCCGCGGCGATGGAGCGCATGCAGGCGGAGGCGCAGACTGGGACGACCAGTCTGGGCGCGCTGCTGAAGGCCAAGCTGGACACGCAGAACAAGTAAGCGGCAGTGCCGACCATGTCCGACGCCAAGACGATGACCAAGTCGGAGCTGATCGCGCGGCTCGCGGAGCGCAACACGCGGCTGGCCGCGCGCGACGCCGACGAGGCGGTCAAGACGATCCTCGACGCGATGAGTGCGGCGCTGGCGTACGGCAATCGCATCGAGATCCGCGGTTTCGGCAGCTTCGCGCTGAACTACCGGCCGCCTCGCGTCGGGCGCAACCCGAAGTCCGGCGAGCGCGTGCACGTGCCCGCCAAGTTCGTCCCGCACTTCAAAGCGGGCAAGGAACTGCGCGAGCGCGTCGACGGCGTCGACAGCGCGGCCGCGGCCAAGTCGGGCAAGTTGGAACCGGCAGGCTGAACGGCGGCGCCGATGCAGCCCCGAAAGCCCCGCGCACGCGGGGCTTTTTTTCGCGCCGCTTCCGCCCGGGGCCTGCGCGCGTGCCCCTTACAATGCCGCGCATGCGGCGGAGCGTGCACCGATGAGGGCGATCGGATGGTTCGTGCGGCTGGTGTTCTTTGCCGCCGTGCTGTGGTTCGCGCTGAAGAACACCACGCCGGTACCGGTGCGGCTGACCGAAACGCTGTACTGGGACGAGGTGCCGCTGATCGTCGTGATGCTCGCGTGCGTGCTGATCGGTGTGGCCGCCGGCACAATCGCGCTGGCGCCGCGCTTGTTCGGCCTGCGTCGCCAGGTGTCCGCCCTGCGCAGGCAGATCGAAGGCACCGCGCCGGCGGACGCGGCGGCCGAACGCCTGGCCGATCGGGTCGCGAGCGCGGCGCGCAACGTCGGCGCGGTCGGGGAACTCGACGCCGACACGCGTCACCCGCGCTGACGAGCGCGCCGAGATGTCCGCCCGCAGCGTCAACGCCGGCCCGATCGTTTCCGCGCGCAGGTTGCCTTGCGGCGCGCGGCGCGGCCGGGCTTCATGGATCGCTGCGCGACGCCCACGCTGACGACGCGATGCCCGAGTTCGAGGCCTGGTATCTGATCGTGCTGCCGCTGCTGTTCGCTGCCGGCTGGTGGCTGCGCGGGTTCGACTCGAAAGTGCGCGCCGCCGACCGCGGCGGCGCGCCGCGTTCGTTGTTCCGCGGCGTGAATCTGCTGCTAAACGAGCAGCCGGACAAGGCCATCGACGCCTTCATCGACGTGGTCAAGCTCGACCCCGAGACGATCGAGTTGCACTACGCGCTCGGCAATCTGTTCCGCCGGCGCGGCGAAGTCGATCGTGCGGTGCGCATCCACACCTACCTGCTGAACCGCGCCGATCTGCCGGCGCGCGAGCGCTCCAACGCGCTCGCGGAACTGGGTCAGGACTTCCTGAAGGGCGGGCTGCTCGACCGCGCTGAAGACGCCTTCGTGCGCCTGCGCGACGATCCGCAGCACCGCTTTCCGGCGCTGCGCGCGCTGCTGCGCATCTACCAGATGGAACGCGAGTGGGCCAAGGCGATCGACTGCGCACGGCGGCTGGAGCGCGAAGCGGGCGAGTCGCATCATGTCGCCGTCGCGCAGTTCTACTGCGAACTGGCCGAGCAGGCGCTGGCGCAGGCCGATCTGCAGCGCGCGCAATCGCACCTGGACGAGGCGCTGATCGCCGATCGCAAGTCGGTGCGTGCTGCGCTGCTGGCCGGCGACGTGGCCATGCGCCGCGGCGAGCAGCACGAGGCGATCAAGCACTGGCTGCGCGTGGAAGCGGCCTCGCCCGAACATCTGCCGCTGGTGGCCGCCCGCCTGACCGAAGCCATGGACAAGGCCGGCCGCCGCGACGAGGCGCTGAATCTGCTGCGGCGCGCGCTGCTGGACTGGCCTTCGATCGATCTGCTCGAGGTCGCCTACCAGCGCGTCGGCGAGTGGGAAGGACCGGCCGCCGCCGAGATCCTGCTGCGCGACGAACTGAAGCGCCATCCGTCGCTGCTCGGTTTCGAAAAACTGCTCGCGCTGCGCAGCGCGCAGGGGGGCGGCGACCCGGAGCTCGACCTGCTGCGCTCGTTGATCCACGCGCAGACGCGCAAGCTCGCCCGCTACCGCTGCGGCAAGTGCGGCTTTCGCGCGCGTGAATTCCACTGGCAGTGCCCCGGCTGCACGAGCTGGGACAGCTATCCGCCGCGTCGCATCGAGGAGCTGGATGCCGTTTAGGATTCAGGGCTCAGGATTCTCGGCATTCAGGGTCGCACCGGTGTACAGCGAGAGTTCAAGTCAAGCGTCGGCGATGCCAGGCCCTCGGTTCTGGCTCGCCCTTCTTTGCCTGCTGCCGCTCGCTGCGGCGGCGCTGGAGATCAACACGGCGACGCGCGCGGAGCTGGAACAGTTAAACGGTGTGGGCGTGGCGCTGGCCGAGCGCGTGCTGAGCGAGCGCGCGAAAGCGCCGTTTCGCGACTGGGACGATCTGGCCCGCCGGGTCAAGGGCATGCGCGGTGCGCGCAGCGAGCGGCTGCAGGCGCAGGGTGTGACGGTCAACGGCGTGCCCGGGTCGCGCGCCGCGCGCGACGACCCGCGCCAACGCTGAACGGGCGATGATCGAATACGGCACGATCGAGACGACCATCGGCAACACGCCGCTGGTACGACTGCAGCGCCTGCCGGGCGCGGACAACGCGCGGCGCGGCAACCTGATTCTGGGCAAGCTGGAGGGCAATAACCCCGGCGGCTCGGTCAAGGATCGGCCCGCGTACTCGATGATCCGGTGCGCCGAAGAGCGCGGCGAGATCCGGCCCGGCGATCGCCTGATCGAAGCCACCAGCGGCAACACCGGTATCGCGCTGGCGATGATCGCGGCGATGAAGGGCTACCGGATGACGCTGATCATGCCGGACGACCTGTCCGCCGAGCGGCGCGCCAGCATGACCGCGTACGGCGCCGAGCTGATCCTCACACCGGCGGCGAAAGGCGGCATGGAATACGCGCGCGATCTGGCGCTCGAGATGCAGGCGCGCGGGGAAGGGCGGGTGCTCGACCAGTTCGCCAATGCCGACAACCCGCGCGCGCACTACGAAACCACCGGGCCGGAGATCTGGCGCGACACGGCGGGGCGCATCACGCACTTCGTCAGCGCGATGGGCACCACCGGCACGATCATGGGCGTGAGCCGCTATCTGAAGGAACGCAATGCGGCGATCCGTATCATCGGCGCGCAGCCCGAAGAAGGCTCGCGCATCGCCGGCATCCGCAAGTGGCCGCCGGCGTATCTGCCGAAGATCTATGACGCGTCGCGCGTCGACCGGCTCGAGTACGTCTCGCAGGCCGAAGCCGAAGCGATGGCGCGGCGCCTGGCGGCCGAAGAAGGTATCTTTGCCGGCGTCTCCTCCGGCGGCGCGTGCGCGATCGCGCTGCGCATCGCGGCCGAGGTGCGCGAAGCGACGATCGTGTTCATCGTCTGCGACCGCGGCGACCGGTATCTGTCCACCGGCGTATTCCCGGCCTGACAGCGCTCAG
>JBBIQI010000070.1:0-15491 GCA_037442465.1 Burkholderiales bacterium
CTCGGAATGACAAGAACGGGACGGCTCGGAATGACGAGGGACTTCGGCTGGGAATGCCCCCGAGGCGGCACAGCGAACGAACGACAAATGGCCAACTGCCGGACCTGGGCTGACCGGAAGGACCACGCGCCCCTTGACGGCGCCTCGCGGCTCGGATAAATACCGAACAACTGTTTGTTTTTCGATCGACCGGTTCCGTCGCTTGCTCATTCGGCCGTCATGACCGCCGTGCGCGCCCCGCGCGCCGACAACCGCCTGCCGCAGATTCTCGACCAGGCCGCGCGCCTGTTCCGCGCGCAGGGCTTCCAGGGCACATCGGTGCGCGACATCGTGCGCGCGATCGACATGCTGCCGGGGTCGCTGTACTACCACTTCGCGACCAAGGAAGACCTGCTCGCCGCCGTGTACGCCGAGGGCGTGCGGCGCATTTCCGCGCGCGTGCGCGCCGCGATCGCAGGCCAGCGCGATCCGTGGCAGCGGCTCGAGGCGGCGTGCATCGCGCACCTGGAGGCGATCCTCGAAGACGACGACTACGCGCAGGTGGTGATCCGCGTGCGGCCGAGCGACGTGCCGGCCGTGCAGCGGCGCCTGATCGCGTTGCGCGACGAATACGAGGCGCTGATCGCAGGCCTGGTGCGGGATCTGCCGCTGCCGCGCGGCGTGGACCGCCGCACGCTGCGGCTGATGCTGCTGGGCGCATTGAACTGGGCGCAGACCTGGTACCGGCCCGGGCGCGACTCGCCAAGAGCCATCGCGCGCCGCTTCGTGGCGCTGCTGCAATCCCCGCTCGGAAAGGACGGCTGATGGACATCCGACCGAAAGTGCTGATCACGAAGATCGGCTTTGACGGCCACGACCGCGGCAGCCGCATCGTCGCCGCGGCCCTGCGCGACGCCGGCATGGAGGTGATCTACACGCCGCCGTGGCAGGAGATCGCCACTGTGGTCAAGCTCGCCACCGAGGAGGACGTCGACGTGATCGGCATCTCGTCGCTGGCGACCGATCACCTGATCGTGCCGAAGCTGATGGACGCGCTGCGCGCGGCGGGGCTGGACGACGTGGCGGTGATCGTCGGCGGCATCGTGCCCGACGAGGACGAGCGCACGCTGCTCGAAGCCGGTGTCGCGCGCGTGTTCCATCCGGGTTCTTCGCTCGACGAGATCGCGCGCTGCGTGCGCGAGTTGACGCTCGCGGTGCGCGCGCGCCGCGCGACTGCCTGAGGGGGATGCGATGAACAAGCCCGTCGACGATCGCCTGCTCGCCGGCGCGGACGCCGAAGCACGATGGCGGCGCGAATACGCCGAACAGATCGACACCGAGCGCGAAGTCGTCAACCGATCTGGCATCGCGATCAAACCGCTGTACACGCCGCGCGACTGGGACTCGTCGCGCCGCGACGTCGACCTCGGCTACCCGGGGCAGCCGCCGTACACGCGCGGCATCTACGCGACGATGCACCGCGGCCGTACGTGGACGCAGCGGCAGTTGATCGGCCTGGGCACGCCCGACGACTACAACGCACGGCTGCGAACGTTGCTCGCGCAAGGCGCAACCGCGATCTCGCTGATCCCGTGCAACTCGGTGTTTCGCGGCTATGACATGGACGAGTCGCACTTCGAGCTGCTCGGCACCTGCGGCACGGTGGTCAACACCGCCGAGCACATGGACCGCGCGCTTGCCGGGGTCGATCTGGCCCGCACCTCTTGCGCGCTGAACGACCCCTCGCCGTTCACGCTGCTCGCCTTCCTGCTCGCCGTCGCCAAGCAACGCGGCGTCGACTGGCGCACGCTCACCGGCACGTCGAACCAAAGCGACTACCTGAGCCACTACGTCGCCAACCACATGTTCTTCCGGCTCGCGCTGCCGGCGGCGCGGCGCGTACTCGTCGACCACATCGACTTCTGCAACCGCTTCGTGCCGAAGTGGAACCCGATGTCGGTGGTCGGCCAGCACATGCAGCAGGCCGGCGCCACGCCGGCCGAAGCAATGGCGTTTGCGCTGTCGACGGCGATCCAGGTCGCGCAGGACTGCATCGAGCGCGGCATGCCTCCGGACGCCTTCCTGCCGCGCTTCACGTTCTTCTTCGATATCTCGATCTCGTTCTTCGAAGAGGTCGCCAAGTTCCGTGCCGGCCGCCGCATCTGGGCGCGCATGGCGCGCGAGCGCCTCGGCGCCAGGGATGCGCGCGCCTGGCGCTTCAAGTTCCACGCCCAGACCTCGGGCGTGGATCTGACGCGCCAGCAGCCGCTGAACAACATCGCGCGCGTCACCGTGCAGGCGATGGCCGGCATCTTCGGCGGGCTGCAGTCGCTGCACACCGACGCCTACGACGAAGCGCTGTCGTGCCCGACCGATGCCGGCGCGCGCATCGCGATCGCCACGCAGAACATCCTGCGCGAGGAAGCGCACCTGACCGACGTGATCGACCCGCTCGGCGGCAGCTTCTACGTCGAGGCGCTGACCGACCGAATGGAAGAGGAGATCCTGCGCGTGATCAAGCTCGTCGACGACGCCGGCGGCATGTATCGCGCGGTCGAGTCCGGGCTGGTGCAGAAGATGATCGGCGAGTCGGCGCGGCGCTTCCAGCAAAAAGTCGAAAGCGGCGAGCAGACGGTGGTCGGCGTCAACGCGTACCGGATCGAGGAAGACGGGGCCGTGCGCCAGCCGCTGGCGCGCCCCGACCCGGCCGCGATGCGCGCGCACCTGGAGGCATTCAAGGCATTCAAGGCACAGCGCTCGCCGGCGCAGGTCGCAGCCGCCCTCGCTGCGCTGGCGCGCGCCGCCAATGACGCGCACGAGAACGTGTTCGCCAGAGTCGTCGCCGCGGCCGAAGCCGGCTGCACGCACGGCGAGATCTGCGGCACCCTGCGGCGCGAACTCGGCTTCGGCCACGTGCAGGCGTTCGTCTGACGATGCCCGAGGGCGACCACGCGCTGGTGAAGCGGCTGGCGACGGGCGACCGCCGAGCGATCGCACGCGCGATCAGTGCGATCGAAAACGGCGCGCCGACAGCCGCGGCGATCGCCGCCGCGGTGGCACCGCGGCTCGGCCGCGCGCACGTCATCGGTATTACCGGCGCGCCGGGTGCCGGCAAGTCGACGCTGATCGACGCGCTGCTCGGCGAGCTGATCGCGCGCGGCCACACGATCGCCGTCGTGGCGGTCGATCCGAGCAGTCCGATCACCGGCGGCGCGGTGCTCGGCGACCGCGTGCGTATGGACCGGCACGCCGGGCACGAGCGCGTGTTCATCCGTTCGCTCGCGTCGCGCGGGCACCTGGGCGGCGTGTCGAAGACGACCGGCGAGGTTGTCGACGTGCTCGACGCCGCGGGATTCGACGTCGTGATCGTCGAAACGGTCGGTGCCGGGCAGTCGGAAGTCGAAATCGTCGATATCGCCGACACGCGCGTCGTCGTCTGCCCGCCCGGGCTGGGCGACGAGGTACAGGCGATCAAGGCCGGCATCCTGGAGATCGCCGAACTGCTGGTCGTCAGCAAGGCCGACGCGCCCGGTGCCGAGCGCACGGTGCGCGAGTTGAAGGAGATGCTGAGGCTACGCAGCGCCCACGCGGCCAAGGTGCCGGTGCTGTCGACCTGCGCGACGCGCAACGAGGGCATCGCCGCGCTGGCCGATGCGATGGTCGCGCACGGGGCGGCCACCGGCCACGGCCGCCGTCTGGCGCAACGACGTTCGCCGGTGGCCGAGGCGTCGCCCGCGGACGAAGCGCGCCGGCGCCTCGAGCGCCTGGCGGCGGCCGATGCCTTCGGCCGTGCGCTCGGCGTGCGTCTCCTCGACGGCGCAGCCGGCCATGCGACGGTCGAGATGACGGTGCGCGACGAGCACCTGAATTTCAACGGCAGTTGCCACGGCGGCGTGATCTTCGCGCTTGCCGATTGTGCGTTCGGGCTGGCGTCGAACTCGCACGGCCGGATCGCCGCCGGCATCGACGCACACATTACCTATCAGGCGGCGGCTGCGCTCGGCGATCGGCTGACGGCGAGCGCGACCGAGGTGTCGCGCTCGCGCAAGCTTGCCGTCTATCGGATCGACGTGACCAAAGCCGACGGCCAACCGATCTCGAGCTTCACCGGCACCGTCTACGTGACGGCCAGGCCGCACGCGCACGCGGGCTGAACGAAGGTCGCGGCATCGGCAACCCGGCGCGCTGCGCCGACGCGCGTTCGACTCAACCTGAAAAGCTCATTTGAACCACAGAGACACAGAGAACACAGAGGAAAAACAAACCGTTGTGCGAATACGCTCTCTCACCCCGCGGGTCAGGCGGGGAATGCGGGCAAGGACTTGATTTTTCGCCTTTCTCTGTGCCTCTGTGTCTCTGTGGTGAGAAATCTAGGCTCAATGCTGCTTGTCCGCCGGCTGCGCCGCGAGCGCGGCCGCGCCGCCGCGCCGCACGCCGAGCTTGAACCAGCGTCGCTCCCATGCATCGAGGTACGAGTAGATCACCGGCACGACGACCAGCGTCAGCAGCGTCGAGGTGATGACGCCGCCGATGATCGCTCGGCCCATCGGTGCCTGCTGCTCGGCGCCTTCGCCCAGGCCAAGTGCGAGCGGCAGCATGCCGAAGATCATCGCCGCGGTCGTCATCAGGATCGGCCGCAGCCGCACCTGCGCGGCGGCGGCAAGCGCATCGAGGCGGCTCAAGCCGTTCCTCTGCCCCTGGTTGGCAAAGTCCACCAGCAGGATCGCGTTTTTCGTCACGAGGCCCATCAGGAACACGATTCCGATCATCGAGAAGATGTTCAGCGTCGTGCCGGTGACGAGCAGCGCGAGCATCACGCCGACGATCGCGAGTGGCAGCGAGGCCATGATCGCGATCGGCTGGATGAAGCTGCCGAACTGCGAGGCCAGCACGATGTAGATGAAGATCACCGCCAGCAGCAGGGCGCCGAAGATCGCGCTCGCGACCTCCTGCTGATCCTTGATCTGACCGCCGGTGTCGAAGCGCAGCCCAGGCGGAAGCTGGTACGAGTTGACCAGCGCCTGCACCTCCTTGCCCGCGTCGCCGGCCGGCCGCCCCTCGACGTTGGCGAACAGCGCGACCCGCCGCTGCAGATCCTGCCGCCGGATGTTCTCCGGGTTGAAGGTGCGCTCGATCGTCGCAATCGCGCGCAGTGCAACTACCTCGGGCGAGCCGTCGGCGAGCTGGCGCCCGGTCGCGATGTTCAGGTTGGCGATGTCGTCGACCACCGTGCGGCTGGCGCGAGGCAGTTGCGTGATCACCTCGTAGTTCTGTCCGTCGGGGGCGAGCCAGTAGCCGGAGTTCTCGCCGCCGACCAGCGCCCGCAGCGTCGAACCGAGCTGCGCATGCGTGATGCCGTACTCGGCCGCCAGTTCCGGCTTCAGCCGCACCGCCAGCGCCGGCGTGCCGTCCTTGACCGTGACGTCGATGTCGGTCACGCCGCGGATCTGCGCGATCCGGTTCTTGAAGTCCTCGATCACCCGGTTCATCGCGACGTCATCGTTGCCGAGCAGCGCGACGTAGATCGCGCCGCCGAAGCCGACCGTCAGTTGCACGCCCGGAATGCCGGCGACGCGCTTGCGGATCGCCTCCTCGATCTTCTTCTGCGAGCGCTGGCGCTCGGCGCGCGGCACGAGCTTCAGGTTGATGCGACCGCTGTTGCGCGCGCCGTCGGTCCCGATCGAGGTGTCGATCGATTCGATCTCCTTGAACTCGCGCAGCGCCTCCTCGACGCGCCGCACGCGTTCGTCGGCGTATTCGAGGCTCGAGCCGACCGGCATCGTCAGCCGCACGCTGGTGAAGCTCTGGTCGGCTTCCGGCATCAGCTCGCCGCCGACGATGCCGGCGAGCGGGATGCTGGCGACGAAGCTCGCCGCCGCGATCGCCAGCGTGGTCTTGCGGCGCGCGAGCGCGGCGCGCAGCAGCTTGTCGTAGATCCCGTGCCAGGACTCGACCCAGCGGTCGAAAGTGCGCAGCACCGGGCCGATCAGCCGTACATTCAGCGCGCCTTCGGGCGGGTCGCGCCAGATCGCCGACAGCATCGGATCGAGCGTGAAGCTGACGAACAGCGACACCAGCACCGCGACGACGACCGTCATGCCGAACGGATAGAAGAACTTGCCGACGATGCCGCTCATGAAGGCAATCGGAACGAACACCGCGACGATCGAAAACGTCGTCGCCAGCACCGCCAGCCCGATCTCGTCGGTGCCTTCGCGCGCCGCCGTGTAGTGGTCCTTGCCCATGCGGATATGGCGCACGATGTTCTCGCGAACGACGATGGCGTCGTCGATCAGCAGGCCGATGCACAGGCTCAGCGCCATCAGCGTCATGTAGTTCAGCGTGAAGCCGAGCGCGTACACGGCGATGAAGCTCGCGATCACCGCGATCGGCAGCGTGAGCCCCGTGATCACCGTGCTGCGCCACGAACCGAGGAACAGGAACACGATCAGCACCGTGAGAGCCGCGCCCTCGGCGATCGTGCGCTTGACGTTGTCGACCGACTGCTGCACGAAATCGGCCATCGCCCACATGAATTTCAGCTCGACGCCCGGCGGCAGCTGCTTGCGGATGTCGACCGCGGCCTCCTTGAGCTGGCGGCCCACATCGACGATGTTGGCGTCCTGTGCCTTGAACACCCACACGCCGATCGCGGGCTGGCCGTCGATGCGCGTCAGCGAGCGCCGTTCGGCCTCGCCGTCGACGACGGTGGCGACCTGCGACAGCAGGATCGGCGCACCGTTCGGGCCCTTGGGCCGCGCAACGACGATGCGCTCGAAGTCGAGCGGCGAAGTGAGCCGCCCGTCGACGCGGACGATCGCCTCCGAGGTCGCGTTGGAGATCGTTCCCACCGGCACGCTGACATTGGCCGTGCGGAGCGCGGCCACGACCTGGTCGACCGTAAAGCCGAAGGCGGTCAGCTTGGCCGGATCGACGCGCGCCTGGATCTGGCGGGTCACCGTGCCGCCCAGGTCGACACGCCCCACGCCGCTGACCCGCTCGAAGCCCTTCTGCACGATTCGCTCGGCGATCAGCGTGAGTTCCCGCTGCGACCTGTCGCGGCCGAGCAGCGCGAACGAGGCGACCGGCTGGTCGTTTTCGGTCTCGGCGCGCGTGACGATCGGATCCTTGGCGTCGCGCGGAAAGCCCGCGCGGATCTGCGCCAGCTTGTCGCGCACTTCCTGCATCGCGCGCGTCACGTCGACGTCGAGGCGGAACTCGACCCAGGTGAGCGAGCGCCCTTCGTCCGAACGCGACAGGATGCGCTTCACACCCGCGACGGTGTTGACCGCGTTTTCGACCGGCTTGGCCAGATCGTTTTCCACCTGCTCGGGCGAGGCCCCCGGATAGCCGATCCAGATCTGCACGCCCGGCGGGCTCACGTCGGGCATCGGTTCCACGCCGAGCCGGGCGTACGAAAACAGGCCGAGCACGGTGAGCGCCACCATCACCATGGTGGCGAAGACCGGGTGGTTGATCGAAACGCGGGTGATCCACATGGCGCGCCCCGCTCAGTTGGCGGTCAGCGCGGGCGTGCGCGGTGCGTCCTTGTCGGCGACCCTCGAGCCGGCCGGCGTGCCGCTGATGATCTTCGCTGCCAGGCCCTCGCGCAGATTGTCGAACCGGGTCGCGATCACCTGGTCGGCCGGTGTGACGCCGTCGACGATCTCGACCAGCTGCGCGCGTTCGTCGCGCCGGCCGAGCCTGATCTGCCGCCGCACGAGCTTGCCTTCTGCGATCACCCAGACGATCGGCTGTCCGTTGTCGATGCGCACGGCCGCGAGCGGCAGCGCGGGCACTTCCTTGTCCGCGCCGACGCGCAGCCGCACGCGCGCAAACATCCCGGCGCGCAAGACCGAATCCTCGTTGGCGAGCGCGATGTGCACGTGGATCGTCCGCGTGCCGGGCTCGGCGCTCGGGTTGATCCGGTCGACGCGGCCTGCAAACGCGCGGCCGCTCAGCCCCTCGATCTCGACCTCCGCGCTGGCGCCGCGCGCGATTTGCGCCACGTCCGACACGGGCGCCTGCGCCTGCACTTCGAGCTGCGCCAGATCGACGATCGCGAAAAGCGGCGCATCGAACGAAACCTTCTCGCCCGGCTGCACGTAGCGCTTGGCGACGTGGCCGGCGATCGGCGCGCGCACTATCGCGTCGTTCAGCATCAACTGCGTCTGCTCCAACTGCGCGCGCGCGGCTTCGACGGCGGCGGCCTGCGCGCGGTACGCGCTGTCGGCGGTGTCGAACGCGTTCTTCGAGATGAAGTTCTGCTGGACGAGCTGCGCGTTGGCCTGGCGGGTGCGTTCGGTCTGCTCGAGCTGCGCTCGCGCCGACGCCAGTGCAGCGGCGCGCTCGGCAAGCTGCGAGCGCAGCGCGGCCGTGTCGCATTCGGCGATCACCTGGCCGGCCGCCACACGATCGCCTTCGCGCACGAACACGCGGCGCACCTCGGCCGACAGCTTGGAGCGCACGGTCGCCTGCGACACGGCCAGCACGTTGCCGGGAAGCACAATCTCCTGCGCGAGCGCGCGCGGCGCAAGCCGGGTGATGTCCTGTTGCGAGAATTCGAGCGGCGGAACTTCCTTCTTCTTGTCCTTACCGCGCTCGGCTGCACCGCGCACGCCAACCGCCGCGCCGATGCCGCCCGCCACGAGCAGCGCGCCGATCGCGGCAAGCCACAGCTTGCGTCCTTTCGTCATCGTTTCCCCCTCGCGCGACGCGCCCGAACGACCCGATCCGGGCCGCGGCCGCATGCGCCGGCGCTGCCGCACCGCGGGTGGCGGGCTGGTGCGCGGCGTGCCGCAGCATGTCGTTCGAAGGCGCGGATTATGGCGGCGCGGTCAGGCGAGCGCGCGCCCGATGCGACGGATTGCGCGCAGCGGCGACGGAATGCAGCGCGCCGCGACGAACACGCGGGCGGCTCAATCGTCCAGGCCGAGCTCCTGGATCTTGCGGGTGATCGTGTTGCGGCCTACGCCGAGTTTGACGGCCGCTTCGATGCGGCGGCCACGCGTGTACTTCAGGACGGTGGCGATCAACGCACCTTCGAACTCGCGCCCCAGCTCGGCCATCAGGTCGCCCCTGCCCTCGGCGAGCCGGCGCTCGACTTCGACGACGAGCAACGCACGCCAATCGCGCAGCGGCGCTTCGGCGACCGGCGGCTCGCTCGACACCGCGGCCGCAGCCGCGGCGGCAGGCAGTGGAGCCGCCGGCGGCTCGGCCTGCCTGCGCAGCTCGACGGGCAGATCTTCGACCTTGACGACCTGTGCCGGCGCCAGCACCGTGAGCCAATGGCACAGGTTCTCGAGCTGACGCACGTTGCCCGGGAACGGCAACTGCTGGATGTGTTTCAGCGCTTCGTCCGACAGCCGCTTGGGTTCCACACCGAGCTCGCGCGCGCTCTTGGTCAGGAAGTGCCGCGCCAGCAGCGGGATGTCCTCGCGCCGTTCGCGTAGCGGCGGCAGCCGCAGCCGGATCACGTTCAGCCGGTGATACAGGTCCTCGCGGAACAGGCCTTGGCGCACCCGCTCCTCGAGATCCTGGTGGGTCGCCGCGATCACCCGCGCATCGGCCTTGATCGGCTGGTGGCCGCCGACGCGGTAATAGAAGCCGTCGGACAGTACGCGCAGCAGCCGCGTCTGCAGTTCGGCCGGCATGTCGCCGATCTCGTCCAGGAACAGCGTGCCGCCTTCGGCCTGCTCGAAGCGGCCGCGTCGCATCGACTGCGCACCGGTGAAGGCGCCGCGCTCGTGGCCGAACAGTTCGCTTTCGAGCAGGTCGCGCGGGATCGCCGCCATGTTCAACGCGATGAACGGGCCACCGCTCCTCGCGCAGTGCTTGTGCAGGGCGCGCGCGACGACCTCCTTGCCGCTGCCGGATTCGCCGGTCAGCAGCACGGTAACGTTCGAATGCGCGAGCCGCCCGATCGCGCGGAACACCTCCTGCATCGACGGCGCCTGGCCGAGGATCTCGGGCACTTCGAGCGGTGCTTCGTCGTTGGCCGACTCGCGCAAGCTCTCGTCGACCGCGCGGCGGATCAGCTCGACGGCGCGATCGACGTCGAAAGGCTTCGGCAAGTATTCGAACGCGCCGCCCTGAAAGGCCGACACCGCGCTTTCTAGGTCCGAATACGCGGTCATGATGATCACCGGCAGCGCCGGATGCTTGCGCTTGACCGCGCGCAGCAGCTCGATGCCGTTGCCTCCCGGCATGCGGATGTCGGAGACGAGCACCTGCGGACTGGCCGACTCCAGCTCGTGCAACACCTCCTGCGCACCGCCAAACGCCCTGCACGGGATGTGCTCGCGCGCCAGCGCCTTCTCCAGCACCCAGCGGATCGAGCGGTCGTCGTCGACGATCCAGATCGGTTTCATTTGTACGGGATCAGTATCCGGAACTCGGTGCGGCCGGGACGCGAATCCACCTCGATCGCGCCGTCGTGCTGCTGGATGAAGGTCTGCGCCAGCGTCAGTCCGAGCCCGCTGCCGCCTTCGCGGCCCGACACCAGCGGATAGAAGATGCGCTCCTTCAACGCCTCGGGCACCCCCGGGCCGTTGTCGATCACGTGCAAGGCCAGCGCCAGCCGGTGGCGGTGGCGCGCGATCGTCACCTGGCGCGCCACCCGCGTGCGTACGACGATCTCGGCGTCGCCCGCCGCGATGCGCGCCTCGAGCGCCTGCGCGGCGTTGCGCACGACGTTCAGCAGCGCCTGGATCAACTGCTCGCGGTCGCCCTGTACGTCGGGCACCGAGGCGTCGTAGTCGCGCCGCACCGAAAGCCCACACGGAAACTCGGCGCAGATCACCGCGCGCACACGCTCGCACACCTCGTGGATGTTGACGGGGCCGACCACGCGCGGCGCGCGGTGCGGCGCAAGCAGCCGGTCGACCAGCGACTGCAGGCGGTCGGCCTCGTCGATGATCACGCGCGTGTATTCGCGCTGCTCGGCCGAGGCCAGTTCGCGCTCCAGAAGCTGCGCCGCACCGCGAATTCCGCCAAGCGGATTCTTGATCTCGTGCGCGAGACTGCGCAGCAGCTGCCGGTTGGCTTCGGTCTGGTCGAGCTGGTGCTCCTCGCGCGCGACCTTCAACTGCTGCTCGACCTCGGCCAGCTCGAGCGCGAGCGGCGTGTCGTCGGCATACAGCGCCGAGGCAACCGCCTGCACCGGCAGCGGTTCACGGTGCGGCCGCCGCACCGAAAGAAGCTGCCGTCGCAGGCCGAGGTTGTTCGCGCGCGCCTCGGCGAGCATCTGTTCGACCTCGGCTTCCTCGGCGAAAAGCCGTGCCGCACGATGGCCGACCAGGCTGCGGCGCGATAGATCGAACAACTGCTCGGCCGCCTGGTTCGCGTACGCGACTGCGCCATCGGCGCCGACGATCAACACCGCGGTCGCGAGCAGGTCGAGCCCAGCGTAACGGGACGGCGCCTGCAGCGCGGCCGGGTCGGCGTCGAACCAGCTCATCGAGCCGGCTCCGGCGATGCGTGCGGCACGCCGCTGCGCGCGGCGCGCAGGGCTACTGACGCAGCAGCGCGAGCTCCCGCAGCAGCGACGCGACGTTGTTCTCGCTGCGCTGGATCTCTTCCTGCAGACGCTGCACGCGCTCCTGGTAGCGCGCGAAATTGCGTGTCTCGTCGCCGCGGCGCTCCGGCTCGCCGTTGTTGAACTCGGCGCGCAGCCGCGCGAGCTTGTCCTGCTCGGCGCGCAGTTCTTCTTCCAGGATGCGCCGGCGCTCGCCGTCGCGCGAGCGCTGCGTTTCGCCATCGACGCGCGGGAAGTTCGCCGGCGTAACCGCGCGCGATTCGTTCGCCGAGGGGCTGCCGTTCGGTCGTGTGGGCAGCTTCGGGGCCGGCACCGTCAGGATCGGCTGCACGTCGACCTTCTTGCAGCCCTTGGGCGCGCCGACGTTCTGGTAGGTCTTGCGGCCCTGTTCGTCGACGCAGACGAAGATGTCCGACTGCGCAAGCGCGCGCGCCGACAGGCCCATCGCCCACGGCACGGTCAACAGCAGCAGCCCCTTGCGCAGCATCCTCGCACCCATAGCGCAACGATCCGCGGCGAGTGTAAGGCAGGCCCCCCGGCGGCAACATCCCGTATGCCGGCGCAATGCCGGTTTTTTCGAAGGCTGCGGCGTCGTGCATGCGAAGCGGGCCTGCACCCAGCGAAAAAGGGGCGGTGAACCGCCCCTTCCTCGTGCGGGCCGCCGGCGCTCCTTACGCGGCGTAGTACATGTCGAATTCGACCGGATGGGTCGTCATGCGGAAGCGCGTGACCTCTTCCATCTTCAGCGCGATGTAGGCGTCGATCATGTCGTTGCTGAACACGCCGCCGCGCGTGAGGAACTCGCGGTCTTTGTCCAGGCTTTCCAAGGCCTCGTCGAGCGACGCGCACGGATGCGGGATCTTCGCGGCCTCTTCCGGCTCGAGGTCGTACAGGTTCTTGTCCATCGGTTCGCCCGGATGGATCTTGTTCTGCACGCCGTCCAGGCCCGCCATCATCATCGCCGCGAACGCGAGGTACGGATTGGCCGTGGGATCCGGGAAGCGCACTTCGACACGACGGCCCTTGGGATTCGACACGTACGGGATGCGGCAGGCTGCCGAACGATTACGCGCCGAGTACGCGAGGTTGATCGGTGCCTCGAAGCCGGGCACGAGACGCTTGTACGAATTGGTGCCCGGGTTGGTCAGCGCATTCAGCGCCTTGGCGTGCTTGATGATGCCGCCGATGTAATACAGCGCGAAGTCCGACAGCCCAGCGTAGCCGTTGCCGGCGAACAGGTTCTGTCCGTCCTTCCAGATCGACTGGTGCACGTGCATGCCCGAGCCGTTGTCGCCGACGACCGGCTTCGGCATGAAGGTCGCCGTCTTGCCGTAACTCGCGGCAACGTTCCAGACGGTGTACTTCAGGATCTGCAGCCAGTCGGCGCGTTTGACCAGCGTGTTGAACTTGGTGCCGATCTCGCACTGGCCGGGGGCGGCCACCTCGTGGTGGTGCACCTCGACCTCCACCCCCTGCTGTTCGAGCAGCAGGCACATCTCCGAGCGGATGTCCTGCAACGAATCGACCGGCGGTACCGGGAAGTAGCCGCCCTTGACCGGCGGGCGATGCGCGAGGTTGCCACCTTCGTAGTCGATCCCGCTCGACCAGGGTGCTTCTTCCGACTTGATCTTGACGAAGCAGCCCGACATGTCGACGCTCCACGTCACGGAGTCGAAGATGAAGAACTCGGGCTCGGGACCGAAGTAAGCGGTGTCGCCGATGCCGGTCGACTTCAGGTACGCCTCGGCGCGCTTGGCGATCGAGCGCGGGTCGCGATCGTAGCCCTTGCCGGTCGACGGCTCGATCACGTCGCAGGTAAGGATCAGCGTGTTCTCCTCGCGGAACGGATCCATGCGCGCCGTGCCGGGATCCGGCATCAGCAGCATGTCGGACGCCTCGATGCCCTTCCATCCGGCGATCGACGAGCCGTCGAACGCGTGGCCGTGCTCGAACTTGTCTTCGTTGAACACTTTCGCCGGCACGCTGACGTGCTGCTCCTTGCCGCGGGTGTCGGTGAAACGCAGGTCAACGAATTTCACTTCGTTGTCCGCGAGCATCTTCATCACGTCTTTGGGCGTGGCCATCGATGGTTCTCCTCAAGTCGAGCCTGGTTGGAATCCCGTGTGCGACCGGCCAAGACACGCTCCGGTCGATCTGCCCCAAGCGATCAGCACGAACCATGCCGATCCCGCACTGCGGCGATCCAGCTTCGCACCGCCCTTGTGCATCAAGGACTTACGGCCAAGCTTGGCGCTCGCTAGACAGAGAAGGGATACAAATTGAGGCCCCGTTCAGGTGCAGTATGCACCAAAAAGTGCACAAAAGCACCATCACGGTGCATCAGCTGGCCGCTGCGCGCTCCGGAAGGAAGATCGACTGCAGGTTGCTCAGAAACCGTCGGCCCAGAGCCGTCGGGGCAACCCGTCGATGATCGCGCACGATCAGTCCGCGCGTCTCCGCCGCGTGGAGTTGGCGTTCGACGCACGACAGGGCCAGCCCGGTGCGCTCCGTGAACAATGCCGGCGCGAAGCCCTCGTGCAGCCGCAGCGCATTGAGCATGAATTCGAACGCCAGATCGGCCCGTCCGACCTCGACGCTGTCGGCCACGAAGCGGCCCTGCCGCGCATTCTGCAGGTAGGACGCAGGCTGCCGAAAGCGCACCTGCCGCACGACCCGGTGCGGAAAGGACAGTTTGCTGTGCGCGCCCGCGCCGATGCCCAGGTAGTCGCCAAACTGCCAGTAGTTGAGATTGTGCCGGCAACGGTGACCGCGGCGCGCGTAGGCGGACACCTCGTAGTGCTCGTAACCCGCCTGGCCGGTTCGGACTTCGATCCAGTCGCCGACTGCGGCGACGACGTCCTCATCGGGCAGCGCTGGCGGGCGTTTGGCGAAGACGGTATTCGGCTCGATCGTCAACTGATACAGCGACAGGTGCGGCGGGGCGAACGACAGCGCGCACTCGATGTCGCGCTGCGCGGCCTCGATCGTCTGACCGGGCAGCGCGTACATCAGGTCGAGGTTGAAGTCGTCGAACGCACGCTGCGCCAGTTCGATCGCGGCGATCGCTTGCGCGCGATCATGGATACGACCGAGGCGCCGCAACTGCGCGTCGTCGAACGACTGGATGCCGATCGACAGCCGGTTGACGCCGGCCGCCCGCAAGGCGCCGAACTTCCCCGCCTCGACCGTACCCGGATTCGCCTCGAGGGTGATCTCGCAATCGGCCGCCAGCGGCAGCAGCGCGCGCACGTCCGACAACAGCCGCTCGATTCCCGCAACGGAGACCAGGCTTGGCGTGCCCCCACCGATGAACACACTGATGATCGGCCGGCCCCAGATCAGCGGCACCGCGGCCTCGAGGTCCGCGCGCAGCGCGGCCAGATACTCGCGCTCCGGAATCGCTTCGACGCCGGCGGCGGGCTCGTGCGAGTTGAAGTCGCAGTAGGGGCACTTGCGCACGCACCACGGCCAGTGCACGTACAGCGCAAGCGGCGGCAGCGCTCTGAAGTCGAGCACGCCCGGCCGCAGGAACGCGGCCACATCGCTGGCCGCCGCCGACGCGGCCGTCACCAACGGAACCTTCACCATCCCCAGCAGACCTTTAGCTTGCGCACGAGTTCGGCCAGCGCAGCCGCGCGATGGCTGATGCGGTTCTTGTGCTCCGGCGCAAGCTCCGCGGCCGTCTTGCCCAGCTCGGGCAACCAGAACAGCGGGTCATAGCCGAAGCCGCCGGCGCCACGCGGCGTGTCGGCGACCGCGCCGAACCACCGCGCATCGGCGATCAGGGGCTCGGGATCGTGCGTAGCGCGCACGGCGACCAGCACGCAGGTGTAATGCGCGCGGCGTTCGGTCACGCCCGCCAGACGCCGCAGCAGCTCGGCGTTGTTGGCCGCGTCGGTCGCCGCCGCTCCGGCGAAGCGCGCCGACCGCACGCCCGGCTCGCCGCCGAGCGCGTCACAGCAAAGCCCCGGGTCGT
>JBBIQI010000071.1:0-15425 GCA_037442465.1 Burkholderiales bacterium
CTCGGAATGACGAGGGCTGACGGATGCGGACGCCGGGCCGTTGGCACGCTTCACGAGGACCAGCAATGCAGCAGGCCAACTTCGCCGGCGGCGAAGTTGGCCTTCGACGCAACGCGCCTAGCTCGTGGCCTCGCCCGACTGCTCCTCGCCCTTCGGCTCGGGGCGATCGACGAGTTCCATCAGCGCCATGGGCGCGTTGTCTCCGACCCGGAAGCCGAACTTCAGAATGCGCGTGTAGCCGCCGTTGCGGTTCTTGTAGCGCGGGCCGATTTCGTTGAAGAGCTTCACCACCATCTCGCGGTCGCGCAGGCGGTTGAACGCCAGGCGCTTGTTGGCCAGCGTGGGTTCCTTGCCGAGCGTGATCAGCGGCTCGATGACCTTGCGCAGTTCCTTGGCCTTCGGCAGCGTGGTCTTGATGACCTCGTGCTTGAGCAGCGAGTTCGACATGTTGCGGAACATCGCCAGCCGGTGGCTGGTCGTGCGGTTCAGCTTCCGCAGTCCGTGACGGTGACGCATCGTTGTTCCTTTCGATCTTCGGTAGATCCGACTCTTCGATCCCTGCGCGGGCGGGTCGGTTCGGTTGTGCCAGCAAGACACCGCGAGAACCAAGAACGGTTCAAGTCGTCCTCTGCGCCCTCTGTGTCTCCGCGGTCAGGTCAAATCACCATCTCCCAGGCCGGAAGGCGGCCGGTCTTGCCGACCGCTGGCCCTGCGGGCCCTGACTCGGCTGCGCCGAGTCGGCGGTCGCTCGAACCGGCCCTGCCAGGTCCGTGCTTACTTTTCGAGGCCCGCGGGCGGCCAGTTCTCGAGCTTCATCCCCAGCGTCAAGCCGCGTGCAGCGAGGACTTCCTTGATCTCGTTCAGCGATTTGCGGCCGAGGTTCGGCGTCTTCAGCAGCTCGTTCTCGGTGCGCTGGATCAGGTCGCCGATGTAGTAGATGTTCTCGGCCTTCAGGCAGTTGGCCGAGCGGACCGTGAGCTCGAGGTCGTCGACCGGTCGCAGCAGAATCGGGTCGACCTGCGGTGCGGCGCGCGCGGCGGCGATCGGCTCGGCGGTGCCTTCGAGTTCGCCGAAGACGCGCAACTGGTCCATCAGGATGCGCGCCGACTGACGGACCGCTTCCTCGGGCGTGATCGCGCCGTTGGTTTCGATCGTCATCACCAGCTTGTCGAGGTCGGTGCGCTGCTCGACGCGCGCGCTCTCGACCGTGTAGGAGACGCGCTTGACCGGCGAGAACGACGCATCCATCACGATGCGGCCGATCGTCTTGGAATGATCGTCGCGGAAGGCGCGTACGTTGCCCGGCACGTAACCGCGGCCCTTCTCGACCTTGATCTGCATTTCGAGCCGACCGCCGCCGTGCAGATGCGCGATCACGTGGTCGGGGTTGATGATCTCGACGTCGTGCGGCAGCTCGATGTCGCCCGCGGTGACGATGCCCTCGCCTTCCTTCTTCAGCGTCAGCGAGACCTCGTCGCGGTTGTGCAGCTTGAACACGACGCCTTTGAGGTTCAGCAGCAGATCGACCACGTCCTCGCGCACGCCGTCGATCGTCGAGTATTCGTGCACGACGCCGGCGATCTGCGCCTCGGTCGGCGCGTAGCCGACCATCGACGACAGCAGGATGCGCCGCAGCGCGTTGCCGAGCGTATGGCCGTAGCCGCGTTCGAACGGTTCCATCGTAACGATGGCGGCGTTCGGGCCGATCGACTCGACTTCGATCGCGCGCGGTTTGAGCAGTGCCGTAGATGTCATTGACTTTCCCTCTTCAATACCCTCGGCTCGTTACACCGATAAGGCTGATGGGTGGTCGGGGCCTGTGCATTCGTCAGCGGGCGGCCCGGAATTCCGCCGACAAAAAAGCGATTCGAACCACCGAGAACGCCAAGAAAGAAGTTTGCGCTTTTCTCTGTGCTCTCTGTGTCTCTGTGGTGAATAAGTCCTCCGCGTTGCGCGCTCCCGCTTAACGCGAATACAGTTCGACGACCAGCGACTCGTTGACGTCCTGCGCCACGTCGCCGCGCTCGGGCAGCGCCTTGAACTTGCCCTCCATCTTCTTCGGGTCGACCTCGACCCACGACGGGAAGCCCGACTGTTCGGCAAGCGACAGCGCCTCGGCGATGCGGCCCTGCTTCTTGGCCTTTTCGCGCACGCTGATCACGTCGCCAGGCTTGACGAGCATCGACGGAATGGTGGCGGTTTCGCCGTTGACCGCGATCGCGCAGTGCGACACGAGCTGGCGCGCTTCGGCGCGCGTCGAGCCGAAGCCCATGCGGTAGACGACGTTGTCCAGGCGCGACTCGAGCAGTTCGATCAGCCGCGCGCCGGTATTGCCCTTGCGACGCGACGCCTCGGCAAAGTAGCGGCGGAACTGGCGCTCGAGCACGCCGTACATGCGCTTGACCTTCTGCTTCTCGCGCAACTGCGTGCCGTAGTCCGACTGGCGCGCGCCCGAGATGCGGCCGTGCTGACCGGGTTTGGAGTCGGCCTTGCACTTGGTGTCGAGCGCGCGGCGCGCACTCTTCAGAAAAAGATCGGTGCCTTCGCGGCGCGAAAGCTTGAGTTTTGCTCCGGTATAGCGTGCCACTTGATTTCCTCTTTCATCCTGCGGGGCGGGCCCGCATTAAGTCCGCGGCCGTGACCGCGAACACCCGATAGCGACTCGCGGTCGCCGCTTGGCTAGATGTTGTCCAGTCCCAAGGTCGTGCCCTCAATGGAAAGACATGCTTGCCTACACGCGGCGGCGTTTCGGCGGACGGCAGCCGTTGTGCGGCACCGGCGTGATGTCCTGGATCGACGTGATGCGGAAGCCGCAGGCGTTCAACGCACGCACCGACGACTCGCGGCCCGGACCGGGGCCCTTGATGCGCACTTCCAGGTTCTTGACGCCGCACTCGAGCGCAGCGCGGCCGGCATTCTCGGCGGCAACCTGCGCGGCGAACGGCGTGGACTTGCGCGAGCCCTTGAAGCCCTGGCCGCCCGACGATGCCCACGACAGCGCATTGCCCTGCCGGTCGGTGATCGTGATGATCGTGTTGTTGAACGACGCGTGGATGTGGGCGATGCCCTCCGCCACGTTCTTCTTGACCTTCTTGCGGGCGCGCTGCTGCGCGGCGACTTGCTGAGCGGTCGGATTCTTGGCCATCTAGGAGTTCCTCGGTTCGTGGGGCGTCGCGCGGTCAGGTCGCGGCCTTTTTCAGCGCCACGCCGGCCTTGCGCGGACCCTTGCGCGTGCGCGCGTTGGTGCGTGTGCGCTGCCCGCGCACCGGCAACCCGCGGCGATGCCGCACGCCGCGATAGCAGCCGAGGTCGATCAGGCGCTTGATCGACAACTGGATCTCGCGGCGCAGGTCGCCCTCCACCGTGACGCGGCCGACGGCTTCGCGGATGCGCTCGAGCTCGGCGTCGGTCAGTTCCTTGACCTTCTTGGTGAACGGCACGTTGCACGCCTGCAGGATCGCCCGCGCGCGCGCGCGCCCGATGCCGTAGATGGCGGTCAGGCCGATCTCGGCGTGCTGATGCGGCGGGATGTTGATACCGGCTATTCGAGCCATGGTTCTTCCTTCAAATCGCTTGTCGCTGTTGCTCCGCCTGCCCAGCCCGCGCGCGTGCTGGCGCGCGCTCGCTGGGCAGACGTTCGCCAGTTCGCAGGGACTCGCTCACGTCCGGCCTTAACCCTGCCGCTGCTTGTGACGCGGGTCGCTGCAGATCACGCGCACGACACCCTTGCGGCGAATGATCTTGCACTTGCGGCACATCTTCTTCACGCTTGCCATGACCTTCATGGTTCTCTCCACCGCGCTACTTGGCGCGGAAAACGATCCTTGCCCGGGTCAGGTCGTACGGCGTCAGCTCGACCGTCACCTTGTCGCCCGGCAGGATGCGGATGTAGTGCATCCGCATCTTTCCGGAGATGTGGCCGAGCACCACGTGTCCGTTTTCCAGCTTGACGCGAAAAGTCGCGTTGGGGAGGTTCTCGAGGATCTCCCCCTGCATCTGGATGACGTCGTCCTTCGCCATCTAGACCGCTCCGTTCGCGCGTTCGATCGTCTCGTTCATCGCGGCATGCCGGGGCCGAAGCCCTTGAACTGGGCCTTCTTCAGCAGGCTTTCGTACTGGTGCGTCATCAGATACGCCTGCACCTGCGCCATGAAGTCCATCGTTACGACCACGACGATCAGCAGCGACGTGCCGCCGAAGTAAAACGGCACGTTCCAGCGCAGGTTCAGGAACTCCGGCACCAGGCACACGAACGTGATGTAGATGGCGCCGGCCAGCGTCAGCCGCATCAGAATCTTGTCGATGTAGCGCGCGGTCTGCTCTCCCGGCCGGATGCCCGGCACGAACGCGCCGCTTTTCTTCAGGTTGTCGGCGGTCTCCTTGCTGTTGAACACGAGCGCCGTGTAAAAAAAGCAGAAGAACACGATCAGCCCCGCGTACAGCAGGATGTACAGCGGCTGCCCGGGCGACAAGGCCGCAGCCAGATCGCGGATCCAGCGCGTTGCGTCACCGGTCGTGAACCAGCTCGCGAGCGTGGCCGGGAACAAGATCAGGCTGGACGCGAAGATCGGCGGGATCACGCCCGACATGTTCAGCTTCAGCGGCAGGTGCGAGCTCTGCCCGCCGTAGATCTTGTTGCCGACCTGTCGCTTGGCGTAATTGACCAGGATCTTGCGCTGCCCGCGCTCGACGAACACGACGAAAGCGGTGACCACCGCGATCAGCGCGATGATGAAGATCGCGGCGAGCGGACCGATCGCGCCGGTGCGCACCAGTTCGAACAGTCCGCCGATCGCGTTGGGCAGGCCGGCGACGATGCCGGCGAAGATCAGGATCGAAATGCCATTGCCTAGCCCGCGCTCGGTGATCTGCTCGCCGAGCCACATCAGGAACATCGTGCCGGTGACCAGCGACACCACGCAGACGAAGCGGAACATGATGCCCGGCTCCAGCACCAGCCCCTGCTGCGACTCGAGCGCGATCGAGATGCCGATGGCCTGGAAAACCGCCAGCGCCAACGTGCCGTAGCGCGTGTATTGCGTGATCTTGCGGCGACCCGCTTCGCCTTCCTTGCGCAGCGACTCGAGCGACGGCAGCACGTACGTCAGCATCTGCATGATGATCGACGCCGAGATGTACGGCATGATCCCCAGCGCGAACACCGAAAAGCGCGACAGCGCGCCGCCCGAGAACATGTTGAACAGGCCGAGGATGCCGCCCTGCTGCGTGTTGAAAAGCTGACGCAGCTGGTCGGGGTCGATGCCCGGCACCGGCACATGCGTGCCGATGCGGTAGACGACGAGCGCGAGCAACAGGAAGACCAAACGACGTTTCAGGTCGCCGTACTTGCCCGTCTTGCCAAGGGTGCCCGGAAGGCTCGCCACGAAAAATCCTTTGCCTGTGTCTGGCCGCGTCTACTTCGCTGTCGGTTTGGCCGGCTTCTTGGGCGCCGCTTCGGCGGCCGGCTTGGCCGGCTTCTTGGCGGGCGCCGGCGCCTGCTGCGCGGCCTGCGTGGCCGCCTTGATCGCCGCCTCTTTCGCCGCACGCCGCTGCGCGTACTGCGCCGCTTTCTTGCCCGCGGGTTTCTCGACGGCGACGGTCTCGACACGCCCGCCGGCCGCTTCGATCGCAGCCCTGGCACCGGCCGTCACGCCGATGCCGCGCACGGTCACGTTGCGTTTGATCTCGCCCGATTTGATCACGCGCGCATCCTGCGCGAGCGCGGACACGATGCCGGCCTGCTTGAGCACCATCAGGTCGATCTCGGAGGCCGCGAGTTTGTCGATTTCCGACAGCCGCACCGCCTCGACGAAGCGGCGCGTCGTCGACGTGAAGCCGCGCTTGGGCAGGCGCCGATGCAGCGGCATCTGCCCGCCTTCGAAGCCGACCTTGTGGAAGCCGCCGGCGCGCGCCTTCTGGCCCTTGTGGCCGCGGCCCGCGGTCTTGCCCCAGCCCGAGCCGATGCCGCGGCCGACGCGGTGCCGCGCGCGCTTGCTGCCCGCGGCCGGTTTCAGAGTGTTCAGACGCATCTCGATCGTCCCGGAGTCGTCAGGCCACGTGCACGAGGTACGCGACCTTGGTGATCATTCCGCGCACGGCCGGGGTGTCCTCCAGCTCGCGCGTCTGGCGCAACTTCTTCAGGCCGAGCCCGCGCACGGTGGCGCGATGATCCGCCTTGCAGCCGATCGGGCTCCTGACCAGCGTGACCTTCAGGGTCTTCTTGCTCATCGTCTGCCCCTCAGCCCGAAATCTGCTCGACCGTCATGCCGCGCTTGGCCGCGATTTCCGACGGCGTGCGCAGTTGCGCGAGCGCGTTCAGCGTCGCCCGCACCATGTTGTACGGGTTGGTCGAGCCGTGCGACTTGGCCACGACGTTGCGCACGCCCATCACGTCGAACACCGCGCGCATCGGTCCGCCCGCGATGACGCCGGTACCTTCCTGCGCCGGCGACAGGATGACCTTGGAAGCGCCGTGTTTGCCTTCGACCAGGTGGTGCAGCGTTCCGTTCTTCAGCGGAATGCGGGTCATGCCGCGGCGCGCCTTTTCCATCGCCTTCTGCACCGCGACCGGGACCTCGCGCGCCTTGCCCTTGCCCATGCCGATACGGCCATCGCCGTCACCGACGACCGTCAGCGCCGCAAAGCCGAGGATGCGCCCGCCTTTCACCACCTTGGTGACGCGGTTGACCGCAATCATCTTCTCGCGCAGGCCGTCGTCGCGCTCTTCCGACTGCATTCCCCTGGGTTGAACCTTTGCCATCGATCAGTTCCTCGAATCCGTGCTCAGAACTTCAGGCCGGCCGCGCGCGCCGCCTCGGCCAGCGCCTTGACGCGACCGTGGAACCGGAACCCGGCGCGATCGAACGCCACTTGCTCGACGCCCGCGGCCCGGGCCTTCTGCGCGATGCGCGCACCGACGAGCCTGGCCGCCGCCGCGTTGCCGCCCTTGCCCTTGGCGCCGGCCAACTGCGCGCGCACCTCGGGTTCCACCGTCGATGCCGACGCCAGAACGCGCGCACCATCCGGCGAGATCAGGTTGGCATAGATGTGCAGATTGGTCCGGTGCACCGTCAGGCGATGCACGCGCTGCAGCGCGATGCGCACGCGGGTTGCACGCGCGCGGCGCAGGCGGGCTTCCTTCTTGTCGATCATGCTGAACTCCGACGCTCGCGTTACTTCTTCTTGGTCTCTTTGAGGACCACGGTCTCATCGGCGTAACGCACGCCCTTGCCCTTGTACGGTTCCGGCGGACGGTAGCCGCGCACCTCGGCGGCAACCTGGCCGACCTGCTGTTTGTCCATGCCCTTGATCACGATCTCGGTCTGCGACGGCGTCTCGCACTTCACGCCGGCCGGCATCTGGTGGACGATCGGGTGCGAAAACCCGAGCGACAGGTTGAGCTTGTCACCCTGCGCCTGCGCGCGGTAACCGACACCGACCAGCGCAAGCTTCTTCTCGAAGCCCTTGCTGACACCCTGCACCATGCCGGCGACCAGCGCGCGCAGCGTGCCGCTCATCGCGTTGGCCTCGCGCGATCCGTCGGCGGCGGCGAAGCTGACCTTGCCGTCGGCGACGCTGACCTTGACCAACTTGGGCACCGGCTGCTTGAGCGTTCCAAGGGGACCCTTGACCGTGATTTCGGTCGCACTGACCTGGGCTTCGACGCCCTTAGCCAGGGTGACCGGGATGCGTGCAACTCGAGACATCCTGTCCTCGCTATGCGACGTAACAGAGCACTTCGCCGCCCACACCCTGGCTGCGCGCCTTGCGGTCGGTCATCACGCCGCGCGAGGTAGACACGATGGCCACGCCCAGGCCGTTCATGACCTGCGGGATCGCGTCGCGCCCACGGTAGATGCGCAGCCCCGGACGCGAGACGCGCTCCAGGCGCTCGATCACCGGACGCCCGGCGTAGTACTTCAGACCGATGCGCAGCTCCGGCTTGCCGTCGTTGTCGACGACCTGGAAGCCGTCGATATAGCCCTCGTCGGCCAGCACCTGCGCGATGGCCTTCTTCAGCTTCGACGCGGGCATCGCGACCTCGGCCTTCTCGACCCGCTGCGCATTGCGGATGCGGGTCAGCATGTCGGCGATCGGATCACTCATGCTCATGTGCAATCTCCTCGCTCACCAGCTCGCCTTGGTCAGGCCGGGGATGTCGCCGCGCAGCGCCGCCTCGCGGATCTTGTTGCGCGCCAGCCCGAACTTGCGGAACGTGCCGCGCGGCCGACCGGTCAGCTTGCAGCGGTTGCGCAGCCGCGTCGGGTTGGCGTTGCGCGGCAACGCCTGCAGCTTGGCCTGCGCTTGCATGCGCTCGTCCATCGACCGCGTCTGGTCGGCGATGATGGCTTTCAGTTCCTTGCGCTTGGCCTCGTACTTCTTGACGAGCGCCCGGCGCTTGGCTTCGCGATTGATCAGTGCGAGCTTTGCCAATTCACACCCCGTCTAGTTCCGGAACGGAAACCGGAAGGCGGCGAGCAGCGCTTTGGCTTCGTCGTCGGTCTTCGCGGTCGTCGTGATGCTGATGTTCAGGCCCCGCAGCGTGTCGATCTTGTCGTACTCGATCTCGGGGAAGATGATCTGTTCCTTCAGACCGATGTTGTAGTTGCCCTGGCCGTCGAACGCGCGCCCGGACACGCCGCGGAAGTCGCGCATCCGCGGAAACGCGATCGTCACCAAACGGTCGAGAAACTCGTACATGCGCGCACCGCGCAGCGTCACCATGCAGCCGATCGGCAGGCCCTGGCGGATCTTGAAGTTCGCGATCGCCTTACGCGCCTTGGTCACGACCGGCTTCTGGCCGGCGATCTTGGTCATGTCGGCCACGGCGTTGTCGATGTTCTTCTTGTCGTTGACCGCCTCGCCCACGCCCATGTTCAGCGTGATCTTGGTGATGCGCGGCACTTCCATGACGGACTTGTAACCGAACTCGCGCATCAGCTCGGGAACGATCTTCTCGCGGTACTGCGTCTGCAAGCGGGCCATCGCCTACTCCACCATTGCCTTACTGCTTGGCGCCGACGACGACGCCGTTGCTCTTGAACACGCGCACCTTCTTGCCGTCGACGACCTTGAATCCGACCCGGTCGCCCTTCTTGGTCTGCGGGTTGAACAGCATGACGTTGGACTGATCGATCGGCATCGTCTTGTCGACGATGCCGCCCGCCACACCCTTCATCGGGTTCGGGCGCACGTGCTTCTTGACGACATTGACGCCCTCGACCGTCACGTGCCGCTCGTCGATGCGGGCGAGCACGACGCCGCGTTTCCCCTTGTCCTTGCCGGCGATGACGACGACCTCGTCGCCCTTGCGGATGCGTTCCATCGTCGATTCCTCAAAGCACTTCCGGAGCAAGCGACACGATCTTCATGAAGCGCTCGGTCCGCAGTTCGCGCGTGACCGGCCCGAAGATGCGGGTGCCGATCGGCTCCAGCTTGTTGTTCAGCAACACGGCGGCGTTGTTGTCGAACTTGATCGCCGAGCCGTCCGCGCGACGCAGGCCGCTCGCGGTACGCACGACGACCGCGTTGTAGACCTCGCCCTTCTTGACGCGGCCGCGCGGCGCCGCGTCCTTGACGCTCACCTTGATGACGTCGCCGATGTTGGCGTAACGCCGTTTGCTGCCGCCCAACACCTTGATACACATCACTGAGCGCGCGCCGGTGTTGTCGGCGACGTCGAGCACCGTCTGCATCTGAATCATGGCTTCCTGTCCCAACTTGTCCCGCGACGCCCGGCCTCGGCCTGGCATTGCGAGCAGTCTTGGTCCCGTCCGGGTGGATGAGTCGGGGAGCGTCCGGACCTGAAGCTGCGCGGTCGCGCAGTGCCGAACTCGAACCCTTGCTGCCCCGACTCCGAAGTTCCGCCGCGTGGCCGTCCAGCAATTCTGCCTGGCCGCACGCGGCGAAGCGTACAATTTTATTCGTAAAGCCGTATCCGTCGCAAGCCAGCGGCCACCGTCAGACCGTCCGGGCCGCAGCAAGGACGCGCGTGACAGTCCACGCTTTGGTCTTCGACAGCGGCCGCGTCTCGGCGATTTCCACCAAGTCGCCCTCGTTGATGCGGTCGGTTTCGTCGTGCGCGTGAAACTTCGTCGAGCGCACGACGTACTTGCCATAGACCGGGTGCTTGACCTTGCGCTCGACCAGTACGGTGACGGTCTTGTCCATCTTGTTGCTGACCACGCGCCCGATCAGGGTGCGCTTCAGCGACTTGTTCTCAGCATTCATTTCGCGGCCGCCTTTTGCGCCAGCACCGTGCGCACCCGCGCGATGTCGCGCCGGACGTTGCGAAGCTGGGCGGTGTTTTGCAACTGCTGCGTCGCCTTCTGCATGCGCAGCGAGAAGTGCGCGCGCAGCAGATCCTGCAGCTCCTTGTTCAGCGCCGCCACGTCCTTGGCGCGCAGTTCCTTGGCTTCCATCGCGCTCCCCTTACATCCCGAGCTGGCGCACGACGAAGGTCGTCTTCAGCGGCAACTTCGCAGCCGCCAGCGCGAAGGCCTCGCGTGCGAGCGCCTCGTCGACGCCGTCCATCTCGTACAGAACCTTGCCTGGCTGGATCTGCGCGACCCAGTACTCCGGGTTGCCTTTGCCGTTGCCCATGCGGACTTCGGCAGGTTTGCGCGAAATCGGCTTGTCCGGAAAGATTCGGATCCACACGCGGCCGCCGCGCTTGATGTGGCGCGAAATTGCCCGTCGCGCGGCTTCGATCTGACGGGCGGTCAGGCGGCCGCGCTCGGTCGCCTTCAGGCCGTACTCGCCGAAAGCGACGTGCGCGCCGCGCGTGGCCAACCCACGGTTGCGACCTTTATGGTCCTTGCGGTACTTGCGTCGAGCAGGTTGCAGCATCGCTTACTCTCCGTTCTTGCCGCCGCCCTTGGTGTCGCCGGCGGACTTGGCCGCGACCTTGCGCACACGCTTGACGGCCGGCTTGGCGGCATCTTCCTTGGGCGCCTCGGCAGGGGGCGCTTCGGTCTTGGCTTCGGTCTTTGCCTCGACGCGCCGGGGGGCCGCTCGTTTCGCTGCCGGCCGGCCGGCGGGTTTGCCTTCCGGTCGCGCCTCCGGCCGACGTGCGCGGCGCTCTTCACGCTCGGGCGCAGGCGCGGCTTCGGCCGCGGGCGCTTCGCTGCGTCCGAGGGTGTCGCCCTTGTAGACCCAGACCTTGACGCCGATAACGCCGTAGGTGGTCTTCGCTTCCGACAGTCCGTAGTCGATGTCCGCGCGCAGCGTGTGCAGCGGCACGCGCCCCTCGCGGTACCACTCGGTGCGCGCGATCTCGATGCCGTTGAGCCGCCCCGCGCTCATGATCTTGATGCCCTGCGCGCCGAGCCGCATCGCGTTCTGCATCGCGCGTTTCATCGCACGGCGGAACATGATGCGTTTTTCGAGCTGCTGCGTGATCGAGTCGGCGATCAGTTGCGCGTCGATCTCGGGCTTGCGGATCTCGTCGATGTTCACATGCACCGGCACGCCGAGCATCTTCTGCAGCTCGGTCTTCAACGACTCGATGTCCTCGCCCTTCTTGCCGATCACCACACCCGGACGCGCCGAGTAGATCGTGATGCGCGCGTTCTTGGCCGGACGCTCGATCAGGATGCGACCGACCGAGGCGTTGCGCAGTTTTTTCTTCAGGTACTCGCGTACCTTCAGGTCCTCGCCGAGCATGCGCGCGAACTCCGGACCCGACGCGAACCAGCGCGAGTTCCAGTTGCGCGTGACCGCCAGCCGGAAACCGGTGGGATTGATCTTTTGACCCATGCGTGCCCCCAGTTCCCTAGCGGTTCTTGCCGTCGCCGACGGCGACGAAAATGTGGCAGGTCTGTTTGTTGATGCGCGTACCGCGTCCTTTGGCGCGCGCCGAAAACCGGCGCAGCGTGGCGGCCTTTTCGACGTAGATCTTGGTGACCTTCAGCTCGTCGATGTCGGCGCCGTCATTGTGTTCGGCGTTGGCGATCGCCGACTCGAGCGCCTTCTTGATGATGCCCGCCGCTTTCTTTTGCGTGAAAGCGAGGATGTTCAGCGCTTTGTCGACCGGCTTGCCGCGCACGAGGTCGGCAACCAACCGCCCTTTCTGGGCCGACAGCCTGACGCCGCGGACGGATGCTCTCGTTTCCATCGTGTCCCCTTACTTCTTGCCGGGCGCAACCGCGGTCTTCCGGTCGGCCGCGTGGCCCTTGAAGGTCCGCGTCAGCGCGAACTCGCCGAGCTTGTGGCCGACCATCTGCTCAGTGATGTAGACCGGAACGTGCTGGCGGCCGTTGTGCACGGCGATCGTCAACCCGATGAAGTCCGGAACGATCGTCGAGCGGCGCGACCAGGTCTTGATCGGCTTCTTGTCCTTCGTGGCCTGCGCGGCCTCGACCTTCTTCAACAGATGCCCGTCGACGAACGGACCTTTTTTCAGTGAACGCGACATGCGGACCCCTTACTTGCGCCGGCGCTGCACGATCAGCGCGTCGGTGCGCTTGTTCTTGCGCGTGCGATAGCCCTTGGTGAGCTGGCCCCACGGGCTGACCGGATCGCGTTTCGTCCCGGTGCGACCTTCGCCACCGCCGTGCGGATGGTCGATCGGGTTCATCGCCACGCCGCGCACCGTCGGACGGATACCGCGCCAGCGCATGGCACCAGCCTTGCCGAACTGGCGCAGGTTGTTTTCCTCGTTGCCGACCTCGCCGATCGTCGCTCGGCACTCGATCAGTACGCGGCGGATTTCGCCCGAGCGCAGCCTGATCTGCGCGTAACTGCCTTCGCGGGCAAGCAGCTGCACCGACGTGCCGGCGGCGCGCGCCAGTTGCGCACCCTTGCCCGGCTGCATCTCGATGCAGTGAATCGTCGTGCCCACCGGGATGTTGCGCAGCGGCAGCGTGTTGCCGACCTTGATCGGCGCCTCCTGACCGCTGATGACTTCGGCGCCGACGGCAAGTCCTTTCGGCGCAACGATGTAGCGGCGCTCGCCGTCGGCGTAGCAAAGCAGGGCGATGTGCGCCGAACGATTGGGATCGTATTCGAGGCGCTCGACCTTGGCGACAATGCCGTCCTTGTCGCGCTTGAAGTCGATCAAGCGGTAATGACGCTTGTGCCCGCCGCCCTGATGGCGCACCGTGATGCGCCCGTCGCTGTTGCGCCCGGAGCCGCGGACCTTCTTTTCGGTCAGCGACGGTACGGGTCCGCCCTTGTGCAGGTTCGGGTTGACGACCTTGACCAGACCGCGCCGCCCCGCCGAAGTGGGTTTGACCTTGACCAGCGGCATCACTTCACCTCTTGCGCGAAGTTGATTTCCTGACCGGGCGCAAGCGACACGTACGCCTTGCGCGCGTGGTCGCGCCGGCCCTCGAAGCGGCCAAACTTTTTCTGCTTGCCCTTGTGATTCAGGATCGACACGCGCTCGACCTGCACCTTGAACAGCAGCTCGACCGCGGCCTTGACCTCCTGCTTGGTCGCGTCCTGCCTGACGCGGAAGGCGACCTGCTCATGCTTGTCGGCGATCATCGTGCTCTTTTCAGAGACGATGGGCGCGACCAGCACGCTGTAAAGACGCTCCTGGTTCATGACTGCCCCCACATCTCTTCGAGCTTGGCGATCGCCGGCTTGGTCACGACGACCTTCTTGAAGTAGATCAGCGACATCGGATCCGCGTAGCGCGGCTCGACCACCATCACGTCCTTCAGGTTGCGCGATGCCAGGTACAGGTTCTCGTCGACGCTGTCGGTGATGATCAGCACCGAGGTCTGCGGCGTGCCCAGCCCCATCGCCTTGAGCTTCTGCGCGAGCAGCTTGGTCTTCGGCGACTCGACCGTCAGCCCGTCGATGACCGCGATCCGGTCGTCACGCGCCAGCTTGCTCAGGATCGAGCACACGCCGGCGCGGTACATCTTCTTGTTGACCTTCTGCGTGAAGTTCTCGTCGGGCGAGTTGGGAAACACGCGGCCACCGCCACGCCACAGCGGCGACGAGGTCATTCCGGCGCGTGCACGGCCGGTGCCTTTCTGCCGCCACGGCTTCTTGGTCGAGTGCTTGACGGCGGCGCGATCCTTCTGCGCGCGCGTGCCTTGGCGGGCGTTCGCCTGGTAGGCGACGACGAGCTGGTGCACGAGCGCTTCGTTGAAGTCGCGGCCGAAGAGCGTGGCCGGCGCCGGCGTCGTGCCGGCGGTCTGCCCCTGGGCGTCGAGTACCTTCAGTTCCATCGCCCGCTCCTTATGCCTTGACCGCAGGGCGCACGATCACGTTGCCGCCCTTGGCACCCGGCACCGCGCCGCGCACCATCAACAGACCGCGTTCCTTGTCGACGCGTGCGACGACGAGGTTCTGCGTGGTGCGCTGCTTGTCACCCAGATGGCCCGCCATGCGCTTGCCGGGCATCACGCGACCCGGATCCTGCCGCATGCCGATCGAGCCCGGCGCATTGGTCGTTACCGAGTTGCCGTGGCTGGCGCGGTTGGACGAGAAGTGGTGGCGCTTGATTGCGCCGGCGAAACCCTTGCCGATCGTGATGCCAGTAACGTCGACCTTCTGGCCCACCTGGAAGAGATCGACGCCGAGCGCGGCGCCGGGCTTGAATTCACCGGCCTTCGCCGCGTCGATCCGGAACTCCCTGAGCACCGAACCGGCTTCGACGCCCGCCTTGGCGTAGTGCCCGGCGACAGGCTTGGGCAGGCGCGACGGCTTTCTGCTGCCGTAGGCGACTTGGACGGCGCTGTAGCCGTCCGTCTCGACCGTCTTCACCTGCGTGACACGGTTGTTCGACATGTCGAGGACCGTCACGGGAACGGCCTCGCCGTCGTCCGTGAAGATGCGCGTCATGCCGAGCTTGCGGCCGACCAGGCCCAGACGCGATGCGCCTGCCCGTGAACTCGCTTCACTCATCGTTTTCTCCAAACCCCGGCTTCGATTGGCCGGGACCGTGTTCATGCGCGCCAAGCCTTCTGCCAGGCCGCAGAAAGGGCGCGATTGTATCGAAGATCGCCGCGCCGACGCAACCGCGCTACTGCACCTTGATCTCGACGTCCACGCCCGCCGGCAGATCGAGCTTCATCAGTGCATCAACGGTCTTGTCGGTCGGGTCGATGATGTCCATCAGGCGCTGATGCGTTCGGATCTCGAACTGATCGCGCGAGGTTTTGTTCACGTGCGGCGAACGCAGAATGTCGAAGCGCTGGATGCGCGTCGGCAGCGGCACCGGACCCCGCACGACTGCGCCGGTGCGCTTGGCGGTGTCGACGATCTCAAGTGCGGACTGATCGATCAGCTTGTAATCGAACGCTTTCAGGCGAATGCGGATACGTTGGCTTTGCATATCGTTTCCTTCAAAGAGCGAGGGGCCGCCCCGTCGGTGACGGGCAACGGCCCGCGGTCGCGGCAAGTTGCGTTCGGCTTACTCGACGATCTTGGCCACGACGCCGGCGCCGACGGTGCGGCCGCCTTCGCGG
>JBBIQI010000072.1:0-15357 GCA_037442465.1 Burkholderiales bacterium
GGCGGCGAGCGGCCGCAGGCGCACCCAGGTCTCGCCGGGCCCCGACCCGAAGACGCGCCCCGCTGCGTCGGCGAGCGCGCGCGCCAGCCCCGGCGGCTCGTCGTCCGCGCCAACCCACTCGACGTCGACGATCGGCACGGCCTACTTGCGCGGCGGCGGCACGTCGGTGCAGACGCCTTCGTGGATCTCGGCCGCCATCCCGATCGATTCGCCAAGCGTCGGGTGCGGATGGATCGTGCGGCCGATGTCGACCGCGTCGCAGCCCATTTCGATTGCCAGCGCGATCTCGGAGATCAGGTCGCCGGCATGCGTGCCGACGATGCCGCCACCGACGATGCGATGCGTGTCTTCGTCGAACAGCAGCTTGGTGAAACCTTCGTCGCGGCCATTGGCGATCGCGCGCCCGCTCGCGCTCCACGGAAACTTCGCCACACCGATGCGCACGCCCTTCTGTCTTGCCTCGTCTTCGGTCAGGCCGACCCACGCGACTTCCGGATCCGTGTACGCGACCGACGGGATCACGCGCGCGTCGAAGTGCGACTTGTGTCCGGCGGCGACTTCGGCGGCAACATGGCCCTCGTGCACGGCCTTGTGCGCGAGCATCGGCTGGCCGACGATGTCGCCTATCGCGAAGATGTGCGCGACGTTGGTGCGCATCTGCGAATCGACGGGGATGAAACCGCGATCGTCGACGCGGATGTCGGCGCGTTCCGCGCCGATCTTGCGGCCGTTGGGGCTGCGGCCGACCGCCTGCAGGATCAGGTCATATCGCTGCGGCTCGGCCGGCGCGGCATCGCCCTCGAACCGCACCCACAGGCCGTCGGGCTTCGCTTCGACCCCGACCGTCTTCGTCTTCAGCATGACCTTGTCGAAGCGGCCGGCGTTGTGCTTCTGCCAGACGCGCACGAGGTCGCGGTCGGCGCCGAGCATCAGGCCGTCCATCATCTCGACGACGTCGATGCGGGCACCGAGCGTCGAGTACACGGTGGCCATTTCCAGCCCGATGATGCCGCCGCCGACGACCAGCATGCGCTGCGGGATCGAAGGCAGTTCGAGTGCGCCGGTGGAATCGACGATGCGCGGATCGTCGGGCATGAACGGCAGCCGCACCGCGGCCGAACCGGCGGCGATGATCGCGCGGTCGAAGCGAATCGTCTTCTTCTCGCCGGTCTTGTCCTGGCCGGCGCCGGTCGTCAGTTCGACTTCGACGTGGTTCGGCCCGACGAAGCTGCCGTAGCCGCGCACGACGGTGACCTTGCGCATCTTGGCCATCGCGGCAAGCCCGCCGGTGAGCTTGCCGACGACTTTCGACTTGTGCGCGCGCAGCTTGGCCAGATCGACGGCCGGCTTGCCGAAGGCGACGCCGAGCAAGGCGAAGTGTGCGGCTTCGTCCATCACTGCGGCCACATGCAGCAACGCCTTCGACGGGATGCAGCCGACGTTCAGGCATACGCCGCCGAGCGCTGCGTAGCGCTCGACGAGCACCGTCTTCATTCCGAGGTCGGCCGCGCGGAACGCGGCCGAATAGCCGCCGGGGCCGGCGCCGAGGACGAGCATGTCGCAGTCGATGTCGGCGGCGGCTGCAGGACGCTGCGCGGCGGGCGCCGGAGAAATCCCCCCTGGCCCCCCTTTTTCAAAGGCGGGTGAGGCAGTCTGACGCGATTCGCCCCCCCCTTTAACAAAGGGGGGCTGGGGGAGATTTTCGGCCGCGGCCACCTCGGCGGCCTCCAACTCGAGAATCACGCTGCCCTCCGAGACCTTGTCCCCCAACTTCACCCGCATCGCCTTGACCCGCCCCGCGTGCGACGACGGAATCTCCATCGACGCCTTGTCGCTCTCCACCGTGATCAGCGACTGCTCGCGCGCCACCACGTCGCCTTCCTTGACCAGCACTTCGATGACTTCCACGTCCTTGAAGTCGCCAATGTCCGGAACCTTCACGTCGATCGTCTGGCTCATGTCCTCTCTCCGCCCACCAGTGGCAGGCTGAACACGCGCACCGGCAGCGCGGAACTCTTGTCGAACTCAGCGCCGGCCTTCACCCCCAGTTCGGCGATCGCGCGCGCCGACCTCAGGCGGTCGTACACGGCGTACATCGCACCGAGCGCGAAATTGCGCCCCGAGCCGATGCCCCAGAACCGCTCGAAGCTGAACACCTCGCGGTACGAGTACACGCCGTAGATGCCGCTGGCGTTGGCGATCACCGCGGTGATCTGCGAGGACTCGTACGGATCCGACTCGTCCTCTTTGGGGTTCAGGAAATACTTCTCCTTCAGCACCGCGTGCAGTTTCTGGAACGTCGTGAAGATCTGCTGCCGGCTGCCGAGCCGGCAGTCCTCGCCCAGGTTGCGCAGCGCCTCGGCGAGCACCGCAAAGTGCGCGGTGCTGCCCGCCAGCCCGATGTACGAGTCGGCCACCTGGATGATCTTCTCATTGACTTCGTAGCCGTGCGGCAATCGCGTCTCGCCGAAGGTCACGAGCGCGTCGGACGCGATCGCGATCTCGCCGTTTTTCTTGACGACGACGATGGTGGTCACGGCTACAGCAGCACGCGCCGGAAGTCCGCCAGCAGCGACGCCAGATAGGCGTTGAAGCGGGCCGCCGCCGCGCCGTCGACGACGCGGTGATCCCACGACAGCGACAGCGGCAGGATGAGCCGCGGCACGAACTGCTTGCCGTCCCAGACCGGCCTCGTCGTCGAGCGGCACACGCCGAGGATGGCCACTTCCGGCGCGTTGATGATCGGCGTGAAGTAAGTGCCGCCGATGCCGCCAAGCGAGGAAATCGAAAACGTTCCGCCTTGCATGTCGCCGATCGCGAGCTTGCCGTCGCGCGCCTTGGCGGCGAGCGCGGCGGTCTCCTGCGCGATGTCGAAGATGCCCTTCTTGTCGGCATCCTTGATCACCGGCACGACCAGCCCGTTCGGCGTGTCGGCGGCAAAACCGATGTGCCAGTAGTTCTTGCGGATGATCGCGTCGCCGGCCGGGTCGATCGAGCTGTTGAAGTCGGGGAATTTTTTCAGCGCCGCCACGCAGGCCTTGATCAGAAAGGCGAGCATCGTGAGCTTGATGCCGCTCTTTTCGTTCTCCTTGTTCAACTGGACGCGGAATGCCTCGAGCTCGGTGATGTCCGCGTCCTCGTGGTTGGTGACGTGCGGGATCGTGACCCAGTTGCGCGCGAGATTCGGCCCCGACAGCTTCTTGATGCGCGACATCTCGACGCGCTCGATCGGGCCGAACTTGGCGAAGTCGACCTGCGGCCAGGGGATCACGTTCAGACCGCCGCCCGCGGCCGCGGCCGCAGCTGCGGCCGGCCGCACGCCGGCCGCCAGCGCGCGCTTGACGTGCTCGCGCACGTCGTCGTGCGTGATCCGGCCTTTCGGCCCGCTGCCGCTGACCTGCGTCAGATCGACCCCCAATTCGCGCGCGAACTTACGCACCGAGGGCGATGCGTGCGGCCTGGCAGCGGCCGCCGTGCCCGCCGTCGCCGCCGGCCGTTCGACCATGTCGACCGCGTAGGCAGTCGACGGCGGCGAGGCCGTGGCCGGCGCAACAGGCGCGGGCGCCGGAGCGGCGGTCGCGGGCTTGAGCGGCGCGGCAGGCGCGTCGCTCCCCGCGAGCATCAGGATCGGCGAACCCTGCGAAACCTTGTCGCCGATCTTCACCAGCAGCGACTGCACGACGCCCGCGGCCGGGCTCGGGATCTCCATCGATGCCTTGTCGCTTTCGACAGTGATCAACGACTGGTCCTTGCTGACGCGATCACCCGGCTTGACGAGGACTTCGATCACCTCGACGTCCTTGAAGTCGCCGATGTCGGGAACGACGACCTGAAGGGCTTCGGCTGTCGGGCGCTGGGCGGCGGGGGCTGGAGAAATCCCCCCCGGCCCCCCTTTTTCAAAGGCGGGTGAGGCAGTCTGACGCGATTCGCCCCCCCCTTTAACAAAGGGGGGCTGGGGGAGATTTTCGGCCGCGGCCACCTCGGCGGCCTCCAACTCGAGAATCACGCTGCCCTCCGAGACCTTGTCCCCCAACTTCACCCGCATCGCCTTGACCCGCCCCGCGTGCGACGACGGAATCTCCATCGACGCCTTGTCGCTCTCCACCGTGATCAGCGACTGCTCGCGCGCCACCACGTCGCCTTCCTTGACCAGCACTTCGATGACTTCCACGTCCTTGAAGTCGCCAATGTCCGGAACCTTCACTTCGACCAGGTTGCCCATCGTCGCGTCTCCGTTCTTGTCGTTCGCCGCGCCCGCGAGCGGCGGGCGTCGCGTGCGGTCAGCGGCGCCTCAGGCGCGCGTCGGGTTCGGCTTGTTCGGATCGATGCCGTACTTCTTGATCGCCTCGGCGACCTTGGCCATCGGCAACGCGCCTTCCTCGGCGAGCGCGCGCAGCGCAGCCACGGCCACGAAGCGGCGATCGACCTCGAAGAACGCGCGCAGCTTCTCGCGCGTGTCCGAACGCCCGAAGCCGTCGGTGCCGAGCACGTGATACGTGCGTCCTTTCGGCAGGTAAGGCCGGATCTGATCGGCGAACAGTCGCATGTAGTCGGTCGACGCGACGATCGGCCCGGCGGTGCGTTCGAGCTTCTCGGTCACGTAGGCCTTCTTCGGCTTCTTGTCGGTCGGGTGCAGCAGGTTCCAGCGCTCGCAGTCGATGCCGTCGCGCCGCAGCTCGGTAAAGCTCGTGACGCTCCAGACGTCGCCCGCCACGCCCCAATCCTTTTCGAGCAGATCGGCCGCGGCGATGACCTCGCGCAGGATCGTGCCGCTGCCCAGCAACTGCACTCGCGGGATCGAAAGACCCTTGCCGCTGCCGGCCATACCTTCCTTGAACAGATACATGCCGCGCAGAATGCCCTCCTCCTGCCCTTTCTTGAGGCCAGGATGCGGGTAGTTCTCGTTCATCAGCGTCACGTAGTACCAGACGTTGTCCTGGTCTTCGACCATGCGTTTGAGCCCGGCTTGCAGGATCACCGCGACTTCGTGCGCGAAGGTCGGGTCGTAGCTGACGCAGTTCGGGATCGTGGCGCTCATCAGGTGCGAGTGGCCGTCCTGATGTTGCAGGCCTTCGCCGTTGAGCGTCGTGCGGCCGCTGGTCGCACCGAGCAGAAACCCGCGCGACTGCATGTCCCCCGCGGCCCAGCACAAGTCGCCGACGCGCTGGAAGCCGAACATCGAATAGAAGATGTAAAAGGGGATCATGATGCGGTCGTTGTTCGAGTACGACGTCGCCGCAGCGATCCAGTCGGCCATCGCGCCGGCCTCGTTGATTCCCTCCTCGAGGATCTGTCCGGCCTTGTCCTCGCGGTAGTACATGACCTGGTCGCGGTCGACCGGCTCGTACAACTGCCCCTGCTGGCTGAAGATGCCGAGTTGGCGGAACATGCCTTCCATGCCGAAGGTGCGCGCCTCGTCGGGAATGATCGGAACGACCCGCGGTCCGACCGTCTTGTCGCGCACCAACTGCGTCAGGAACCGCACGAACGCCTGGGTCGTGCTGATCTCGCGGCCCTCGGCGGTCGGCTCCAGGATGGCGTTGAAGGCTTCGAGCGACGGCACGGCGAGCTTTTCGGAGGACGTGCGTCGCCGCTGCGGCAGATAGCCGCCCAGCGCGCGGCGCCGCTCGTGCAGGTACTTCATTTCCGGCGAGTTATCGGCCGGTTTGTAGAACGGCACCCGCTCGAGTTCGTCGTCCGGCACCGGGATCGCAAAGCGGTCGCGGAATTCGCGCACCGCATCGGTGTCGAGCTTCTTGACCTGGTGCGTCGGGTTCTTCGCCTCGCCGATCTTGCCCATGCCGAAACCCTTGACGGTCTTCGCCAGGATCACGGTGGGCTGCCCCTCGTGCTTGACCGCGGCGGCGTAAGCCGCGTAGATCTTGTGCGGGTCGTGCCCGCCGCGGTTCAGGCGCCAGATGTCCGCGTCGCTCATACGCGAGACCATTTCGAGCGTCTGCGGGTACTTGCCGAAGAAGTGCTTGCGCACGAAGGCGCCGTCGTTGGCCTTGTAGTTCTGGTACTCGCCGTCGACGGTCTCCTCCATCAACCGCAGCAGCCAGCCGTCCTTGTCCTTGGCAAGCAGCGGATCCCAGTACGAACCCCAGATCAGCTTGATGACGTTCCAGCCGGCACCGCGGAAACTGCCCTCCAGTTCCTGGATGATCTTGCCGTTGCCGCGCACCGGGCCGTCGAGGCGCTGCAGGTTGCAGTTGACGACGAAAATCAGGTTGTCCAGGCGCTCGCGTGCGGCCATGCCGATCGCGCCCATCGACTCCGGCTCGTCCATCTCGCCGTCGCCGCAGAAGCACCAGACCTTGCGGCCGCTCGTGTCGGCGATGCCGCGGTTGTGCAGGTACTTCAGGAAGCGCGCCTGGTAGATCGCCTGCAACGGCCCCAAGCCCATCGAGACCGTCGGGAACTGCCAGAAGTCCGGCATCAGTTTCGGATGCGGGTACGACGTGATGCCCTTGCCGTCGACATCGCGCCGGAAGTTGTCCAGTTGCTCGGCGGTCAGCCGCCCTTCGAGAAAGGCGCGGGCGTACACGCCGGGGGACGAATGCCCCTGAAAGTAGATCAGGTCGCCGCCGAAGTCCGCGCTCGGCGCGCGCCAGAAGTGGTTGAAACCGACCTCCATCAGCGTGCCCACCGACGCGTAGCTGGCGATGTGGCCGCCCAGATCGCCGTCGCCGCGGTTGGCGCGCACGACCATCGCCATCGCGTTCCAACGGATGTACGAACGAATGCGTTCCTCGATCGCGTAATCGCCCGGGGACTGCTCCTCCAGATGCGGCGGGATCGTGTTGATGTAGGCGGTGTTCGGGGAAAACGGGATGTACGCGCCAGATCGTCGCGCCTTGTCGATCAGCCGCTCCAGCAGGTAGTGCGCCCGGTACGCGCCCTCCCGCTCCAGTACCGCATCGAGCGCATCGAGCCACTCCTGCGTCTCGAGCGCGTCGGGATCGTTGGCGGCAGCCGCCGCCGGAATGTTCGGAATCGCGGACATCGCAGTCTCCTTGGCATATGCGTCGCCGCCGTGCGCAACCGTTGGCGAGATGCACGGGCGGACTCTAACAGCGGCTCATCGATTTTTCAAATTACGATAGCGCTTTGCGTATAACGAAATACTTGCGCCGCGGGTGTCAATGATTTCGGAGGCCAAGATCGCCTCGCCTAATATGCAGCGCGCCCGCGGCGATTGCATCCGCAGTTCGCCGCATCGAGCGCACTGTGCCCGATGACTGCGCCGGCCGCCAAGCATTCGTTGATCGCTGCCTTCGACGCGCTGGCCGATGCGCGGGCACGGCGTGTGCGTTCCGCGCCGTGGCTGCCGTTTGCGGTGATCGGCCTGCTCGTCGTGCTGATCGCGGGGCTGTTCGTTGCCATGGTCGTCGAAGACCGGCAACTACAGCGCGATGCGATGCATCGCGACATCGACTCGGCGGCACAGCAGATCACGCTGCGCCTGACCGCACTCAAGGAAACCCTGACGACCGCGGCGCTGGAGATCGGGGCCGGAACGATCGGCGAGCGGCGCTTCGCGAGCGTCGCCTCGGAACTGGTCGCTTCCAAGCCCGAAGTCGTCCAAACCCGTTTCGTGGACGCCGGCGGGCGGTTTGCCTGGCCGTTACCTTCGACGCCGAACGCCGTCGCCGGCAACGCGGTCGAACCGCCACTGCAGCCGCTGCTGGCGCGAGCGCGGGCGTCCGGCACCGCGACCTTCGCGCTCGCGGGCCAGACCCCGACCGACACGGCGATCGTGTTGATCGTTCCCGCGTTCGCGCAGGCGCGCTACGTCGGCGCGATCGTCGCGCGCGTCTCGCCTGGCGAGCTGCTGCGCGCCGGCGTGGCCGCCGAGACCGCGGACCGCTACCGCCTGTCGCTGCAGACCACCGCGGGCGTGCTCGCCAGCACCACGGCCAGCGCGCCCGCGCCGAACGCGCCGACCTACTCGACCGCGATCTCGCCACTGCCGCCGGATGTACGCCTGCACGCCAGCGCGTTCAAGCTCGAATCGGGGCTCATCGGTAGCGCGCTCGTCTGGGTCGTCGGCGCACTGGCCGCCGCAGTGGCGATCGCGCTCGGCGCGCTGGCCCACTACACCTCGCGCCAGGCGCGCATCGATCACGCCCTGCTGGCCGAAACGGCGCTGCGCCGCGCGATGGAAGACTCGATGGCCACGGGTCTGAGCGTGTTCGACACCGACGGTGTGCTGCGCTACGTCAATCGTGCCTTCTGCCAGATGACCGGCTGGAGCGAGCGCGATCTGATCGGTCGCGGCGCGCCGCTGCCGTACTGGCCGGCCGACATGCGCGCGGAGCACGAGAAGCACTTGCGGCGCATCCTCGCGGCCGACATTCCGAGCGCAGGGTTCGAAGCGCAGGTGCTGCGCGCCGACGGCTCGCGCTTCGACGCCCGCATGTATGTTTCCGCGCTGGTCGACGACACCGGTCGGCAGATCGGCTGGATGAGTTCGCTCGCGGACGTCACCGAACCCAAACGTATCCGCAGCGAGCTGGCCGCGGCGCACGAGCGCTTCACTACCGTGCTGGAGTCGCTGGAGGCCGCCGTGTCCGTCGTGCCGATCGAAGCCGGCGCGGAAGACGAAGGGCTGCTGTTCGCCAATCGGGAGTACCGCACCCGCTTTGGCGAATCGAACGCCGGCCACCAACGGCTGGCGCAACGGCTGCGCGGGCGCGCCGGGCCCGAGATGAGCGGCGAGGTGCTCGACGAGGCGAGCGGCCGCTGGTACGACGTGCGCATGCGCGAGATCCGCTGGCCGGGGAAGGACTACGATGCCGGCCGCGCGGTGCGCCTGCAGATCGCCACCGACATCACGCTGCGCAAGACGACCGAGGAGATCGCGCGCCAGCAGCAGGACAAGGTGCAGTTCACCGCGCGCCTGATGACGATGGGCGAGATGGCGTCCTCGCTGGCGCACGAGCTGAACCAGCCGCTGACGGCGATCGTCAACTACAGCGAAGGCACGCTCGCGCGGCTGAGTGCCGGAACGGTGCCGCCGGCGGACCTGCGTGCCGCGCTGGAGAAGACCTCGACGCAGGCGCAGCGCGCCGGTCGCATCATCCGGCGCATCCGCGAGTTCGTGAAGCGCTCCGAGCCGCGGCGCCGCCCGACCCCGGCGCAGCGCATCGTCGACGACGCGATCGCCTTTGCCGAGATCGAAGCCGGCAAGAAGAACATCACCATCGCCGCCACCGTCGATCCGGCGCTTCCGCCGCTGGACGTCGACCCGATCCTGATCGAGCAGGTGCTGCTGAACCTGCTAAAGAACGCCATCGACGCGATGGAGCAGGCGACCGTGCGCCGCATCGACGTGATCGTCAAGCGTGCGCCGGCCGATGGCCAGGCCGCGGTCGCCGTGGTCGACCGCGGCAGCGGCATTCCGCAAGCGCATCTGGCCAACGTCTTCCAACCGTTTTTCAGCACCAAGCCCGAAGGCATGGGCATGGGGCTGAACATCTGCCGCTCGATCATCGAGTTCCACCAGGGCCGGCTGCATCTGGAGAAAAACCCCGAGCCGACCGGCGGGTCGATCATGCGCTTCACCCTTCCGCTTGCGGCGGACGCCGACGGCTCCGACAATGCGCGCGCACCGAGCGAAGCGGCTGCGAAGTAAAGGACCGGGCATGAACGAGACGGACAGCAAGGACACCTTGGGCGTGGTCTACGTCGTCGACGACGACGAGGCCGTGCGCGACTCGCTGCAGTGGCTGCTGGAAGCCAGTTCCTACCGCGTCGAAACCTACGACAGCGCCGAGGCCTTTCTCGCCGGCTTCGATCCGCAGGCGATCGCCTGCCTGATCCTGGACGTGCGCATGCCCGGGATGAGCGGCCTCGAGCTGCAGGACGAACTGCTCGCGCGCAAGCTCGCGCTGCCGATCATTTTCATCACCGGACACGGCGACGTGCCGATGGCCGTGTCGACCATGAAGAAGGGCGCGGTCGACTTCATCGAAAAGCCGTTCGACCAGACCGCGTTAAAGGCGCTGGTCGAGCGCATGCTCGCGCACGCGCGCGCGGTTGCTGCCAGCGCGGAGCGGCAGCGGCTGAACGAGGCGCTGCTCGCCCGGCTGACCCCGCGCGAGCAGCAGGTGCTCGAGCGCATCGTCGCGGGGCGTCTGAACAAGCAGATCGCCGACGATCTCGGCATTTCGATCAAGACGGTCGAGGCTCACCGCGCCAATATCATGGACAAGCTGCGCGCGAACACGGTCGCCGACCTGATGCGCGTCGCGCTTTCGGGTGGTGCCGCCGCGTAGGTCCCGGCGGGCTGCGGCGTAAAATCCGCGCCTGCCTTCCTCCTTCCCTGTTTTCCGCTTCGATGACCGCCCGTCTGATCGACGGCAAAGCGCTTGCTGCGTCGGTACGCGCCGCCCTGCGGCCCCGCATCGACGCGCTGGCCGCGCGCGGACACCGCCCGGGGCTGGCGGTCCTGCTCGTCGGCGACGATCCGGCCTCGGCGGTCTACGTCCGCAACAAGGTTCAAGCGTGCGAAGACGCGGGGATCCGCTCCTGGTTCGAGCACCTGCCGGCGCAGACCGCCGAAGCCGAACTGCTCGCGCGCATCCGGACGCTGAACGCCAATCCGGAGGTCCACGGCATCCTTGTGCAATTGCCCCTGCCCCGACACCTCGACCCGCAGAAGGTGCTTGAGACCATCGACTTCGAGAAGGACGTCGACGGGCTGCACGCCATGAACGCCGGGTTGACGCTGATGGGCCGCCCGCACTTCCGCTCGTGCACGCCGTACGGGGTGATGAAGATGCTGGAGTCGATCGATTGTCCGCTGCGTGGCGCGCACGCCGTGGTGCTGGGCCGCTCGAACATGGTCGGCAAGCCGATGGCAATGCTGCTGCTAGCGGCCAATGCCACCGTGACGATCTGCCACAGCGCCACGCGCGACCTGGCATCGATCACGCGCCAGGCCGACGTGCTGGTGGCTGCGGTGGGCAAGCTCAAGCTCGTGACCCGCGACATGGTCAAGCCGGGTGCCGTCGTCATCGACGTCGGCACCAACCGCACGCCCGACGGCAAGCTCGCCGGCGACGTCGACTTCGATGCCGTGCGCGAGGTCGCCGGCTGGATCTCGCCGGTGCCCGGCGGCGTTGGCCCGATGACGATCGCGATGCTGCTCACCAACACGGTCGAGGCCGCCGAGCGCGCCGCCGAGCGTCCGCCCGCGGTTGCCGACCGGCTTCCCACCGGGGCCCACCTCTGACGAGCCACGCGCCCGTCGTCCGCGCCGAACACCGATGCCATTTGACAACGCCACCAACCCGCTGCTGGACTTTCGCGATCTCGCGCGCTTCACGGAGATCCTGCCCGAGCACGTGTCGCCGGCGATCGACGCGCTGCTTGCCGACTGTCGCGCGACGATCGAACGGGTGTCCGATGCGACCACGCCGGCCGCCTGGGACAACGTGGTTGCGCCGCTGGACGACGCCACCGAGCGGCTGTCGCGCGCCTGGGCAGCCGTGTCCCACATGAACGCCGTCGTCGACACGCCGGCGCTGCGCGAGCAGTACAACGCCAATCTGCCCAAGCTCACGGCGTTCTGGACCGAACTGTCGCAGAACCTGCGTCTGTACGAGCGCTTCAAGCAGCTCGCCGCCGCACCCGACTTCGCTGCCTGGCCCGCGGCGCGCCGCCGAATCGTCGAGAACGAGTTGCGCGACTTCCGCCTGGGCGGCGCCGAACTGCCTGCGCCGCAGAAGCAGCGGCTGCGCGCGCTCCGCGAGAAGCTGGCGCAGCTATCGACGCGCTTTGCCGAAAACGTGCTCGACGCGACCAACGCCTTTGCGCTCGTCGTCGACGATCGCGCGCGGCTGGCCGGCGTGCCGGGCGACGTGCTCGAGATGTACCGCGAGGCCGCGGCCGCCGAAGGCAAGTCCGGCTACAAGATCACGCTGCACTTTCCGAGCTACTTTCCGGCGCTGCAATACGCCGACGACCGCGCGTTGCGGTTCGAGCTGTATCGCGCGTACTCGACGCGCGCGTCCGAGTTCGGCAAGCCCGACTGGGACAACAGCGGCGTGATGCTCGAACTGCTGCGGCTGCGGCGCGAGATGGCGCAACTGCTCGGCTACCGTAACTTCGCCGAAGTGTCGCTGGTACCGAAGATGGCGTCCACGCCCGACGAGGTGCTCGGCTTCCTGCGCGACCTGGCGCATCGCTCCAAGCCGCACGCCGAGCGCGACATGGCCGAGCTGCGCGAGTTCGCCGCGCGCGAGCTCGGCCTGCCCGATCTGCAGCCGTGGGACATCCCGTACGCCAGCGAAAAGCTGCGTCAGGCGCGCTACGCGTACTCCGAGCAGGAGCTCAAGCAATACTTTCCCGAACACAAGGTGCTCGCGGGACTGTTCCACGTTATCGAGACGCTGTTCGCGGTCAAGATCCGCCCTGACAGCGCACCGGTGTGGCATCCGGACGTCAAGTTTTTCCGCATCGAGGACGCCGGCGGTGCGTTGATCGGGCAGTTCTACCTCGATCTGTACGCGCGCGAGCACAAGCAGGGCGGTGCCTGGCAGGACGATGCGCGTACGCGCCGGCGCGTCGCCGGCCGCGTGCAGACGCCGGTGTCATTCCTGACCTGCAATTTCTCGCCGCCGGTCGGCGGCCGGCCGGCGCTGTTCACGCACGATGAGGTGCTGACGCTGTTTCACGAGTTCGGCCACGGCCTGCACCACCTGCTGACCCGCGTCGACGAGCTCGCCGCCTCCGGCATCCACGGCGTCGAGTGGGACGCCGTCGAACTGCCCAGCCAGTTCATGGAGAACTTCTGCTGGGAGTGGGAGTGCCTGCAGCGCATGACCGAGCACGTCGAGACCGGACAGCCGTTGCCGCGCGCGCTGTTCGACAAGATGATCGCCGCCAAGAACTTCCAGAGCGGCATGCACATGGTGCGGCAGCTGGAGTTCGGCCTGTTCGACATGCGCCTGCACACCGAGTTCGACCCGGCGCACGCCACCCCGCGCGACGTGCTGCGACTGGCCGAAGACGTGCGGCGCGAAGTGGCGGTCGTGTTCCCGCCCGAGTTCTTCCGCGGCGCGTGGAGCTTCACGCACATCTTCGCCGGCGGCTACGCCGCGGGCTATTACAGCTACAAGTGGGCCGAGGTGCTCTCCGCCGACTGCTATGCCGCGTTCGAGGAAAACGGCAACGTGCTCGACCCCGCGGTTGGCCGCCGCTTCCTCGACGAGATCCTCGCCGTCGGCGGCAGCCGCCCGGCGATGGCGTCATTCGTCGCCTTCCGCGGCCGCAAACCGCAGATCGACGCGCTGCTGCGGCACAATGGCATGAGCGCGTGAAGCATCGGCTGCGGATTGACGAGCGAGGACCGAGCGTGACGAAGTCTCTGTGCATGCTGCTGTGTGTGGTCGCACTGCCGGTCGCGGCACAGTACAAGTGGACCGACGCCGACGGACGCGTGAGTTACGGCGACAGTCCGCCGCGCGAAGCGCGCAACATCCAGCGCATCGACATGCGCAGCGAAGAAAGCGGCAGCGAACTGCTGCGCGGGCTGCCTTACGAGCTGCGGCGCGTCGCCGAACAGCATCCGGTCGTGCTGTACACGACCGCGCCGTGCGCACCGTGCGACGCCGGGCGCGAACTGCTGCGCGCGCGCGGTGTTCCGTATGTCGAGCGTACGGTGACGTCGAACGACGACATCGAGCAGCTTCAGCGCATCGCGCAGACGAACCGTCTGCCGGTGCTCGCAGTCGGGCGCCAGCTCGAGCGCAATTTCGAGCCCGGCGCCTGGCACACGCTGCTCGACCTCGCGGGTTATCCGCGCACTTCGCTGCTGGCACGCAACTGGCGCCCGCCGTCGCCGCAGCCGCTGGTCGCGCCCGTGGCACCGCAGCCGCCCGCCGCACCGGCCAACTGAAGCCACGCGCGCGGCCGTGCGCGGCCGGCGCGTGCACCGATGCCACTGTCGCTCGCCACCTGGAACGTCAACTCGCTGAAGGTGCGGCTGCCGCACCTCACCGACTGGCTCGGCGCGCACGCGGTCGACATCGTGTGCCTGCAGGAAACCAAGCTCACCGACGACAAGTTTCCGGTCGACGAGCTGGCGAAGATCGGCTACCGCAGCGTCTACGCCGGGCAGAAGACCTACAACGGTGTGGCCATCCTGCTGCGCGACGCCGCGGTCGGTGCGCCGACCGACGCGCAGGTCAACCTGCCGAACTTCGAGGACGAGCAAAAGCGCCTGCTCGCAGTCACGCTCGACGGCCTGCGCGTGGTCTGCGCGTATTTTCCGAACGGGCAGGCGGTCGGTAGCGACAAGTACGAGTACAAGCTGCGCTGGATCGCGGCACTGACCGATTGGCTCAAAGGCGAACTGGCACGGCACGAGAAGCTCGCACTCGCCGGCGACTTCAACATCGCACCCGAACCGCGCGACGTGCACGACCCGGTGCTGTGGGACGGCCAGGTGCTCTTCTCCGAACCCGAACGCGCGGCCTTTCGTGCGCTGCTCGATCTCGGTCTGAAGGACAGCTTCCGCCTGTTCGCCCAGCCCGAGCGCAGCTTCACATGGTGGGACTACCGCAACCTGGCGTTCCGCCGCAAGTGGGGATTGCGCATCGACCACATCCTGCTGTCGCCCGCGTTCGCGGCGCAGTGCACGGCGTGCACGATCGACGTCGAACCGCGCCGCCGCGAGCAGCCGAGCGACCACGCGCCGGTGATCGCGACGTTCGCCTGAGACCGCTGCAGCACTTGCTCGCGGGCGGTCCCTGCCCGGAGTCGAGCGCGCAGGCGACACGCACCCATCGGAACACGGCACGTCATGTCAATCCGAGGCCGACGCTTGACCGCAGGCGCTCTCGCTGGGGCGCATCGCGCGATCGAAGCCTGCAGACTCCATCCGGTCGCCCCACCGGCCGAACCCGCGGCCGATCGGGGTTGCCGGCCTCGGCCCGCGGCCCGGGCTCGGACCGACCCGGGCGACTGGCACGGCACGACGCGCGGCGTCTGACCCTGAATTCGGCAGTCCGCCGTTGCAGTTTCGCGCAAGTGCGTTGCGCGGCCATGGGTTGCGGCTTCGACTGCGCTCACCCAGCGGGTGAAGCGGCGATCGGCCGGGTCATCACGCGCTAGCGCAAGGCGCAGGCGCGGAATGCGCGCCGTCGTCGAGCCACGCGCCGAGGCTGCCGTCCGCAGCGCCAAGGTTGTCGTCATCCCGCACCCTGGCTTCGTCATCCCGCACCCTGGCTTCGTCATCCCGAGCAGTGCGAGGGATCTCGGCGCGGCGAGCGGCTGAGATTCCTCGCCTTCGGCTCGGAATGACAAGAACGGGACGGCTCGGAATGACGAGGGACTTCGGCTGGGAAT
>JBBIQI010000073.1:0-15213 GCA_037442465.1 Burkholderiales bacterium
TGCCCGGCGCAGCCGGGCGTCGGATGCCGCTCGCGCGGCGCGGCGCGGGGCCCCGCGCCCGGGCAAATTGTCCCGCCTTTCCGCGCGAATTCGCCCCGTCGCGATCCGCGCGCCAATGCGACAGTCGCCATCGACGACGGGCGGGCGTTCGGCCGCTGGCACGCCGCGCCCGCCGCTGACGACGATGACCGCGATGCCCCGCCCCGATTCCGCGCGCCCGCCGAAGGACGGCGTGGCTGCGCTCGTCGCCAACGTGTTCTTTGGCATCGCCGCATTGGTCTGCGCGGCGGCCGTCGCAGTCGTTCTGTCGATGAGTTCGGAGGCGGTGGCGTCGATGCGGCACGTCGGTCTGGCCGTCGTCTTCGCGTACGCGGCGGCGCTGGCCGCCGCCGCCGCGGTTGCGCGCCGCGGGCGGGTGCAGCTCGGCGTGCTCGCCGGTCTGGCGGCCACGCTGTTGTGCACGACCGTGTATGCAGTCGCCGGCGGGCTCGGCATTCACGCGCTGTTGCTGGGCGCATATGCGATCACGGTGCTGGTCGCCGGCGTGGTCGTCGGCATGCGTGCGGCGGTGGTTTTCGCGGCCCTGTGCGGCGCCGCACTGCTGGCGATGTACGTCGCCGAGCTGCGCGGCTGGCTGCCGGGCGTCGCGCTGGTCGGCGCGATGCCGCTCACCACGCGGATGCTGACGCACGCGCTGCTGCTGGCGATGGCGCTGCTGTTTGCCTGGATGCTCGCGCGCATCGTGCAGGCGTCGCTCGCCGAGGCCAAGACCCAGGAGAGCCGTTTCCGCGCGCTGCTGGCGATCGCCTCGGACTGGTACTGGGAGCAGGACGAGCAGTTCCGCTTCACCTACATTTCGAGCGCGGTCCAGGACAAGACGGGTATTGCGCCGAGCACGCACCTCGGCAAGACGCGCTGGGAGCTGCCCGAGCTGGAGCTGACCGATGCGCAGTGGGCCGCGCACCGCGCCGACCTGGACGCGCACCGACCGTTCCGCGACTTCGTGATGCGGCGGCTCGATCGCGACGGCCGGCCGGTCTACGTCAGCGTCAGCGGCGAACCCGTGTTCGACGCGCAGGGCCGCTTCCGCGGCTACTGGGGCGTGGGCCGCAACGTTACCGAAGAGGTCGAGGGGCGGCGCGCGCTCGAGCTGGGCGAGCGGCGCTTTCGCGAGCTGTTCATGCGCTCGCCGTCGCCGTTCATCATCCACCGGCGCGGCTTCGTGCTGCTCGCCAACGATGCCGCGGCGGCGCTGTTCGGCTATCCGTCGGCGGAAGCGATGGTCGGGCTCGCCATGGTCGAGCTGAACCATCCGGAGTCAAGGATGTTCTCGGCCCAGCGCATCGCGCAGATGGAATCGATGCCGGTCGGCGGCTCGGTGCCGACCGCCGAGATCCGCATGCAGCGGCGCGACGGGCAGGACCTGTTCGTGCAGGCCTCGGTCATCCGCGTCGATCACACCGATGGTCCGGCCAGCCTGTCGATCTACTTCGATCTGACCGAGCGCAAGCACGCCGAGGCACGGCTGGCACGCTCGGAGGCCATGTTCGCGCAACTGTTCGAAGCCGGCGCCGACAGCATCATCGTGACCGAAGCCGCCAGCGGTCGCGTCGTGCTCGCCAACGAGGGCTTCACGCGCATCACCGGCATCGCCGTCGACGCGGCGCGCGGCCGCACCACGCTCGAACTGGGCATCTGGGCCGATGCGCAACAGCGCGAGGTTTTCATCGAGCGGCTGCGCGCCGAGCGCAGGCTGCGCGACTATCCGATGCGGCTTGCGCGTGCGGACGGCGACGTGCGCTCGGTCATGATGTCGAGCGCACTGTTCGACCTCGAAGGCAAACGCTACGCGGTGACGATCGCGCGCGACGTGACGCAGGCCGAGCAGGCGCGGCTGCAGTACGAGGCGATGTTCATGAACGCCTCGGTCGGCATCGCCTTCACGCGCGACCGCGTGTTCCAGCACGTCAACCCGCGCTTCGCGCAGATGCTCGGCTGGCCGCCCGAGGCGCTGCTCGGCCAGCCCGGCGCGGTCGTCTGGCCAACGCCGCAGGACTACGCCGAGGTCGGCCGCCGCTACGGCCCGCTGCTGGCGCGCGGCGAAGGCGTGGACTTCGAGGCGACCGTCCGCCGGCGCGACGGCACGACCTTCCTTGCCCGCATGCGCGCGCGCGCGATCGATCCGTTCAACCCGGCCGGCGGCGGGACGATTTGGATCGTCGAAGACGTTACCGAGCGGCGCGAGTGGGAGCGCGCGCTCGCCGCCGCGCGCGACGAGGCCGAGGCCGCCAATCGCGCGAAGAGCGCGTTCCTCGCCAACACCAGCCACGAGATCCGCACGCCGCTGAACGGCCTGCTCGGGCTGGCGCGGCTCGCGCTCGATCCGGCCGCAAGCCGCGAGCAGCAGCGCGAATACCTGGAGCTGATCGCCGAAACCGCGCAATCGCTGGCGGCGATCATCTCCGACATCCTGGATCTGTCGAAGATCGAGGCGGGCAAGCTCGCGCTCGACGAGGCGCCGTTCGACGTGCATGAACTGCTCGAAGCGACGTTCACCGCGTACCGCGCGCTCGCCTCCGAGCGCGGGCTCGCGTTCGAGCTGGCCGTCGACCCCGGGCTGCTGCGCTACGCGCGCGGGGACGCGGTGCGAATCCGGCAGATCCTCGGCAACTTCCTGTCGAACGCGGTCAAGTTCACGCTGCGCGGCCGCATCGAGCTGCGCGCCGAGGTGCGCGGCGAAGCGCCGCCCGAAGGCCAGCGCGTACGCTTTGCCGTCGTCGACACCGGCATCGGCATCGACGCCGCGACCCGCGCGCGGCTGTTCAGCCCGTTCGTGCAGGCCGACCAGTCCACGACGCGCCGCTTCGGCGGAACGGGACTGGGACTGTCGATCTGCCGCCAACTGGCGCACCTGATGGGCGGCGAGGTCGGCTGCGACAGCGAAGTCGATCGCGGCAGCACGTTCTGGTGCGAGCTGCCGCTGGCGCGCGCGGACGCGCCGCCGGCGGCCGCGCCCAGTGCACGGCCCGATGACGATGATGCGGCTTTGGACGGTGCGCGCGTGCTGCTGGTCGAGGACAACCCGGTCAACATGCTGATCGCGGAGACGCTGCTCGCCAATTGGGGTGTCGAGGTCGTGCAGGCCACCGACGGGCGGCAGGCGGTCGAGGCGGTCGAGCGCGAGGACGGGCGCTTCGACGCGGTGCTGATGGACGTGCACATGCCCGTGATGAGCGGGCACGAAGCCACCGTCGAACTGCGCAAGCGTTACGGTGCGGACGAGTTGCCGATCATCGCGCTGACCGCCGCCTCGCTCGCCTCCGAGCAGCAGCAGAGCCTCGCGCTCGGCATGAACGATTTCATCGCCAAGCCGTTCGACGCCGCGCGCCTGCGCGAACTGCTGATCCGCTGGACCGCGCATCGCCGCGCCCGCGCACGCCGCGCGGCGTAGAAGCTCGCTTCGCCACCGAGACACCGAGAACGGCGAGCAGTTGCTTTCCTCTGTGCCTCTGTGCCTCTGTGGTGAGATCAGCGGCCTTCGAAGGATGGGTTTTCACCATACAGGCACAGAACACCGCATCGGGTCGTTACGGCATCCTCCGTGTCGCCGTGTCGTGAACACACCCTTTCACTTCGTTCCGAATAGCCGGTCGCCGGCGTCTCCGAGCCCGGGAACGATGTAGGCGTGGTCGTTCAGATAGTCGTCGAGCGCGGCGACGTACATCGGCACGTCGGGGTGGCGATCCTGGAACACCGCCACACCCTCCGGCGCGGCGACCAGCGCGAGGAAGTGGATGCGATCGGCGCTCACGCCGCGCCTTTTCAGCACGTCGACCGCGTGCGCGGCCGAGTAGCCGGTGCCGACCATCGGATCGCAGACGATGAACACGCGGTCCTCGACCTCCGGCAGTCGCACGTAGTACTCGACCGGCCGCTTGTGCTCGTCGCGGTACAGCCCGATGTGACCGACGCGCGCCGACGGAATCAATTGCAGCAGGCCGTCGGCCATGCCGAGCCCGGCGCGCAGCACCGGCACGACCACCAGTTTCTTGCCGGCGATCACCGGCGCATCCATCGCGGTCAGCGGCGTCTCGATCCGCCGTGTGGTCAGCGGCAGCGAACGCGTGACCTCGTAACCCATCAGCAGCGTGATCTCGTGCAGCAGCTCGCGGAAGGTGCGCGTCGACGTATCGCGGTCGCGCATGTGCGTGAGCTTGTGCTGGATCAGCGGGTGATCGACGATGTACAGCCTGGGGAAACGGGTGTCCTGGCGCATGGTTCGTCCGCTACCGTTCCGACGCGGCCGGACGCACGACGAACTGCCCGGTCTTGTCGTCCTTGACGAGCGCGAGCAGCTTGCGCTCCTGCGCGTCCTCCAGCAGCCGGCCGAAGCTCTTGTAGCCGTACGCGGACTCGTTGAAGTCGGGCCGGCGCCGTTTCAGCGCCTGCTTGATCATCGACGGCCAGATCTTCTCGTCGCCGCCGCGTTCGGCGGCGAGCGCTTCGAGCGTCTCCATCACGAGGTCGAGCGCGGCCTGCCGGCGTTCGTCGGCGGCGGCCGGTTCGGCGGCGGACACGTCGGCCGCCTTCGCCTTCTTCTTCGGCGCGCGCGCCTCGCCCTCCTTCGCTTCCTTGCGCCTAGCCGCGCTCCTGCGCTGCGACTCGTCGGCGCGCACCAGGTCGTCGTAGAAGATGAACTCGTCGCAGTTCTTCACCAGCAGGTCGGAGGTCGACGCGCGCACGCCGATGCCGATCACGGTCTTGTTGTTCTCGCGCAACTTCGACACCAGCGGCGAGAAGTCCGAGTCGCCGCTGACGATCACGAAGGTGTCGACGTGCGGCTTCGTGTAGCACAGGTCGAGCGCGTCGACGACCATGCGGATGTCGGCCGAGTTCTTGCCCGACTGCCGCACGTGCGGGATCTCGATCAGCTCGAAAGCGGCCTCGTGCATCGGCGCCTTGAACGACTTGTAGCGCTCCCAGTCGCAGTAAGCCTTCTTGACGACGATGCTGCCCTTAACCAGCAGCTTCTCCAGCACGAGCCGGATCGCGAACTTGTCGTACTTCGCCTCGGCCACGCCGAGCGCGATGTTCTCGAAGTCGCAGAACACCGCCATGTTTTCGATTTCGCTTGGCGCGGCCATCGCATGCCTCCCGGGTGCACGCAGTTTAGCGGCGCGCCGCCGCCAGCCGCACGCTGCGCGCCGCGCGCTCCACGCCGTTGACGACGAGCGCGACGCGGTGCGCTCCGGGATAGTGCTTGCGCGTCGTGAAGTCGCGGAAGCGGTGGCGGCGCGCGATGCGCAGCGTCGTGCCGGGTTCGAGCCGCCGTTCGCCGATCTTGAAGACCTTGCGCGAGGTGCCGCCGCTGGCCTTGACGAAGTCGACCGCGTATTCGATGCGCAGCTTCGCCGGTTCGGATTGCTGCAGGCGCAGCGCGAAGGCGAAGTCCAGTGTTTCGCCGATCGCGATGCGCGCGGCGCCGAGACGGAAGCCGCGCACTTCGACCGCAACGCCGTCGTGGTGCCCGAACAAGCGCAGCGCGCGCGGATCGCCGCGCTTGAGCAGCGTGCGGCACGCGTGCTTGACGAGCGCATCGGTGTGCGGCGAGCGGCCGAGCCAGCGCCGGGCGACGGCGAGCACCACGTCGGGGTGATCCTTGGCGATGTCGTTCAGGTTGTTCGCGACCGAACGGCGCACGTCGTCGGACGGGTCGTCCTTCAGCCGTTCCAGGATCGCCAGCACCGGCGCGGGATCGGCGACGAACCGCGGCAGCCGCATGCCCCACGGCAGGCGCGGCCGGCTGCCCTCGGAGGCGAGGCGGCGCACGTGTTCGTTCTCGTGCCGCGCCCAGCGCGCGAGCGCGCGCAGCATGCGCTCGCCGTAGCGGGCGATGAAGGGCCGCACCGCGAACTCGCTCGACGAGTGGCGCGTGAATTCCTCCAGCGCTTCGATCGAAGCGTCGAAGTCGTCGAGCCCGTAGCGCTCGACGAAGTCGGGAAAAAACATGCCCTCGAAGCCGCCGAAGCCCGGCGCCGCGCGCTGCAGCGTCGCCAGTTGCGCGCGGTAGTTGCCCGGCACGTGCGCGTGCAGGCACTCGGCGATGCGGCGCATGCGCTGCTTCAGCTCCAGACCGTTCCAGCCGCGCCCGAGCACCGCGCGCGCGAATGCGGACGCGTCGATGCGCGGATCGGCCTCGACCAGCGCGGCGGCGAGCCGCTCGACGGATGCCTTCGAATAGCGATGCTTCGGCAGCTCAGCCATGACCCGACGGGGCGCCGCGCCAAGCGGCCGCCGCGAGCAGCAGCCAGCCGGCGAGGAACAGCACGCCGCCCACCGGCGTGACCGCACCGAACGCGCGCACGCCCGTCAGCGCGAGCAGATATAGACTGCCGGAGAACAACACGGTGCCGGCTACGAACGACCAGCCGCTCGCTTGCGCGAGCCGCCCCGGCCAGCGCGTGCAGGCCCACGCGACCGCAAGCAGCGCCAGCGCGTGCACGAGCTGATAGCGCACGCCGGCCTCGAAGATCGCCAGCAGATCGGGCGCGAGCCGGCCTTTCAGCGCGTGCGCGCCGAAAGCGCCGGCGGCCACGCCGATCAAGGCGCTCGCCGCGCCCAGGATGACGAACAGTCGGTCCATCGGTATGCGAGGTGCCGTCGGGGCCGTTAATCTAGCCTGCATTCCATGGAGATCCCGATGCCACAAACCCGCCACGGCATCCCGCCCGAGTTCCTCGATGCCGCCGACGAGTTCGTCCAGCTTGCCAACAAGCTGAACGAGCGCTATCCGCGCGACTGGGTCGCCGCGGTGATGATGTACGCGACCGCGCGCTACAACGCCTTCGTCTGGCTCACGCGCGAGGACCGCGCCGAGCAGACGCTCGATCAGGCCGTCGCCTATTACGCATCCGAATACGACAAGATGCTGCGCGACAACGTCGACGAGCTGACGCCGCACTATCGCGGCACCCCAGCCGCCGGGCAAAGGCCGAGCTAGCGCTTCTCGGCCGTGCGGTAGGGCGGCTTGCCGCGCGTGCCGACCAGCAGCTCGTCACCCACGTATTCGACGCGCGGCACGCGCCGCGCGAGCTCGACGAGCTGCCCGATCTGCGCGCGCGAGCGCACGCAGCCCTGCAGGAAGACGAACTTGCGCTGCGTCGTGACCCAGAGGCTCGTACCCGCGAAGCGCGCATCGCCGGCGATCGCGGCGACCACCGCGGCATTGATCTGCGGGTCGCTCTTGTAGGCGTTCGGCTCGTCGCACTGCTTCCGCAGCCAGCAGGTCGTGCCGCGCTCGATGCGTGCGTGACCCTCGCGCCGCATCTCGTCCTCGGTGATGAGCGGCCCTTCCGGAACCGGGCAGCCGGGCAGGCCGGACGTGGCCTGCGCGAATGGATCGCCGAACCAGTTGCGGCGCTGCTGCGCGGCGGCCGGTGCGCAGGCGAGCGCGGCGAGCAGCGCGACGATGCTCACGCCGCGAAGCGAATGACAAGCGGCGAGACGCATACGCACGCCGACGGCCCACCGTTGCGACTGCACCGACGCACGCAGCAGCCTGCCCAGCCGCAGCGCGCCGCTCAGAAGACGCAAGTCTTTCTGCCGCGCGGTCCGTTGGCGTCGTTGCGCGGTGCCGGCTTCGGCCACCGTTCTGCGCCGAGAGGCAAGCACCATTTCGCGCCTCGGCTGTCCACCTGATAGGTCTCGGCCCTGCGGCTGCGTGCGGCTGGCCAGCGACCCGCGCGCGACGAAAGCTTCACCCCTGGTCACGGCATGTCGCCGTGCAACTGCCGGAATGCGATGAACTCGCGCCGGGTGCGCGGACCGAGCGTCGCGAACGAGGGGTCGGGCGCATTCAGATAATCGAGCCTGGTCTTGTGCACGCGATCGCGGGCGAGCCTGGCGCGCATCGCTTCGGGCTGGATGCCGTAGACGCGCGCGGCGTTCAGTCCAAAGATCTTGCGCTTGGCCGCCGGCGTCAGCGCCGGATAGCCGAAGCGTTCCTGGAATTCGCGGCCGATCTCGAACGCGCGGAACGCCTGGATCTGGTCCTGCGGGCTGCCGTACCAGATCGAGTCGGTGCCCCACAAGATGCGATCCTCGCCGAGGTGCTTCAGCAGCTTGCCGAGCAGATGCGCGGCCTGGTCCGGGTCGCGCATCACGAAGCGCCAGGTGCTGCCCAGCTCGGCGTAGACGTTGTTCACGCCGTTTTCGGCGACCGTGCGGATCAGCGCGTCGACGCCGAACTTCGCTTTCGGGTCGTACGGACCTTCCTTGATGCCCGTGTCGAACCCCGAGTGATAGACGAGGAAGTTCAGGTCCGGATAGCGCTTGGCCGCGCGGCCGACGTCCATGCAGCTCGAAAACTCGTAACCGCGCGGGCCGAACGCCAGCCCCTTGTGCACACAGATGTTGCGCACGCCGAGCTTGCGCGCGCGCTCGATGAAGGGCAGCCCGAAGCGTTCGTCGTCGAGAAAAAAGCCCGCGGCGCCGTCGCGCGGGCCGAACTGCGTGTAGGTCTTGAAGCCTGCGAGCGGCCAGCGCGCCGCCTGCGCGTCCATGCCTTCGATCTCGCCCGCGAGCGTGGGCAGCGAGCGGCCGTGCAGCAATAGCCGTTCGGTCCCGTCGAGCGCGTTGGCGGCCGCGCGCGTGACGCCCGCGGCTTGGAAGTCCAACGGATTGGTGTCGGCGCCGCCAGGCACGTGCGACAGCACGCCCATCGCCGTGTCGCTGTCGAGGAAGACGTCCTTGAGCAACTGCCCGGACGAGAAGCACTCGACGTGATCGGCCTTGCCGCAGTTCGCATTGGGGAAACCCTTGAAGGCGTGCGGGCCGGCGCGCTTGCGCCACGCGCCCTGCGGGTTCACGTGATGAAGCTGCACGTCGAAGATGAATTCGTCGCCGGCGAGTGCTTCCTGCGCGGCGGCCAGCTCGAACGGCGCCTCCTTCGGCAGCACGAAGCGGCCGCCGCGCGCGCCTGCGGCGGCAAACGCCCGGTCGAACGCCGCGAGCGTGGCCGCCGCGCCGAGCAGTGACACGAGATAGCGTCGGCGCGCGAGCGCGAGCCGACGCGCGGCCGCATTCACCGCGCTGTCCGCGTACGCGCGCGCGATGCGCGCGGGAGCCGGAAGCGGCACCGGCGCGAACTCGCCGTTGGAGGTGGCGTCGAGCTTGATCGGCAGTCGACGGCCGTGCGGATCGTGCATCGTCGTCATCGCGAACTCCTCGCCGGCTGCGGCGCGCTCACTTTGGGGCGCGGCTTCGGATACTGGTGCAGCTTGCCGATCCGTTGCTCGAACGGATCGAGCCGCGAAAGCCTGCGCACCTGCGCCGGCGTGACCAGCGGCACGTGATGCAACGCGGCCAGCTTGTCGTGGATCTCCCAGCAGGCCTTGCCGTTCGTCACCCACAGCGCGGGATCGACGCGACGCAGATCGTAGGGGCGTGTATAGCCGCGCAGCGTGCGCTCGCCGCGTTTGTTGTTGTATTCGTGAAAGTACGACATCGCCAGCTCGCGCAGCGTCCGATACACCGGATCGCGAAAGCGCAGTCGCACGCCGTTGGTCTTGGAGATCGCGCCCCAGCAGCGGCCGCGGCGGAACAGCGCGATCACGTGCGGATAGTCGCTCGGGTCGCAATCCAGGTGCATCAGCAACGGCGCCTCGCCGTGCAGCCACAGCGCGCAGGCGGCGACGAAGGCGCCTTCGATGCAATGCGCGCGGCGCTGCCGCAGAACCTCGCGCACCGACAGCACGGTCTCGCCGTCGGGTTCGTGGTTGCTCGGAATCGCGTAGACGAATCGCTGGATGCGCCCGGGCGTGTCCAGGCGCGCGAACACGGCACGTTCGGCGCGTGTCAGCCCGAGGGAACGGGCGAGCCCGGTGGCGAGCGGGCGTCGTCTGTTGCGGGCAGCGGAGACTGTGGGCATCGAGTAGGCCGGCGGCGTGCGCGGCGAGCCGAGCGGGTTCGCCCGCCGACCGCGCCGTTCGCGGTAACGAGCGTAACGAATCTCCCTGCTGCCCGCTCGCCGACGCCCGCGGAAAGCCCCGCGACGTTCGCCCGCAGCGCGCTGCCGGCCGGGCGCGCCTCAGTTCGGCTGCGCCACTTCGCTGCGCGCAACCGCGCGGCGGATCTCGCGCAGCTTGGCCTTGATGCGCTGCGCGTTGTCCACGCCGATGCGCATCATCAGCTTCTGCCCGGCCGAGCGCGACTCCAGCTCGGGATCGGCGAATTCGTACAGGACCTTGGGCTGCGCGACGCGGATCGGCCCCTTGATCTCGGGCGTCAGCAGCAGATGGTCGATCACCTGCACGAGCCGGTCGTTGAAGTAGCCCTTCGGATAGCCCAGCTCGCGATACGCTTGCTGGAACAGCGGGTAGAAGTGCACGTAGACGGCGACGAGCTTGCGGGTGTCGATCGCTTCGGCCGCCTTGACGTACGGCGCATAACGTGCGGCGTTGTCCGCACCGATCACCGCGTCGTCGCCGCTGCCGGAGACGACGAAGTTTCCGGGTACCGGCCTGATCGGAACGACTTTCTGCGAGAGCCTCGGCCGCGGCAGGTTGTCGACGGTGGCGACGATCTTGCGCACGATGCCGCTGGCGATCAGAAACTCGCCGAGCGCGCTCTCGCCGACCGCACCGGCGAGTGACTTGCGGATCGCCGCATCGCTGTCGGCCAGCGCGGGCAGCGGTTCGGCCGGAGCGGCCTGCGCGATCGGATGTTCGATCTCGGGCTCGGCCGGCGTCGGAGCGGGCGCGGGCGGCGGCTCGACCTTCGCGACCGGCGGCGGCGCGGGCGGATTCTGGTGGCGCCACCACAGATAGCCGCCGACCACGACAGCGATGGCCAGGCCAATGAAGATCAAGCGCTCGGCGGTCTTGTTCATGCAGTCCTCCCTGTCTCGGCTCCGCAGCACTCGGAAGGCGAGAATCCTTCTACCGTGCACCCCGCTGGCGTCGCTGCGCGGTGCCGGCTTGGGTCGCCCGTCTGCGCCGAAAGGCCAGCGCCTGATCGGGCCCCTCGCCTGTCTGCCATGTCCCGGCCCTACGGTTGCGTGCGCCTGGCCAGCGGCCCGCCGGCGACGGGTCTTGCACGGCCCGACAGCGGCTCAGAGGCCGGCCGGCGCAAATCGTTCCGTCGGGCTCGACCTCGCGCCGGCGGCTTCGCGGACTCGCGGGATCGCGAGTATCCTGCTCCGCAACCCACCGACCCGGCCGCCGCTCATGAGCCACAAGCACGAGAACCTGATCCGTACGATCTTCCACGACCCGATCAGCGGCAACATCCAGTGGCGCGAGGTCGAGTCGCTGCTGAAGCACCTCGGTGTCGAAATGGAGCAGCTTTCCGGCGCGCGCATCCGCGCCAGGCTCGGCCGTGCGGAGGCGATTCTGCACCGGCCGCACCACAGCAATACCCTCGACCGCCACGCCGTGCAGCACCTGCGCGAATTCCTCTCCCGCGGCGGCGCCACGCCGTCGCAGTACGAAGCGCGCGAGGAGCAGCGCAAAAGCTAGTCGTCCGCCGCTCAGTCGTACGCCGCTCCGACGATCGCGTCGATCCGCCGCAGCACGTCGGGTGCAAGCTGCGCCGCAACGGCGAGCGCGTTCATGTTCTCGCGGATCTGTTCGACGCGCGTGGCGCCGGTGATCACCGTGCTGACGTTCGGGTTCGCCAGGCACCAGGCGAGCGCCAGCTGCGCCAGCGTGCAGCCGAGGTCGCGGGCGACGTTCTCCAGTTCGCCGACGATGCGGTTCTTCTCGGGGTCGGTGAGCTGCGGGCGCAGGAACGCGTAGCTGTCGACGGTGCCGCGCGAGCCGGGCGGAATGCCGTGGCGGTACTTGCCGGTCAGCAGTCCGCTGGCAAGCGGGCTCCAGGTCGTCAGCCCGAGCCCGATTTCCGCGTACAGCCGCCGGTACTCCTGCTCGACGCGCTTGCGGTGGAACAGGTTGTACTGCGGTTGCTCCATCAGCGGCTTGTGCAGGTGGTGCCTCTCGGCGATCTCGTAGGCGGCACGGATGGCGTCGGCGGGCCATTCGCTGGTGCCCCAGTAAAGCGCCTTGCCGCGCGCGACGAGGTCGTGCATCGCCCAGACGGTTTCCTCGATCGGCGTGTCCGGGTCGGGGCGGTGGCAGTAGACGAGATCGACGTAGTCGAGCTGCAGCCGCGCCAGCGAGCCGTCGATCGCGCCGAGCAGGTACTTGCGGTTCAGCGTGTTGCGCTCGTTCGGACGCTCGCCCTGGCCCTCGGCCAGCCCCCAGTAGAACTTCGTCGACACGATGTAGCGGCCGCGCGGCCAGCCGAGCGCTTTCAGCGCCTCGCCCATGATCTGCTCCGACCGGCCGCGCGCGTACACCTCGGCGTTGTCGAAGAAGTTCACGCCGGCGTCCCAGGCCGCGGCCATCAGCTCGCGTGCGGCGCGCACGTCGACCTGGTTACCGTAGGTGACCCAGGAACCGAAGGAAAGAGCGGAGACCTTGAGGCCGGAACGGCCGAGGCGGCGATAGTTCATCGTGTGAAGGAGCGGAGGGTCAGCGAACGGGTTTCGACATCAGCCGCGCTTGCGCACGACGCAGTCGATCAGCGCCGAGACGCCCGCATGCTGCGTGCCCTCGGCCAGCACGTCATCGTGCTCGCGCAGCTCGACGATGTCGTGCGCGCCGAACGCGGCGCGCAGCAGCGCGGGCGTGTACAGGTGGTCCGCCAGCGGCGGCCCGCCCGTGCGGTACTCGAGCTGGCGCGGCGTGTAGCCCTGCAGCAGCAGCCAGCCGCCGGGTTTGAGGGTTTCGAGCATTCCCTGGAACATCTTCGCTCGCACGGCGGGCGCGGCGAACTGCACGAAGATCGCGGCGACGACGTCGAACGCTGCGGGCGTCCATTCCCACGCCTCGACGCTCGCCACGCGATGATCGACCGCGACACCCGCCTGCTGCGCGAGCCTGCGCGCCTTGGCCACGCCCAGCGGCGCGATGTCGAAAGCGACGACCGCGAGCCCCTGCTGGGCGAGCCAGACGCTGTTGCGACCTTCGCCGTCGGCGACACACAACGCGCGCATGCCCGGCGCGAAGCGGTGGACCTGCTGCGTCAAGAAAACGTTCGGCGCACGGCCAAAGATGTAGTCGTCGCGCGCGAAGCGTGCGTCCCAGGTCTCGCGCGGGCTGGCGAAGCCGTCGTTCATGGCGCGATGTTACTCAGTCTCGCGCAGCGGGCGGCGGTGTCGTCCAGGCCGCCGCGGGTCGCCCCGCGCGCCCCGAGTGCATCGCCGCCGGTCGATCCGATTCCGAGCGCCAGCACATGGTCCCCCCGGCCGCGCGCCGCCGCCCGGGCGCGGTCGCTCGCCGGCACACTGTCACCCGCAGGCGCGTCGCCACCCGAAAGGCCGATGCGATCGCGAACGCCCGTCGTCGCCCGAACGCGCAATGTCACCCGAGCGAGGATGTCGCCCGAACCGCGATGAGACCGCGAGCGGCGAAGTCATCCCGAACGGCGATGTCATTCCGACGGCCGCTGTGATTCGAACGCCTACGCTGTCATCCCGAGCGTCCCGAACGGCGCGATGTCACCGCCACAACGCGATGTCGTCCCGAACGGCGATGTCATTCGGACTGCCGCTGTCGTCCGAACGCCCACACCGTCATCCCGAGCGCAGCGAGGGATCTCGCGCCCGTCTCGACACGATGTTCGCACCCGCGCGCGGTCCGGATGCCTCGCCCGGCATCGATGCCGGCGCTCGCGCTGGCGTTTCGCCAGCGGATGTCACGCGGGTTGTCCACGAGAGGAAAAAACCGCCGCAAGGGCGGCAGTCGTCGACCCGGCGACGGCCGAGGCTGCATTGCACGGCGCCAACACCGCAAGTCCCGGTGCGCGCTTCGCGCCGCCGCGGCGACGCGGGCGTTGCGTGTCACCCTCGCGCTCGGCGCGGCTGACGTTCAGCGCCGATCCGTCGAGGGCTCGTCGCCGTCGACGATCCCGCGGGCGATCGCCTCGCCGCGCCGCCAGCGCGCCGGCGTGTGTCCCGTCACGCGGCGAAACGCCTTCGAGAAGACCGGCTGCGACGCGTAGCCCACCGCCTCGGCGACGCGGTCCAGGCTCGCGCGATCGCTGCGCAGCAGGTTCGCCGCGCGGGCGATGCGCCAATGCGTCAGATAGCTCATCGGCGGCTCGCCGACGAGCGCCTTGAAGCGAACCGCCAGCGCGGTGCGCGATGCGCCGACCGCGCGCGCCAGTTCGTCGAGCGTCCATGGCTGCGCGTACCGTTCGTGCATTAGCGCGAGCGCCCGCGCCACGCGCGGGTCGACGAGCCCGCGCATCCAGCCGCTGCGCGCGCCGTCCTGCGCGATGAAAGCGCGCACCGCCTGGATGAACAGGACGTCCGCCAGGCGCCGCAGCACGGTGCGCCCGCCCAGCAGGCCCGAGTCGATCTCGCCGTGAATGAAGCGCAGCGTCGGCTCCAGCCACCGCGCGACCGCGGGGTCGGCCCCGCGCAGATGAATCAGCGGGGGCAACGCGCCGAACAGCGGATTGATCTTCAGCGCGTCGTACGAAAAGAAGCCGCCCGTCACGCGCGCGACGATCGGCCCCGCGCCGGGGCCGCGGACATGGCCGTGCGCGTCCATCGGATACGCCTCGACGAACTGCTCGAACGGCAGCACCGGCGCGCCGCGCGCCGAGCGGATCACGTGCGGCGCACCGTGCGGCAGCAGCACGAAATCGCCTGCTTCGACCGCGCGCGCCGCCCCACGCCGGCCGACCTGGATCTCGCAGCGCCCCTCGGTCACGGCGTAGAACGGAGCGCGGCCGGCGCGCTCGATGGACACGCCACACGGCGCACGTAGATCGACGGTGAAGTAAACGGTGGCCTCGAGTCGCACCTGCTCCATCACGTCGGAGAGCAGATCGAACGTCGGTGCCGCCGGTCGGGCTTGCGAGCGGTCTGAACGAATCGACATGAACTTTGTCCTGCCGCGTCTGTTTTTTCGGACGCCGAGCGCGCACTGTACGCGTCGTGAATGCGGTCGTGTCGATTCGACGGACCGTCCAACCCGAAAGGAGCCGAAGATGCGTACCAAACCTGTCTGCCTCGCCCTCGTGCTCGCCGCGACCGCCTGGTCGGTCCAGGCGCAGACCGCCCAACCCGCGTCCGAACGCGGCGCGCGGCCACCCGTGACCGTCGGCGCGCTCGAGCCCCGCGCGGCCGCGGCTGCCCCGCGGGCG
>JBBIQI010000074.1:0-15185 GCA_037442465.1 Burkholderiales bacterium
CGCAGGGTCGACCACCGCCGGCAGCGGCACGATCGTCATCGCGCTGTCGACCAGGATCGGCGCGGCGCGGGACGGTTGCGGCGGCGGTTCGCTGGCCGTCGGTGCGGCATCGCCGCGGGGACCGTGCGCGGCGAGACCTTCGGCAGGCGAGACGTCCGCTCTGGTGGCGTCCTTGCCGCGCGCTTCGTTGCCTGAGAACGCGGCAGCGATCGTCGTCGCGGCGGTCGATGCCGGGGCAGCGTCTGCGAGCGGACGTCCGGGTGTTGCGATGACCAGCGGCGGAATCGTCGCCGGCCGCGGCGCGGGCGGCGGCGCCTCGGACGCGGCCAACTCGGGCAGCTCCGTGCCGCACGACCGGCAGTAACGCGACACCGCATCGTTGGCCGTCCGGCACAGGCGGCAGAACCTGACCTGCAGCGGTGCGCCGCATTTTCCGCAGAACCGTGAGTCCGGCGGATTCGCGTGGTCGCAAGCGACGCAGATGCGATACAGCATGGGAGATTCGATGCGGATCGGCCGTCCGGCGCACAGCGACTGCCGATCACGATCGAATTGCAGCGTAGCGCAGCCTGCGTGAATGCGGAGAAAGTCGTCGCTTTGCGGCGGTCCTCGGCGGGTCCGGCGGTCGGTCGGTGTGGCTACTTTGCGGCCGTTGCCTTCGGGCTGCGCGGCCGGTAGGCGCCGGCGACGATCTCGAAGCGGAAGAACCGGCACTCCAGCGGCCCGTTGAACAGCACGGTCTTGCGCGTTTCCTGCAGTCCCATCTGGCGTGGCAGCCCGCGGTCCGCCGTCAGGATCCACACCGTCCAGCCCGCGAACGACTGCTTCAGCCGGTCGGCGACTTCGCCCATCATCTTCGGCACCGGCGCGGACTTGGGCTGGCTCTGCTCGCCGTACGGCGGGTTGGTGACGATCAGCCCGGCCGGCGCCGGCGGCTCGATCCTGCGCGCATCGACGGCTGCCAGGCGCAGACGGCCGTCGGCGAGCCACGTCCCGAGCCCCGCGACCCCGGCGTTCGCGCGCGCCGTTTCGATCACCCGCGTCGAGATGTCGGAGCCCGCGATCAGCGCAGCGGCGCGATCGTCGATCGCCGCGTGCGCCCGCTCGCGCAGCGCGCGCCAGGCCGCGGCGTCGAAGCTGGCCAGCTTCTCGAACGCGAAGTGGCGTTGCAACCCGGGCGCGCGGCGCGCGGCGATCGAGGCGGCTTCGATGACGATCGTGCCGCTGCCGCAGAACGGATCGAGCAGCGGCAGCTCAGGCGTCCAGCCCGCCACGGCAAGCAGTCCGGCGGCGAGGTTCTCCTTCAGTGGGGCCTCGCCTTTGTCGCGGCGCCAGCCGCGCTTGAACAGCGGTTCGCCCGACAGGTCCAGATACAGCGTGGCCGTCGTCGCGTCAAGGTACACGAACACGCGCACGTCGGGGTGCACGCGGTCGATCGAAGGGCGCGCCCCCGCTTTGGCGCGCAGCCGGTCGACGATCGCGTCCTTGACCGTCAGCGTGGCGAACTCGAGGCTCGCGAGCGGCGAGCGCGACGCGTTCAGATCGACGCGCAGCGTCTGCCGCGGCGAGAAGTGCCGCTCCCAAGGCACGTCGGCGGCGAGCGCGTACAGGCTCTTTTCGTCGCGATACGGCGCCTGCGCGATCTGCCACAGCACGCGGCTGGCGATGCGCGAGTGCAGGTTCGCCGCGTAGGCCGTGCGCAGTTCGCCCGCGAACGCCACGCCGCCGGACTCGGCGCGCACCGCCGCCGCGCCGAGCGCGGCGATCTCGCCGGCGAGCGCCGCTTCGAGCCCGCGCGGGCAGATCGCGAAGAACGATTCGGAGGGACTCACGTTGCGGCGATCCTTGTTAGGCGTTACCAACCCTTCGGCATCTGCGAACCGGCCGGCGATCATGGTCCGGGCTGCTGTTCATTCCTCGCCTCGAGCCAGAGCCGAGGCGTAGCTGCATCTACTGCTCGCGACGCCGAGATCCCTCGCTTCGCTCGGGATGACCCGCGGACTGTCATTCCAAGCGAACGCGAGGAATCTCGGCCGTCCGCAAACACGGGCGCTCTTGCTTGCAGCCCGTTCGATCCGCCAGCGTCGCTTTCCGCGACCATTGTCAAACACGGAGAGCGCGGAGAGAGACTCGAAACCGCAACCCCTGTCCTCCGTGTTCTCCGTGTAAAAGACTCGGCCGTCCGAAAACCCGAGATCCCTCGCGTGCGCTCGGGACGACGGAACCGTGCGTTCGGAGCCGAAAACATTTGCTAGCCCGTGGTGTCACGAGGTTAGGCAACCATCAATAGAATGCCCGCACCCCACCCCGGAGCGTAGCGACGATGGAACCGACTGTCTTCACCCGCATCGTCCGCGGAGAGATCCCGGCGGCCAAGGTCTACGAGGACGAGCACACGATCGCGTTCATGGACGCCGGGCAGGTCAATCCCGGGCACGTGATCGTCGCGACCAAGAAGCAGGTCGAGACGATTCTCGATCTCGACGATGCGCTCGCCGCGGCGCTGTTCGCGACGGCGGTGCGGGTGGCCCGAGCAGTCGATGCCGCGTTCCAGCCGGAGGGCATCACGGTGCTGCAGGCGAACAAGCCCGCCGGCTGGCAGACGGTGCCGCACGTGCACCTGCACGTGCTGCCGCGCTACGCGAACGACGGCGTGGCACTCACGTGGCCGCGCAAGAACCCGCCGCTGGAGGAGTTGCGCGCGCTCGCCGCCAAGATCCGCGTCGCCTGATCCACGCTCAGCGCGCCAGCGCGCGGTCGAGGAAGTCGAGCCGGTCCTGGCCCCAGTACAACTGACCGTCGCAAATGAAGCTCGGCGCGCCGAAAACGCCGCGCTCGATCGCCTCCTGCGTTTCGGCCTCATAGCGTTGCGCGACCTCCCGGCTCTGCGCGCGCGCAAGCAGCGCGTCCGCGTCGAAGCCGCGCTTGGCCAGAATGCCCGCCAGCGTCGCTTCGTCCGCGATGTCCTTGTCCTCGGCCCAGACCGCGCGCAGGCAGTCGCCCGCGACATCGAGCGCGGCCGCCATACCGTGCGTCTCTCGCACGGCGATGATCGCGCTCGCCGCCGCGTGCGGCGGCACGGGGAAGTGCCTCGGTTCGAGCACGAGCGGCATCTGCAGATAGTCGCGCCAGCGCTTCAGTTCAAGCATCCGGTAGGCGCGCCGCTGCGGCGCACGGTCCTTCAGCGCCAGCCCGCCCGAGGCGGGAAAGACCTTGCCGAGGTCCATCAGCTTCAAGCGGATCTCGGCGCCGTGCCGCGTACAGATCGCGCGCAGCCGATCGTGCCCGAGGTAGGTGAAGGGCGAAACCGGCGTCATGTAGTAGTCGACGACTTTCATCGGGTCCTCCGCGAAATCCGGTGAGTCGGGGCGGCCGCGCCCGCCTTACGCGCGGCGCTCAGAATGGCTTGAGAACGACCAGCAGCACCGCACCAGCCAACACGATGACGGGCGCCTCGTTGAACCAGCGGAACCACACGTGCGACTTCGTGTTGCGGTCGCGTTTGAAGTCATCGAGCAGGATGCCGCAGTAGATGTGGTAGCCGATCAGCGCGATCACCAGCGCGAGCTTCGCGATCAGCCAGCCCTGTCCCGCGCCGATGCCGTAGCCGGCCCACAGCCAGACGCCGAAGACGACCGTCAGCACCGCGCCCGGCGTCATGATGCCGTAGTACAGCTTGCGCTCCATGACCTTGAAGCGCTCCTTCGACACCGCGTCCTCGGCCAGCGCGTGATAGACGAACAGCCGCGGAAGGTAGAACAGCCCCGCGAACCAGGTCACCATGAAGATGATGTGCAGCGACTTGATCCAGAGCATGTGTGAAAGGCGAGGAGCCAGGCGTCAGTAGCGGTGAATCTTTTTGTTGCGCGGGCCGGGTGCGCGTCGGCAGCGCTCGCCGTGCCGCTCGGTGTCGGTCCGGTGGCGGCCGCAGCCGCTGCCCGCTCGCGTCGAAATCTGCACGGCCTCACGCGTTTCGGCACGACGCAACGGGCCGCTGCGGCGCAGGTGCACAGCCACCGCGATCGGTGTGCCGGGGTCGCTTGGCCCAAACCCGTAGCCCGCGCCCGCAAGCGAATCCTATCCTCGGACTTCGCCGTTGCCGAAGACGACGTACTTCTGCGAGGTCAGCCCCTCGAGTCCGACCGGGCCGCGCGCGTGCAGCTTGTCGTTGGAGATGCCGATCTCGGCGCCCAGCCCGTACTCGAAACCGTCGGCGAAGCGTGTCGAAGCGTTGACCATCACCGAGGCCGAATCGACCTCGCGCAGGAAGCGCAGCGCGGTCGTGTAGTTCTCGGTAACGATCGCGTCGGTGTGCTTGCTGCCGTACGTGTTGATGTGCGCGATCGCCGCGTCCACGTCCGGCAGCGTTGCGATCGCCAGGATCGGCGCCAGGTACTCGGTGCGCCAGTCCTCGTCGGTCGCGTCCTTGCACGCGATGTCCGCGGCTTGCAGCATCGCCTTGGTCTGCGGACAGGCGCGCAGCTCCACGCCCTTGTCCGCGTAGATGCGGCCGAGCGGCGCGAGCAGACGCGGCGCGATCGACTGCGCCACCAGCAGCGTCTCCATCGCGTTGCACACGCCGTAGCGCTGCGTCTTGGCGTTGACGGCGATCGCGATCGCCTTGTCCAGATCCGCCTCGGCGTCGACATAGACATGGCAGACGCCGTCGAGGTGCTTGATCATCGGCACGCGCGCCTCGCGCATCAGCCGCTCGATCAGCCCTCGGCCGCCGCGCGGAACGAGCACGTCGACGTAGTCGGTCATCGTCGCCAGCAGCCCGACCGCGGCGCGGTCCGTGTTGTCGACGAGCTGGACGGCGTCGCGCGGCAGTCCGGCGGCGGCCAGCCCGTCGCCGATCAGCGCCGCCAGCAGCCGGTTGCAATCGATCGCCTCCGAGCCGCCGCGCAGGATCGCCGCGTTGCCGCTCTTGATCGTCAGACCGGCGGCGTCGATCGTCACGTTCGGCCGGCTTTCGTAGACGATGGCGACCACGCCGAGCGGCACCCGCATCCGTCCGACGCGGATGCCCGAGGGCTGCGGCCGAACGTCGGTGATTTCGCCGATCGGATCCGGCAGTGCGGCGACCTGCTCCAGACCCGCCGCCATCTGTTCGATGTAGCCGTCGCCGAGCTGCAGCCGGTCCAGCAGCGCGGGTTCGAGCCCGCGCGCGTGCGCGCGCGACAGGTCGCGCTCGTTGGCGGCGACGATCTCGCCGCGGCGGGCGCGGATCGCCGCGGCGATCGCGCGCAGCGCGCCGTTCTTCTCCGCGGTCGACGCCTTGGCCAGCGCGGTCGAGGCTGCACGTGCGCGGCGGCCGACCGCCGTCATGTAGGCGGCGAGGTCCTGACGGCAGGCATCGTCGGGCGGGTTCATGCGTTTTCCTTCAACGGGCGTCTCCGGCAAGCGGCGCGCAAGCGGGGCCGAGCGTGCGTGCCGCGGTCAGCCGGATCGGCGCGCAGTCGTCGCGGCGCGTGGCGCAGCGACGGCGAGCGCGATGTCGGTCAATTCTAGCCACGCGTCGCTGTCGGCCTGCGGCGTGCGCAGACCCTTGAACGCGCGATCAACGTCGGCGCAGCGCGCGAGCAGCCGCGCCAGCGTACCGGCATCGACCCGGCGCAACGCGGCCTGCGTCGCGGACTCCTTCTCGCGTCGGACCCAGACGTCGCGCGCGGCCTGCGCGAACGGCACGCCGCGGTCGAGCGCAGCGCGCAGGCGCAACAGCGTGCGCAGCTCCTCGGTCACGGCCCACAGCAGCAGCGGCAGCGGCTCGCCCTCGACGCGCAACCCCTCCATGATGCGCACGACGCGGCCGGCATCGCCGTCGAGCATCGCCAGCGGCAGCGCGAACACTTCGTAGCGCGCGACGTTCAGCACGCTGGCCTCGACCTCTTCGCGCGTGAGCTCGCGGGCCGGGTACAGCAGCGCCAACTTGCAGATCTCCTGATGTGCGGCCAGCAGATTGCCCTCGACCCGATCGGCGATGAACTCCAGCGCCGCCCGCGGCGCCGTCTGCCCCTGCCGCGCGAGCCGGGCCGCGATCCACGCCGGCAGCGCCTCGCGCTCGACCGCGGGCACGTCGACCCAGACGCCGGCGGCGTCGAGCGCTGCGGCCCAGTCGGCCTGGCGTTGCTTGCGGTCGAGCTTCGGCACCGCCACGATCGTCAGGGTGTCGTCGGCGGCCGTCTGCGCGTGCGCGCGCAGCGCCTCCGCGCCGGCCGTTCCTGGCTTGCCCGAAGGCAGCCGGATCTCGAGGATGCGCCGCGCGGCGAACAGCGACAGCCCGCGCGCGTGCGCGGCGAGCTGCGACCAGTCGAAACGCGCGTCGGTGTGCAGCACCTCGCGCTCCGAATAGCCGCAGCCGCGCGCCGCGGCGCGGATTGCGTCCTGCGCTTCGATCGCGAGCAGCGGCTCGTCGCCGGAGACGGTGTACACGCGCGCCAGCGCACCGGACTTGACGCGGTTGGCCAGATGGGCGGCGAGCGCTTCAGCCTTTAACTGCATCGACCCTGACCGCGGCGAGCCGGCGCAACACCTGCTGCACGACATCGGTCTGCATGTCGCGGTACAACAGCGCCTCTTCGGATTCCTTGGCGAGCACCTGCGCTTCATTGAAGGCGATGTCGCGCTGCACGGCGATCTGCGTCGGCGGGATGAATTCGCGCCCCTTGCCGTCGTGCAGCCGGAACTGCAGTCGCAACCTGAGCTGGAACTCGCGCGCTCGCCCTTGCGCGCTGACCGACAGCACTTCGCGCTCGCGTGCCTCGCCGAGCACGTCGAGCACGGCCTGCGCGCGCGCGCGGTCGTCGACGACCCGGGTGTTCGTTCCTGCCCGGATGTTGCGCGCCAGCTCTGCGCCGAGCGCGGAGTTCGGGCCGAAGCCCAGATAGATCGTCTCGAACGGTAGCTGCTGCGCGCCGCGCAACTTGAAGCCGCAGGCGGCGAGCGCGAGCGCGAGGCTCAATATGAACCACCGAGACACCGCGAACACCGAGAAAGCGCTCGACGCGGCTTTCACTTTTCTGTGTGCCCTCCGTGTCTGCCAGGCGAGAACCGCTCCTGCTCCCGCTGCCTACACGACGACGTTGACCAGCTTGCCAGGCACGACGACGACGCGCTTGACCGCGTGGTCGCCGACGAAGCGGCGCACGTTGGCGTCGGCCAGCGCGGCCGCCTCGATCGCGGCGCGATCGGCCTGCGCGGGAACGCGCACCGCGCCGCGCAGCTTGCCGTTGACCTGCACGACGAGCTCGATCTCGTCGCGTGCCAGCGCCGCCGCGTCGGCTTGCGGCCATGGCGCGTCCAGGATGTCGCCGAAGGCGTCCGCGTAGCCGAGTTCGACCCACAGCGCATGCGTGATGTGCGGCGCGATCGGATACAGCGTGCGCAGCAGCAGCGACATGCACTCGCGCAGCACCGCGTTGGCCGCGGGCGAATCGTCGAGCGCGGCGTCCTCGATGGCGTTGAGCATCTTCATCGCGGCCGAGACGACGGTGTTGTACTGCATCCGTTCGTAGTCGAAGTCGGCCTGGCGCAGATGCAGATGGACTTCGCGGCGCAGCGCCTTGGCGCGCGCGTCCAGTGCCGCAGCGTCGATCGCGCCGCCGGCGGCGATCGACGCGCGCCGCGCGTGGCAGAAGCTCCAGAGCCGCCGCAGGAAGCGGTACACGCCCTCGGCGCCCGAATCCGACCAGGCGGCGCTCTGGTCCGGCGGACCGGCAAACATCACGAACGCGCGCGCGGTGTCGGCGCCGAACCGCGCGATCACGTCGCGCGGTTCGACCACGTTGTTCTTGCTCTTGCTCATCTTCTCGATGCCGCCGAAGAACACCGGCTGACCGTCGGCCTTGGCGGTCGCACCCACCGGACGGCCGCGCTCGTCGAACTGCACATCGATCTCGTTCGGGTAGAACCAGCGCTTGCGCCCGGCCTCGTCCTCGCGATACCAGCACTCCGCCAGCAGCATGCCCTGCGTGAACAGCCGCAGGAACGGTTCGTCGAACTTGACCAGACCGAGGTCGCGCATCACCTTGGTCCAGAAGCGCGCGTACAGCAGGTGCAGCACCGCATGTTCGATGCCGCCGATGTACTGGTCCATCGGCATCCAGTAATCGACGCGCGCGTCGACCATCGTCGGCGCATCCGGCGCGCAGTAGCGCATGTAGTACCAGGCGCTGTCGACGAACGTGTCCATCGTGTCGGTCTCGCGCCGCGCCGGCTTGCCGCACCGCGGGCAGGTGCACGCGAGAAAGCGCTCGTCCTTCGCCAGCGGATTGCCGCTGCCGTCGGGCACGAGGTCGTCGGGCAGCGCGACCGGCAGATCTTTCTCCGGCACCGGCACCGGCCCGCAGGCGGCGCAGTGGATGATCGGAATCGGGGTGCCCCAGTAGCGCTGCCGCGAGATGCCCCAGTCGCGCAGCCGGTATTGCACCTGCTTGTCGCCCAACCCCTTGGCGCGCAGATCCGCCGCGATGGCGTCGACCGCTGCCTCGTAGCCGAGCCCGTCGTACTTGCCCGAGTTGACGCAGACGCCGTCCTTGTCGGCGTACCAGGGTTGCCACGCCGCGTCGAAGGGCGCGTCGGGGGAGACCTTCCGATTCGGCCAGTCGATCACCTGCCGAATCGGCAGCCCGTACTTCTTGGCGAACGCGAAGTCGCGCTCGTCGTGCCCGGGCACGCCCATCACGGCGCCCTCGCCGTAGCCCATCAGCACATAGTTGCCGATCCAGACCTCGACCTTCTCGCCCGTGAGCGGATGCGTGACGAAAAAGCCGGTGGCGACACCCTTCTTTTCCATCGTCGCCAGATCGGCCTCCATCACCGTGCCGCGCTTGCATTCCTCGACGAAGGCCGCCACTTTGGCGTCGGTGCGCGCCAGCCGCGCGGCGAGCGGATGCTCGGCGGCGAGCGCGACGAAGGTCACACCCATGATCGTGTCGGCACGCGTCGTGAACACCCGCAGCAGGCCCTTGGACGGAAATCCGTCCCCGCCCTCGTTCGCCGCCTCCGCAGGGAAGTGACGATGCGGGTGCCAGCTTGCGCTGTCGTTCAGGTCGTACGGAAAGCCGAAGTTCACGCCGACGCTCTTGCCGATCCAGTTTTCCTGCATCACCCGCACCTTCTCCGGCCAGCCGTCGAGTTTGGCCAGGTCGGCGAGCAGCTCTTCCGCGTACTTGGTGATCGCCAGGTAGTAGCCCGGAATCTCGCGCTTCTCGACGACGGCGCCCGAACGCCAGCCGCGCCCGTCGATGACCTGCTCGTTGGCGAGCACGGTGTTGTCGACCGGGTCCCAGTTGACGATCTGCGTCTTGCGGTAGGCGATGCCGCGCTCGAGCATCTTCAGGAACAGCCACTGGTTCCACTTGTAGTAGGACGGATCGCAGGTGGCGATCTCGCGCGACCAGTCGAACGCCAGCCCGAGCGGCTGCATCTGCGCCTTCATGTCGGCGATGTTGTCGCGCGTCCACTTGGCCGGCGCGATGCCCTTGTCGATGGCGGCGTTCTCGGCGGGCAGCCCGAACGCGTCCCAGCCCATCGGCGTCATCACGTTGTAGCCGCGCATGCGCAGGATGCGGTACAGCACGTCGTTTAACGTGTAGTTGCGCACGTGCCCCATGTGCAGCTTGCCGCTCGGGTACGGCAGCATCGAGCACACGTAGAACTTGCCCTTCGGAAAGCGCGCATCGTTCTCGCGTGCGCGATAGGCGTCGATCGACCGCCAGTGCGATTGCGCGGCCGCTTCGACCTCGGCCGGTGCGTACTTGTCGCGCATTGCGTTGTCCAGGTGCCTGAATTCGGCGGCCGATTATAGGGGCCGCTACACTCGCGACCGCGATGAACCTGCTCGAGAATCTGAACGACCGCCAGCTCGCGGCGGTCACGCTGCCCGATCAGTCCGCGTTGATCCTCGCCGGCGCCGGCAGCGGCAAGACACGCGTGCTGACCACGCGCATCGCCTGGCTGATCCAGACGCAGCGCGTCAGCCCGCACGGCGTGCTGGCGGTGACCTTCACCAACAAGGCCGCGCGCGAGATGCTCGCGCGGCTGACGGCGATGCTGCCGATCAACGTGCGCGGCATGTGGCTCGGCACGTTTCACGGCCTGTGCAACCGCATGCTGCGCGCGCATCACCGCGACGCGAACCTGCCGCAGACGTTCCAGATCCTCGATTCGGCCGACCAGCTCGCGGCGATCAAGCGGCTGCTCAAGAGCCTGAACATCGACGACGAGCGCTACCCGCCGCGCAACCTGCAGTGGTTCATCAACAACGCGAAGGAAGCCGGGCTGCGCGCCAAGGACGTCGAGGTCAACGACGACTACAACCGCAAGTTCATCGAGCTGTACGCCGCCTACGACGCGCAGTGCCAGCGCGAGGGCGTGGTCGACTTCGCCGAGCTGCTGCTGCGCTGCTACGAACTGCTCGTGCGCAACGAGCCGCTGCGCACGCACTATCAGGAGCGTTTCCGCCACATCCTGGTCGACGAGTTCCAGGACACCAACGTGCTGCAGTACAAGTGGCTGAAGCTGCTCGCCGGGCTCGGCGCGGGCGCGGGTGGGGCGCCGCGCAACTGCGTGTTCGCCGTCGGCGACGACGACCAGTGCCTGGTTGCGGGCACGCAGGTGCTGATGGACGACGGGTCGGTCAAACCGATCGAGCAGGTCGCCATCGGCGACCGTGTGCGCTCGGCGCTCGGCGGCGGTCACTTTGGGGCGGCGCGCGTCGTCGGCGTTCACGCGCGCAGCATGGACACGCCGCTGGTGACGATCCGCACCGCGGGCGGCCGCACGCTGACCAGCACGCCCGAGCACACGCACTTCGCCGGTTACGCGGTCGGGCATCTGCCGCCGAGGTTCTTCGTGTGCCTGATGCACAAGCCGGGTGTGGGCTATCGGCTTGCCGTCTCCGGCCACCGCAGCGAGCACATGGACGGCAAGACGGTGCCGGGCTTTCGCCACCGTGCGCGCCGCGAAGGCGCCGAGTCGATCTGGGTGCTCGAGTCGCACGCGGACGAGCGTTCCGCGGAGAAGCGGCTGCGCGTGCTGTCGCTCAAGTACGGGTTGCCGACGCGCGCATTCGCCACGCGCGGCCAGGCCGAGGTGCCGCCGGAGTTCAGGGAGTTGAACACCGCGCGCGCAGCGCAATGGCTGCTGCAGGATCTGAAGCTTTCCTCCGACTGGCCGGACGATCGCCGCCGCCCGAGTTTCGGCGCCCCGGGCGACGTGCTGCTGACCTTGTGCGCGGAGACGCGGCGCGGTGCGCCGAACCACCGGCTGTACGCGCGCACACTCGACCGCCAACAGGCGCAGCAGCTCGAAGACGCCGGCTACAAGCCGATCGTGGTCGACGATGGCAAGGGCGGCTGGTGCGTGCAGATGTTTCGCCGCGACTACGGCGAACTGGCCGCCGACGCGCGCAAGATCCGTGCGGTGCTCGGCGGCCGCATTCTGACCCGTGCGCGTCTGGGCCGGCGCACGCTGCCGATGACGCTGGCCGAACACGTACGCGCCGGCATGGCGATTTTCACGGCGGACGGCAGCCTGGACACCGTCGAGGCGGTCGCGGTGGCGCCGCGCGCGAGCGTCACCGTCTACGACATCGACGTCGAGGACTCGCACAACTTCGTCGCCAACGGCCTGCTGACGCACAACTCGATCTATGCGTTCCGCGGCGCCAACGTGGGCAACATGGCCGACTTCGAGCGCGAGTTCCGCGTGGCCAACGTCATCAAGCTCGAGCAGAACTACCGCTCGCACGGCCACATCCTCGACGCAGCCAACGCGCTGATCCGCAACAACGCGCGCCGGCTCGGCAAGAACCTGTGGACCGACGCCGGCCATGGCGAGCCGGTGCGCGTCTTCGAGGCCGGCAGCGATGGGTTGGAAGCCGCGTGGCTCGTCGACGAAGTCAGGAGCTTGCTCGGCGAGGGGCTGGCGCGCAGCGAGATCGCGGTGCTGTACCGCTCGAACGCGCAGTCGCGCGTGCTCGAGCACGCGCTCGTCAACGCCGGCATTCCGTACCGCGTCTACGGCGGGCTGCGCTTCTTCGAGCGCGCGGAGATCAAGCACGCGCTCGCGTACCTGCGGCTGATCGAGAATCCGGCCGACGACACCGCGTTTCTGCGGGTGGTGAACTTCCCGCCGCGCGGCGTGGGCAGCCGCACGCTCGAGCAGCTCGCGGACGCGGCGCGCGCGGGCAACTCAAGCCTGTACGCGGCGGTCGGCGGTGTCGGCGGCAAGGCGGGCGCGAACCTCGCCGCGTTCGTCAAGCTGATCGATTCGCTGCGCTTCGAGACCGCGAACCTGCCGCTGCCGGAGATCGTCGATGCGGTGCTCGAGCGCAGCGGGCTGGTTGCGCACTACCGCGCCGAGCGGGAAGGACAGGAGCGCGTCGAAAACCTCAACGAGCTCGTCAACGCGGCCGCGGTGTTCGTCGGCGAGGAGGGCTACGCGGCCGACGCACCCGCCACGCAGGCCGATGTCGCCAACGCGATCGCATCGCCGCTGGCGGCGTTCCTGTCGCACGCTTCGCTCGAAGCGGGCGAGAACCAGGCCGGCGAAGGGCAGGACGCGCTGCAGTTGATGACGGTGCACGCCGCCAAGGGGCTCGAGTTCCACGCGGTCTTCATCACGGGTCTGGAAGAGGGGCTGTTCCCGCACGACAACAGCGTCACCGAGCCGGAGGGGCTGGAGGAAGAGCGGCGGCTGATGTACGTGGCGATCACGCGCGCGCGGCGGCGGCTGTACCTGAGCTTCGCGCAGACGCGGATGCTGCACGGGCAGACGCGCTACGGCGTGAGGTCGCGCTTCATCGACGAGCTGCCCGCCGGCGCGGTCAAATGGTTGACGCCGCGCCTGCGCGAGTCCGCCGGCATCGGTTACGGGCAGTGGCGCGACGCCGGCGCGCAGCCCGCCGTGACGAGCATCACGCCCAAGCCGCACACCGTGCACGGTTTCCGCATCGGCCAGTCGGTTCGCCATGCGCGCTTCGGTGACGGCGTGATCATCAAGCTCGAAGGCAGCGGCGACGACGCGCGCGCGAAGATCAACTTCGGCCCTCAGGGCGTCAAGGAACTGCTGCTGTCGATCGCGAAGCTGCAGGCGGCGTAGGCGCGCCCGCCTACGGTGCGAAGATCGAGCGGTACATCGGGTAGAAGCTCGCCTGCAGGATCGTCATCATCACCAGCGCGAAAGGCGCCAGCAGCAGCGACAGCAGCTCGCGCGAGGAGATCAGCATCGCCAGCACGCCCACGATCACGGTGCTCGCGATCAGGCTCGCCGCACCGGCCACCAGCCCGTAGACCAGCAGTGCGCCCAGGTTGCGGCCGCACGCCACCACGCTGCCAAACATCGCCTTCGCCGGGCCGAGGCCGTGCCAGCCGGCCAGCAGCGGCGCGAACCACATCAGCACCAGCACCGGCGTGTAGGCGAGCAGTTGCAGCAGCAGCATGTCCCACGGCACGTCGGCGAGCGTGGCCTGCCCGTCCGCCGGCGGCATGCGGCCACCGTCGCCGACGAGCGCGAACAGCGTGGCCAGCAGCAGCACCAGCGCCGCGTTGATCAGCCCGAGGCGAAACAGATTGACGCGGTTCGGGTTCCGTTCCTGGAACGGTTCTGCGAACACGGACGGGTTCGGCGCGCGTCCGAGCGCGACTTCGCGGCACGCCGCCATCAGCCCCACCGTCGCGAACGGCGCGAGCACGCCGGAGATGGCGATGCCGACGAACGGCAGCAGCGCCGGCAGAAACAGCATCATCAGGTAGACGACGACCATCGCCGGCAGCCCGAGCGGCTGGCGCCTGAACAGCCGCCAGCCGTCGCGCAGCCATGCCGCACCCGCCGCGGCAGGAACGGTGCGGATCTGCATGTCAGTTCGCCGCCCGCTTCACGAATCGACCCACGGTAACTGCGCATCCGCGATGCGCCGGCGCAGCGTCAGTTCGAAACGCTTCGGATCGTGCGGCGCGAGCAGATGCGCAGCGCGCGGCAGGTGCAGGTCGTACAGGCGCGAGATCCAGAAGCGCAGCGCCGCGGCGCGCAGCATCGTGCGCCAGACCTCGCGCTCCGTCTCGGTCAACGGCCGCACCGCGTGATAGGCGGTCATCAGTGCGCGCGCGCGCGGCATGTCGAACGCACCGTCGGCGGGATCCACGCCCCAGTCGTTGATCGTGACCGCCAGGTCGTACAGCCACGTCGTGCAGCCGGCGAAGTAAAAGTCGATCACGCCGCCGACGCGGTTGGAGTCCGGCCCGCCTTCCCACAGCACGTTGTCGCGGAACAGATCCGCGTGCACCGGGCCGTGCGGCAGGGTTTCGTACACGGGGCTGCGATGGAAGCTGTCCTGGAAGATGACTTCTTCGGCGAGGAACTGGTAGGTCGTGTCGTCGACGTAAGGCTCGAGCTGCGGCAGCACGCTCTTTAACCAGCCGATGCCGCGCAGATTCGGCTGGAAGTGCGGAAAATCGCGCGCCTGCAGATGCATGTGCGCCAGCAGCGTGCCGATGCGCGCGCATTGCTCCAAGGTCGGATGCTCGACCGCGGCGCCGTCGACGCGCGTGACGATCGCCGCGGGCTTGCCGCGCACTTCCGACAGCAACGATCCCGAGCGGTTTTCCTGCGGCTCGGGCACCGGCAGAAGGCGGCGCGCGAGATGACGCATCAGCTCCAGGTAGAAGGGCAACTGCCGGAAGGTCAGCCGCTCGAACACCGTCAGCACGAAGCGCCCCGTCGACGTGTCGACGAAGTAATTGGTGTTCTCGATGCCGGCCGGGATGCCCTCGTAGGCGAGCAGCTCGCCGAGCGAGTAGTGGGCCAGCAAACCGGTGATGTCCTCGCGCGTGAGCGCGGTGAAGACCGCCATCGCGCCCGTCAGAAATCGAGTCGCAGGAAACGCGGCACCGACAAGCCTGCGCTGAGCTCTTGCGGCGACAGGGGCCGTGCCCCCTCGCGGTTGACGATCACGTAGCTCGTCGTCGAGTGCGCCGGCGTGACGATCACCTCGACGACGCGGTTGGCCCGGCGCCGCTGCTCGATGCGAGCCTCGGGCGAGGTTGGCCGCGCGGCTGGCAACTGTTCCTCCGGCGCCGGCTCGGCGAGCGGCTCGTCGGCGCGCGCGCGCTGCGGGGTGCGTTCGGATTCGGGCAGGCGGATCACCGCGCGCTGCGGCGTCGGCGCCGCGGGTGCGGTCGCGT
>JBBIQI010000075.1:0-15135 GCA_037442465.1 Burkholderiales bacterium
CCGCGCCCCCGTGAAATATCCGGGCTAGCCGGACTTCGCGCGGATACCGCCGGATTTCGTCGCACGGGGCTTGAACGCGGCCGTGGCCCGACGAAAATGGGTCAATGCCCACCTTTCCCTATTGACATTACTTATCCTCAGGACGCCTGCCGACCGCTTAGCGTGCGCATGCCTCAAGCCTCGTCATTCTGAGCCAATGGCGAGGAATCTCCGCTACTCGCAGTGCCGAGATCCCTCGCTGCGCTCGGGATGACGGCATCGGCTGCAGCGAAGGCGAAGCGAACTCGCAAGCTGGCGGTGTCACGAGGTCGCGTAATCTTCGACAGGCTTGGGCGGCACGCCCAAGGAGGACGCGATGAAACGGATCCTTCTGCTGTCTGCGGCGACCGTGCTCGCCACCGGTTGCGCCGCCATTGGAGGCAGTCCCGCGGCGGATAGCGAGATCGACAGCGCCTACGTGGCCGCGGTCGAAGGGGCGGCTAAGCGCTTCGGCACGCAGGTCATCTGGGTCAACTACCCGCGCAAACCCGCAAGTTCGACGCGGTAATCGCACCGGCGCCCGCTGCGCGGGCGCCAAGACCCGGCAACAGGGCACGACAGCTCGCGGCGCTGCCCCGCGCGCCGCGAGGCGCGCGGCCGGCACACGGAGGCTGCGGCTTCTGGCCCGTCGCCCAGCCAGCCGGCCAGCGCCGACCTACGACGCCTCGGCCAGGCGCTTCAAGTTGGCCAGCCCGCCCTCGAAGTCCGGACCGACCAGCCGATCCATCAGAAGGCCGAACCAGCGGTTCAGCGGGTTCGAGCCCATGTCGCCTTCGTTGGACCAGGACACCCGCACGCCGGCGCCATCTGGCACCACGCGCAGCAGGCCCTTCGACTGCATGCCGAAGTCAGGGAAGCTGAGCCGGTAGCCGAGCCGGTTCGGCGGCGTCGCTTCGGTGAATTCCATCTCGCCGTTGCCCTCGGTCTGGCTGCGCCAGGACCACTTGGCGCCGACGCCCGCGGTCGGGCCTGCGTACTCGACTTTCATCGCCGGATCGCGCTGATTCCAGACCGTCCAGCGCTTCCATTGGCGCGGATCGGCGATCAGCGCATAGACCTTTTCCGCCGGCGCGTTGACCACGACACTGCGTTGCACATGGAATTGCGACGGCAACAGGAAACCGATCCCCACGAACACGAGTGCCAGCGCGATCAGGGCCAGCACGACGCGAATCAGCCATTTCATCGTCGTCTCCTCCCACTATGATGAAAGGGCCGCATCTTGCCACTTGAACCGCATGTGTCGATCGCTGATTGCCGCGGCGTGCGTTACCTGGATCGCGGGGTGCGCGACACCGGCCGCCGTCGCCCCCGGCACCCCCGAGGCGCAGTTGCGCGCGCAGTTCGGGCGCCCGACCGCGGAGCATGCGCTCGACGCCGGCGCGAAGCGCCTCGAATACCTGACGGGACCGTTTCAGCAGACCAAGTACATGGTCGACGTCGATGCCAGCGGCCGCGTGCAGCGTGTCGAGCAGGTGCTGACCTATGAGAAGTTCGCGCGCCTGCGCATCGGCGTGGACGATCGCGCCGTGGTGCTGCGCGAGTTCGGCATTCCGTTTTACGAGCGGCCGTACCCGTTGTCGGGCCTGACCGCCTGGATGTATCCGTACAAGGAAAACGGCGTGTGGAACTCGGAGATGGCCGTGTACTTCGACGGCAGCGGCGTCGTGCGCAAGGTCGAGTCCGGCCCGGATCCGCGCTTTCTGCGCAACGGATCGGACCGCGACCGCTGACAGGCCGTTGGCCGCGCGCGGCGGCCACGCGCTACTGGATGCGTTTGCACTCGCCGACGCCTTTGCGCCCGGCCGCCTCGTCGACGATCTGCAGCGCCGTGCGCGCCATCCACAGACCCATTTTCACTTCCTGCCAGACGAAGTAGTTCTTGCCCGCCTCGACGTCGAGCGCGACCGTCGACGTGTTTTCGGCGATCGACTGGATCTCGTACTTGCCCGGGTCGACCTGCCAGAAGAAATAGGTCTGCGGGCCGGTCTGCCCCATCAGCTTGCCGTTCAACGCCACGGTCATCGGGATCGCGCCGCCGAAGGACTCGTTGCGGTACACGTAGATGTTGGCCTTGCCGGGCTCGACGGCAAAGGTCTTGGCCTTCGTGTCCGCCTCCGGCGACGCCATCGGCACCGTTGCGCAACCGGCGGCCAGCACGATCGACAGCGCCGCCAGCGCGGTGTGCAGCCACTTGCTCATCGTTACCTCCTTCAGGTAGTCGTCATTGTTCGTCGCCGGCTCGGGCCCTGCGAACCGCTCCCACGCTTCGCCGCGCGCGCTGCAGCGGATTGATCTTGGGTAATCCTCGTCGGGAAACACCGGATTGCCCGCGCCGGACGGCGGGCGAGAATGCGCAGCCGACGAACCGCTTCGCCTTCTGCGACGTGGAGCAAGACACACTGACGAACTCGCCCGCGCTGTCGCTGCAGAACAAGCTGGATCGCATTGCGCACGAGCGCGACGTGCTTGCGCTGCTGCGCGAACTGGCGCGCGCCGGCCTGCGCGAAGGCGATGCGGTCCGCCACGCCGCGACCGGCGATACCGGCCGGCTGTCGATTGCCCGCGACGAGCGCCCGCCGCGCATCGTCGTCGTCACGGACAAGGGCGCGCGCGAGGCCTATTCAGCCGGCTGCTGGCGGCCGATCTGAAAAGCCGCCAAAGTGGCCCGCAGGGAATTGCGGCGTGGCCGCCCGGAGCGCCTTCCGCGCCACCGTCCGCGCCCGCCTCACCCGGCCGACGCCCCGTCCCTGTTTGCCGCCGCCGTGCACCGCCTTTGCCGACAACCCGTTACACGGGGAGCTCATGCAAAGGGCGAACTGGCGTGGCACACTTGCCGTTATGCAAACCTCGGAGTCTGCGCCAAGGATCCTGATCGTCGACTCCCACGGCCAACCGGTCCGCTGGGCGGTTCTGGCGCGCGCTGCGCGCTACTACGCGTCGGGCAAAGTCCTGACCGACCTCGGCGAGAACCTCTTCTCGATGAGCGGCGGCGTGCAGGAAGAATCGGGGCAGCGCTCGGAGTTCGTCACCAGTTCGATCGTGATGATCCGCGGGCGGCACCGCATTCCGAGCGGACACGCGCACGTCGGCCTGACCAAGCACCGGTTGTTCATCCGCGACCGCCACGTCTGCGCCTACTGCGGCGAGCACTTTCCCGACAGCGAGCTGACGGTCGAGCACATCATTCCGGTCTCGCGCGGCGGGCTGCACCAGTGGACCAACGTCGTGACCGCCTGCCGCTCGTGCAACACGCGCAAGGGCAATCGCACGCCCGAGCAGGCAGGCATGCCGCTGCTGTATGTGCCCTACGCGGTCTGCCGCAACGAGGGCTTCATTCTCAGCAATCGGCGCATCCTCGCCGACCAGATGGCCTTCCTGCAGGCGACCCTGCCCAGGTACTCGCGCTGGGCCCACGCGTAAGGCGTTACGAGGCGCGCAGCCGCTCGAACAGCTCGCGCGCGGCGACAAGCGCCTCGGCGCGAATTTCGCGACTGTGCGTGAACGCGACCTGCACGCCCGCCGGGCGCAGCAGGCAGGTGTCGTGCTCGTCGAGCGTCGAAACCGACCAGCAGGTCGCACCCGATACGCCGTCGAGCGGCGGTGCATGGATGTCGATGCCGTCGAGCCGGCGTGCGACGCGCGCGTAGGCCACGCGCAGCTCCTCGGCGCCGATCTGGCGCGCGCGCGTAAACAGCACGACCGGGCGGGCGTAGACGACGGCGTCCTCGCGGCGCGTTTGCGCGTACGGGTAGCCGGCGACGACGTACAGTTCGCCGCCGGCGGCGAGTTCTTCGGGCGCGAGCAGCGCCGGCCGCCAGTGCCGCGCGACCACCTGGGCGGCGTCCGCGTCGCCGATGACGATGAAAGCGAGGTCGCGCGTCGGATGCTCGATCACGCGCGGCGCCGCATCGCGCAGCCAGAGGATGCGCCCGCTCGCGCCGAGCGGGACGCCAAGATCGCCGAGCGCTGCACCCGCTTCGAACAGGTGGCGGCAGGTCAGCAGCAGCCAACGGCCGTCGGCACGGAACAGCGCCCCGCTGGCGAGCGGCTCCGGACGGCCGTCGAGCAGGCGCAGCAGCGGCAGCACGCGTCGCGTCAGCGCCGCCGCGATCGCCTGCGCCCGGTCCGGCGCAATGCCGGTACCGAGGTCGATCGGAACGGTTTCGACGGGCTGCCACGCCATGCAAAAAGGCTAGCGCGGCTACGGCCTCGCAGTCGAATGAGTTCCACTCCCGCGACGGCGGCTCAATCCGCTTTCGCGGGTGCGGGCTTCGGCGGCGCCGGCACGCCGATGTCGACGATCCACTTCCATGCGCCGTCGGGCTGACGGCGCCAGATCGACACGTCGTTCGACGTGCCCGCCTTGCCGCTGCCGTCCTGCGCGGTCCAGCGCGCATAGCCCCAGCTCCACGCCAGATCGCCGCTTGCCGCAACGTCGGCCGACTCGGGTTCCCACTCGAGCGAAAACGGCTGCCCTTCGAAGGCGGCGCCAATCGCCTCGTGCCCGCGCAACGGGCCGACCCCCGCGCGGAACAGCACCGCATCCGGTGCGGCGAACTCGACGAATGCCGACTGGACGCCACGCGCCTTCGCCGCTACAGCGAAGGCGCGATCGGCGGCCAGCACTTCGTCGGCCGGTGCCGCATGTATCGACGTCGTCATCAGCATTGCTCCCAGCATCGCGATGCTTCGCATCGTCTGTTCCTGCGCGTGTCTGCTGCGCGCAGCGTACGCAGCGCGCGCCGGACGCCACAGCGCGCTGCGACGAAGCGGCACCGAAGGTGCATGAGTCAGCCTTGCAGGTGGCGCGACTGCCGCGGTGGCGTGGCGGGCACCGGCAGGCGCCGCCGCGCAGCGGCGAGCGTTTCGATGTCGACAAAGCCGAGCCGCCCGCGTGCTCCGCTGGCCAGGTAGTCCTCGGCCAGCGCCGCAGTGGTGTCGGCGGCAGGCGCGCCGAGTCGCGCCACGAGGAACTCGTGCAGCAACTCGTACAGGCGCTCGTTGGCGATCGCGTGCGTGCGGCCGGTGGCCGCGTACAGCCAGTCGGCAAACGCCAGGAAGCGCGCGAACGGCGCGTCGCCCAGCAGCAGCGGCAGCGTGCGCGCGAAGCGGCCCGAGTTGGCGACCAGGTCCCAGTAGCGCGCGAAACGCGCCACGCGCTGCATCGTGGCGAAGTCGATGCGGTCGGTCGCCAGCACGTTGTACGGCGGCTCGGGGTTGAAGCGCAGCCCGAACGCTTCGGTATGGCGCGCGATCGGCGCCCCGCGCAGTCGCTTCAGGATCCCGACCTGGATCTCGTGCGCACGCAGCCGCACCAGCCGATCGAAGCCGGCGCCGAACGTCGCCAGGTCTTCGCCCGGCAGGCCGGCGATCAGATCGACGTGCAGATGGGCGCGGGTGTGCTCGCGCAGCCAGCGCAGATTCGCCTCCGCCAACGCGTTGTCCTGTCGGCGCGAAATGCGCTTCTGCACCTCGACGTCGAAGGTCTGGATGCCGATCTCGAACTGCAGCGTGCCGGCGGGAAAGCGCGCGATCGGCGCGCGCAACCGCTCGGGCAGATGGTCGGGGATCAGCTCGAAGTGAGCAAACGGCGGGTCGTCCGGATGGGCATCGATGCGCTCGAGAAAGAACTCGAGGATCGCGCGCCCGGTCTCCGCCTTCAGGTTGAAGGTGCGGTCGACGAACTTGAAGTGCCGCGCGCCGCGCGCGTACAGACGGGCCAGCGCCGCGAGCAGCGGCTCGAGCGGAAACGGCCACGCCGTCTTGTCGAGTGCGGACAGGCAGAACTCGCACCTGAACGGACAGCCGCGCGACGCCTCCACGTACACGTAACGATGGCGCAGATCCTGGTCCGTGTACTCGTCGTACGGCAACGCGAGCTGGGCAAGTTCCGGCTGCGCGCCGGCGTGCACCTTCGTCAGCGGCCGCGGCCCGTGCAACACAGCGCGCGCAAGCTGCGCGAACGTCAGATCGCCCCAGCCCGTGACGACGAAGTCCGCCAGCCGACAGATGCGCTGGCCGTCGACCTCGTGGCTGACCTCGGGCCCGCCGACGATCACCGTCACCTGCGGCGCCACGGCTTTGAGCAGCGCCACCAGCTTGGTCGTCGCTTCGACGTTCCAGATGTACACGCCCAGCCCGACCACGCGCGGCGCGAGCGCGAGCAACTGCTCGGCCATGTCCTCGGTCTTTTGCCCGAGCACGAACTCGACGATGCGGCTGCCGTCGCGTAACGCGCCGAGGTTGGCGCGCAGGTAACGCAGCCCCAGCGAGGCGTGCGCATAGCGGGCGTTGATGGTGGCAAGTACGATCGAAGGCATTCGCGCGTCCGAAGCGGGCTCACGCCATGAGCCCGGCGGTTCGTAGACTCCGCCGCAAGTATGCAACCAGCCGCCCATACCCGGATCGTCGACGGTAACGTCGAAATCCACCCGCTCGAAGAGCACCTGCGTGCCGTCGAGGCGCTGGCGGGTCGGTTTGCGAAGCCATTCGGCGCTGAGTCCTGGGCCCGACTGGCGGGCCGGTGGCACGACCTTGGCAAGTTCCGGCCGGGTTTCCAGCGCTACATCCGGCAGGACGAAGACGCCCACGTCGAAGGCCGCGGCGTCGGCCAGCGCGACAAGAGTCATTCAGCCGCCGGTGCGCTGCACGCGCTGCAGCTTCTGCAGCAGCGTTTCGGTGAACCGGGGCGCCGTGCCGGCTGGCTCGTGGCGCATTTGATCGCCAGCCACCATGCGGGGCTGTACGACGCCGCCGATCTGAAGGAGCGCCTCTGCGGCGCCGGCAGAGCCGACAGCGAGCGCGAGCATCAGGAAGCCGCTTCCGCTTGCAATGAGTACGCACCTGAGCTGTTGGCGCTTCCGTCGGGGCTAGACCCCAAGCAGGCGCTGCTCGGCGCGCCCGGTCTGCGCGAGGGCGAGCGGCTGGCGCAATCGCTGTGGCTGCGGATGCTGTTTTCGACGCTCGTGGACGCCGATTTCCTCGACACCGAGGCCTATCTGGAACGCGATCGTGCGCAGCGCCGCGGCGGTTTCCCCCCGCTAACCGCGTATCTCGAAAAGCTGGACCGCCATCTCGACCAACTAGCCGTGCAGGTGCAGGCGCAAGGTCGGGCCGACGACACCGTCATGCGCGCCCGCGCGCAGGTGCTGGCCGACTGCCGCGCCGCCGCCGCGCAGCCCCCCGGCGTCTTCAGCCTGCAGGTGCCCACCGGCGGCGGCAAGACGCTGGCCTCGCTGGCCTTCGCGCTGCGCCACGCCGTGGCGCACGGCCTGCAGCGCGTCATCGTCGCCATTCCCTACACCAGCATCGTCGAGCAGAACGCCGACGTGCTGGCCGGCATCTTCGGCCGCGACAACTTTGTCGAGCATCACAGCCAGGCTGACAGCCCGGCCGAACGCGAGACCGCCCGTTCGCGGCTGGCGTGCGAGAACTGGGACGCGCCGCTGATCGTCACCACCAACGTGCAGCTGTTCGAGAGCCTGTTTGCCGCGCGCACCAGCCGCTGCCGCAAGCTGCACCGCGTGCAGCGCAGCGTCATCATCCTCGACGAGGCGCAAACGCTGCCGCCACCGTTCCTGCGGCCGACGCTTGGCGCCCTGCGGCTGCTGGTCAACCACTACGGCGTGACAATCGTCTCCTGCACGGCCACGCAACCGGTGCTCAGCGACATACAGCGCTTCGACCCCAAGCATGCGCTGCACGGGCTGACGCGACACGGCGCAAAGCCGCGCGAGATCGTGCAGGCGGTGCAGTCCCTCTACGACAGTCTCGAACGGGTGCGCGTGAGCTGGCCCGCCGACCTGGTCACGGCCGCGGAAATTCCCGACATCGCGGCGCGTCTGGCGAACGAGCCGTGCGTCCTGGCCATTGTCAACACGCGCCGCGATGCCGCCGAGCTGGTGCACGCACTCGACGCTGCCGCGACGGACGGCGAACGAACCCTGCACCTGTCGGCGGCGATGTGCGGCCAGCACCGCGCTGACGTGATCGATGAAGTCCGCGCAAGGCTCGATGCACGGCGCGCCGGCGAGGAGCGGCCGTTGCGGGTCGTCGCCACGCAGCTGGTGGAGGCCGGCGTGGACATCGACTTTCCGGTCGTCTTCCGCGCGCTCGGCGGGCTGGATGCCATCGCGCAGGCAGCCGGCCGTTGCAATCGCGAAGGTCTGCTAGGGCCCAGAGGCGGGCGCGTCGAAATCTTCGTCCGGCCCATACCTGCGCAGCTCGCGGCTCTGGTGCGCGCCGCGCAGGCCACGCGCGCGGTGCTGGGCGACATGCGCCCCGAGTGCCTGCCGCCCAAACTTTTCGAGGAGTATTTCCGGCAGTGGTACGAGCAGTTCGACCCCGATGAAAAGAAAGTGCTGCCGATGCTCGAAGCAAACGCGGACTTCGACCTGCGACTGCGCAGCGCCGCCAGCGCGTACCGCCTGATCGATGACGAAGACCAAGTTAGCGTCGTGGTGCCGTACGCGCCTGCCTGTGGCCCCGACGAACGCGCCAGGCAGGCGCTTGCCGCGCTGCAGGCCGGTACCGCCGAGCGCTGGCACCTGCGCGTCCTGCAGCGCTACGTGGTGCAGGCGCGCCAGCGCGAAGTGATCGCAGGGCTAGCGCGCGGCGACTTCAGCGAGCCGCTGCCCGGCTGGTTCGTGCTGAAGGACGCCCTGCGCTACGACGCCCGCTTCGGCCTGCTCGCCGAGGGCGCGGTACTGGATGCGCAATCGCTGGTTCAATAGCATGCATAGCCGCGGGAGGCACGACGACGATGGAGTACAAGCGTTTCGTTCTTGAAGTGCGCGGCGACTGGGCCTGTTTCACGCGGCCGGAGATGAAGGTCGAGCGCGTCAGCTACGACGTGATCACGCCGTCGGCGGCGCGCGCGATCTTCGAGGCCATCTATTACAAACCGGCGATCTGTTGGCAGGTACGGCGCATCGAGGTCCTGGCGCCGATCCGCTGGATGAACCTGCGGCGCAATGAGGTTGCCTCCGTGATCTCCACGCGCAACGTGCAGCAGGCCATGAACGCGGGCGAGGGCGATCTGGCGCTGTACGTGGACGAGGACCGTCAGCAGCGCGCCGCGCTGCTGCTGCGCGACGTGGCGTACCGGCTGCACGCAGACCTTGGCGCCCGCGACGATCGCGAGGATCGCTCGGCGCCCGCCAAGTTCTTCGAAACCTTCGAGCGTCGCGCGCGCAAGGGCCAGTGCGTGAACCAGCCGTATCTCGGCTGCCGCGAGTTCGCGGCGCAGTGGCGGCTGGTGGATAACGTTGCGAGCGAGCCGCCACCGATCGCCGAGACCCGCGACCTGGGCTGGATGCTGCACGACCTGGACTTCAGCGACCCGACTGATCCGCAGCCGCGGTTCTTCCGCGCGCAGATGAAACAGGGCGTGATCGATGTGCCGCTCTTCGACGGCAGGGAGGTGGCGCGGTGATTCTGCAGGCACTGGTGGATTACTACGACCGGCGCTGTGCCAGCGGGGATCCGGCGCGCCGGCTTCCAGCCCAAGGGCTCGAAGAAAAAGAAATACCGTTCGTGATCGAGTTGGAGGTCGACGGCCGGGTGCGTCAGCTGCGCGACACCCGTCAACCCGGCGGGAAACGGCTGCGCGCCCAGACGTTCCTGGTGCCGCAGGGCGAGAAGAAGACTTCCGGCGTCAAGGCCAATTTGCTTTGGGACACCGCCGAGTACGTGATCGGCTTGGCGCGGCAGCGCAAGTCCGGCGGCGAGTTGAGCCCGGCGCAGGCGTTTCGCCAGCGCATCGAGGCTCTTACGGCCGAGGCGAAAGCCGATGCCGGAGTGAAAGCCGTGCTGGCGGCGCTGGACCGAGCCGATTGGTCGCTTTTGAAGAAGCACCCCGCATGGAAGGAGATCGAGGAAAGCAACCCGCTGATGACATTCGCACTAGCATCCGACGCGGGCGAACTGGTCTGCCAGCGGCTAGCCGTGGTTCGCGCCGCGCTCGCCAGCGCAAATGGCGGCGCTGGCGCACAGGGCTGGTGCCTCGTCGAGGGAATGCGCCGACCGATCGCGCGTCTGCACCCCGCGATCAAGGGTGTACGCGGCGCCCAGACCTCCGGCGCCAACATCGTCTCGTTCAATGCCCGCGCGTTCGAGTCTTACGGCAAGACGGAGAGGCAGGGCGAGAACGCGCCGGTTGGTGAACGGGCCGCGTTTGCCTACACCACCGCCCTTAACGCCCTGCTCGCCCACGATTCGCCCAACAAAGTCCAGATCGGCGACGCCACCACCGTGATCTGGTCCGACCGCGACGACGGTCTGGACGCCGAACTGGCCGCCGTCTTCGGCGACGATCCCGATGCGCACGTGCAAGCCGTGCGCAAGCGGCTCGATGGCGCGCGCACCGGCAGCATCGGCGCCGACGACTCGGGGCGACGCTTCTTCGTGCTGGGCCTCGCCCCCAACGCGTCGCGCATCGCCGTGCGCTTCTGGTTTCACGAAACCTTCGAACGCCTGGGTCCGCGCATCCTGCAGCACTTCGACGATCTGCGCATCGTGCGCCAATCAGACAGGGATGCCGCGACGCCGGCGATGTACTGGCTGCTGCGCACCATCGCGCCCCAGGGCAAGGCGGAGAACGTGCCGCCGCGCCTCGCCGGCGAGTGGATGCGCGCCATCCTCGAAGGCGCGCCCTACCCGCCGGCGCTGCTCAACGCTGCCGTCAACCGTTGCCGCGCCGAGCAGGCCAGCGCGAACTTCGGCGGCAACGTGCCCTATTTGCGCGCCGCGATCCTCAAGGCCTGCATCAACAGCGAGCATCGTCGCCGCCATCCCGATCTGCCGTCCGACTTCCAGTTCATCCAGGAGGACCTCGACGTGAACCAGACCGATCCTGCCTACCGGCTCGGCCGCCTGTTCGCCGTGCTGGAGCGCATCCAGTCCGCGGCACAGCCCGGCATCAACGCCACCATCCGCGACCGGTATTACGGCGCGGCCTCCAGCACGCCCGGCGCGGTGTTCCCGACATTGATGCGGCTGAAAAACGCGCACCTGAAGAAGCTCTCACCGGGCATGGAAGCCTTCTTCGAGAAGCTGGTCGGCGAAATCTGCGGCAGCGTCGAGCAACCGTTGCTTGCCGACTTCCCCCGCCAGCTCGACCTGCACGCACAGGGCCTGTTCGCGCTGGGCTACTACCACCAGCGGCAGAGCCTGTTCACCCGCAAGGACATCGCCCCCGACAACGACACCCCCGCCCAGGAGGACTGACCATGGCCATCGCCCACCGCTACGACTTCGTGCTGCTGTTCGACGTGAGGGACGGCAACCCCAACGGCGACCCCGACGCCGGCAATCTGCCGCGGCTGGACGCCGAGACCGGCCACGGGCTGGTCACCGACGTGTCGCTCAAGCGCAAGGTGCGCAATTTCGTTGCCATGACCAAGGAGCAGGAGCAGCGCGAACCCGCTGAGGGCGAGAAGCGCTTCGAGATCTACGTGCGCGAAAAGGCCATCCTCAACCTGCAACATCAACGCGCGTACTCGGCGCTCAAGCTCGACGCCGCCGAAGGCACGGCGACCGAGGACGGCGCGAACGAAGGTCCCAAGAAGAAGGGCGCCAAGGAAAAGCGCAAGGGCAGTGGAGACGACGTAGACAAGGCGCGTGCCTGGATGTGCCAGAACTTCTTCGACGTGCGCACCTTTGGAGCCGTGATGTCAACCGGCGTCAACGCCGGCCAGGTGCGTGGCCCGGTGCAGCTGACCTTCGCGCGCTCGATCGACCCCGTGGTGGCGCTGGAGCACAGCATTACCCGCGTCGCGGTGACAACAGAAGAAAAGGCCGCCGAGCAAAGGGGCGACAACCGCGAAATGGGCCGCAAACACACCGTCCCCTACGGCCTGTACCGCGCCCACGGCTTCGTCTCCGCTTTCCTCGCCAAGCAGACCGGCTTCGACGACGCCGACCTGCAACTGCTGTGGCAGGCGCTAGAGCAGATGTTCGAGCACGACCGCAGCGCCGCGCGCGGGGAGATGGCAACGCGCGGCCTGTACGTGTTCGAGCACGAGAGCGAACTGGGCAACGCCCATGCGCATGCGCTCTTCGACAGGCTGACCGTTGACCCCAGCGGCGACCGGGCCGGACCGCCGCGCGACTTTGGCGCATACTCGGTGTCATTCGACGGGCGGGCGCTCGCCGTGGGAGAGAGCCTGCAGGCTGCGCCCGGGGTGACGCTCACGCGCAGGTGCTGACGATGGACTGGCAGGGAAGAATCGTTGCAACACCGGACACGCTGTTCGGCCGACCGCGCATCGCCGGTACGCGTATCGGCGTCGACTTCGTGCTCGACTTACTTGCGTCGGGCTGGACCGAGGCGCAGATCCTTGATCAGTACCAGCACCTGAAGCCCGAGGACCTGCAAGCCGTGTTCGCCTTCGTTCGCGATTGCTTGAAGGATGAGACGTTCATTCTTGACATGAAGGCGGAAGCAGGCCAGCCGCAGCCGTGAGCGTGGCCGTTTTGCTCGACGAGCACATGCCGCGCGACGTTGCGGTTGGCTTGCGCCGCGCCGGGCACGACGTTTGCATGATCGCCGAAGTGGCTCCCGGCAGCGACGACCTCGGCGCGCTGGCTTTCGCACGGGACCGCGCTCGTTGGTTGCTGACGTTCGACGCGGACTTCGGCGATCTGATCTACAACCGCGGCGCCGCACCGCCGCCTGCTGTGCTGTACTTCCGCGTCCGACCGATCGTGGCGGCCGACGTACTGGCGCTTGCGTTGGGCGCGCTGAAGGAAGCCAACGTCGGCCACTTCTGCGTAATCTCACGCGAGGGAACCCGGCAGCGCCGGCTTCCCGTCTCGGCCAGCGATGCCGGAGCCTGATCCGCTTCCGATATCGGCGCTCCAGCACTGGAGCTATTGCCCGCGCCAGTTCGCCCTAATCCATCTGGAGCAGGCATTCGAAGACAACGTGCACACCCTGCGCGGCCAGGCCGTCCACGCGCTTGTCGACGCCCCTCGATTCGAGGGACGCGCTGGCGTCCGCATCGAACGCGCGCTTCCGCTCGCCAGCGAGCGGCTCGGGCTTATCGGCAAGGCGGATGTCGTGGAGTTTCATTCGGACGGCACGCCTTACCCAATCGAATACAAGCACGGGCGGATCAGCAAAGCCCAGCAGGGTCATGACGCGCTGCAGTTGGCTGCGCAAGCGCTCTGCCTCGAGGAGATGACCGGACGGCCGGTGCCGGAAGGTGCCCTTTTTTACGCCAGCTCGAAGCGCAGGGTTCGGGTTGCTATCGATGCCGCGCTGCGAGCTGCGGTGGAGCAGGCGGTTCGCGCCGCCCGCGCAATCTTGGTTTCGGGCGTTCTACCTCCGCCGGCCGCCGACCACCGCTGCCGCGCCTGCTCGTTGCTCGACCTCTGTCAACCGCAGGTCCTGGCGGCGCGAGAAAGCCAACGCCGTCTGCGCGCCTCGCTCTTTGATGTGGAGCCGTGATCGCGAACGATGCAGGTGCTGAACACCCTCTATGTCACGCTGCCCGATGCCTACCTGCGCCTGGACAACGATACCCTGCGCATCGAGGTCGAACGCGAAACGCGGCTGCGCGTTCCGCTGCATCACCTGTCAGGTGTCGTGTGCTTGGGCAACGTGGGCTTCAGCACGCCGCTCGCCCACCGGCTTGCCGACGAAGGCATCTCGTTCGTTCTGCTCGATGAGCATGGACGATTCAAAGCGCGCCTCGAAGGCCCTGTCTCTGGAAACATTGTGCTGCGGCAGGCGCAACATGCAAAGGCACTTGAGCCGGCGTTTGCCATTGACGTCGCGCGTGCGATTGTTGCCGGCAAAATCCGGAACGCGCGTCACGTGCTGTTACGCGGGGCACGCGAGGCCAAGAACGAAGAAGACGCCGCGCAACTCGCGCGCGGGGCCGACGACCTGGCGGCATCCCTGCGGGCGCTGCCCCGAGCGGGCACACTCGACGAGCTGCGCGGAGTCGAGGGCGATGCGGCCCGACGCTATTTCGAAAGAATCTCGCTGCTCATACGTGCGGACGCGCGCGGCGACTTCAGGATGAACGGCCGCAGCCGCCGGCCGCCGCGCGACCGCTTCAACGCTCTGTTGTCGTTTCTGTATTCGATGTGGATGAACGATTGCCGCTCTGCCGTCGAGGCAGCAGGCCTCGATCCGCAACTCGGATTCCTGCACGCGGTGCGGCCCGGACGTGCGGCGCTTGCTCTCGACCTGCTGGAGGAGTTCCGCCCACTGGCGGAACGGTTGGCGCTTACGCTAATCAATCGCGGACAGGTTGCTGCCGCCGATTTTGTCGAGCGTGAAGGTGGCGCCGTGTTGCTGGACGGCGACGCGCGCAAGTTGGTCGTAATTGCATATCAGGAGCGCAAGAAAGAGGAGGTCGCGCATCCGCTGCTGACGCAACCGATGCCGCTTGGCCTGATGCCGCTTGTGCAGGCGCGGCTGCTCGCCCGCACGATCCGCGGCGAGACTGAGGGTTACATTCCGTATTTGATGCGATGAACCGATGCTCGTGATCGTTTGCTACGACGTAAACACGGAAACCAAAGCGGGCCGGCGGCGGCTGCGGCGCGTTGCGCGCGTATGCGAAAGCACCGGCCAGCGCGTGCAAAAGTCGGTCTTCGAGTGTCAGGTCGATTTGATGCAGATGGAAGAGCTGGAGCGCCGCCTGCTGGCGGAAATCGATTTGAAGCAGGACAATCTTCGCCTGTACCGACTCCGGGCGGGCAGTCGCTGCGACGTGCGCGAGCACGGGACGTTTCGCGCCACGGACTTTAATGAGCCGCTTGTCGTCTGAACCGTGCGCGGACCTACAGCGACGGGCTACGACTCAGGGGTTCGCGCAACGGTGCAAGCGATTGATCCAATTGGAGAAATCCCCCGACCATGGCGGACGCGGCTTGGTCGGGACAGCCCATCGATGCGTGGGTTCGCGTGACCACGGGCATTTCCTGTGAGCTCTCACGAACTTGCGCACGAACCGCAGCGCGCGCGCCTCGGCGCGCGCGAGGATTGAAACTCCGCTAGCGCGGACCGCGCGTCGCCTGAACATCGCAGCGCGCGCGCCTCGGCGCGCGCGAGGATTGAAACCTCATTGGCGCCGGGGA
>JBBIQI010000076.1:0-15054 GCA_037442465.1 Burkholderiales bacterium
GGCGCGGCCGCGGCGCCGCGCCGGTTGCGCACCGGGGTCGCGAGCGCCAGCGTGCGTTCGTTCGAGGCGATTGGCGGCGGACCGCGACGCCGCGTCGCTTTCTGGCTCGTCTTGGTTTCGGCCACCTGCTGCTCTTTGTCGCGTCGCCGTCGACGCCGGCGGAAGGATAGCCCGAGCGGGCCCGTGAGGATCGAGGTTGGAGGGTGCGGCGCGTCGGGCCGGGCTCGGCCCGGCCGCTGCGCGCAGGCCGACGTCCGCCTACAAGAAATCGAACAGCGACAGCCGCGAGATCGACGAATAGCTGCGGATCGCGGCATCGAGCGCGCTCTGGCGGCGCGTCAGCTCGGCAACGGCCTGCGCGTAGTCCAGATCCTCCACCGACGACAACCGCCCCTGGTATTGCAGCGTGCGCTCGTCGTTCAGGCTGGCGTACGCGTCGAGTTCGGCGAGCGCCGAGCCGATGTCCGCGCGCTTGAGCAACAGATGGTCGAGCGCCTGCGCCACCGACGCCTGCGCGCCGGCGAGCGCGGTCGCGAATTTCGCGCGGCCGGCGGCGTCGCTCGCGGGTTGGCGCAGCGCGTCGATCGCCTGCGCCAGCGTATCGAAGACCGAACGGAAGCCCGCCGGCGCGATGTCGAAGCGGTCGCCGTTGGCGGGCACGCCGCTGATCGAAACGCGGATGCCGTCGAACTCGATCGTCGCCGGACTCGTGTACGTGCCGCTGGCGACCGTCGGCGGCGTGGGCGATCCGTCCTCGCGCACGACCTGGTAGGTTGTCGTGCCGCCGGCCACGGAAAAGCGGATCGAGTACGGCAGGCCGGTCAACAGCGCCGGGTTCTGCACCGAGCCCGTGTCGATCACGCCGCTGCCGACATTGGCGGCGGCAGCGGCCGTCGTGAAGCTGCCGTTGCCGGGCCGCATCTTCATGAACAGCGCATCGCCCGAGAACTTGACCTGCTGGAACCGGTCCTTCGCGACCTCGAGCCGCTGCAGGATCTCGTCGCCGCGGAAGGCCACCGCGTTGCCGGTCTGCGCGAACGGTGCCGCGCTTTCGCGCGCTCCGGCGAACAGATATCCGCCGGCGCCGTCGCTGCTGTTGGCCAGCCCCACCATGCGGCCCAGCACGCCTTCGAGTTCCTGCGCGATCATGCGCCGCTCCGCGTCGCCGTACGCGCCGTTGCCGGCGGCCACGAGCTTGTCCTGCACGTCCTGGACCGACGCGATGAACTGCGCGAGTGCGGACTCGCCAAGGTTCAACAGGTAGCGCGCGTGCCCCTGGTTGTCCTTGAACTGCTCGAACTGCGCGAGGTTCGCGCGGATCGCCGTCGCGTCGGCCGCGCCGAGCGGATCGTCGGCCGGCGAATTGATCCGCTTGCCCGACGCGACCTGCGTTTGCGTGGCCAGCAGTTCACGCTGCCGGTCGACGATATTGCGCTCGCCGGTCTGAAAGAGGATGTAGGTGGACACGCGCATGGTCGTTTGCCCGTCTTGCGGATTGCGTTGCTCGCCTCGAGCGGCGGCTGGCCGACAGTCGGTCGCGCCGCGATCCGGTGACGCCGCCGACGATGGGCGAGACCGTCATGCCCGACCCGCGCTCCGCGACCCGTCTCATCGTGCGATCGACAGGATCTCCTCGAAGATCACCTTCGCCGTGGCGACGACCTTCGCCGCCGCCTGATACTGTTGCTGGAACTGCATCAGCCGCGCGGCCTCTTCGTCGAGATTGACGCCGGACACCGCGCTTTCGGCGTTGACGGCATCCTGCAGGATCGACTGCTGCGCGGCGTTGTAGATGTCGGCACTTTGCGTGGCGGCGCCGACGCGGGCAACCACCGCGGCGAACGCGCCCGCCAGTTGGCTGCCGTCGATCAGCGGCAGGTTGGCCAGTTGCGCGAGCGCGAGCGCGTTGCGGTTGTCGCCGCTGCCGCCGACGTTGGCGCCGATGGTCACCTGGTCGCCGGCCTGCGGCGTTCCGCGCAGCGCCAGCCGCCAGCCGTTGAACAGGATCGGCGCACCCGGCGTGTAGCTCTGACCGGTGAGCGTGGTGACGCCGTCGCTGATCGTGTACGTGTTCGGTCCGGTGAAGGCGATCGTCGTGGCGTTGGCAAGCGCGGGGTTGCGCGTGGGCCCGACCACCGACAGATCGTCGACCACGATCGAGCCGAGGTTCGTGGCGGGGACCTGCGCCTGCACCGGCGTGGCCGCGGCGATCTGCGCGGGCTGTGTCAGCGCGACCCCGAACGAGCGCGCCGCGCCGCGCAACGGCTGCGCGAGGAACACGTCGCCGTTGGCCGGCGGCGCGCCGGTCAGCACGAAGTTCAACCCGTCGTAGGCAAACGAGACACTGCCGCCGCTCGCCGTGAAGCCGGCCAGCGTCGACGCATCGACGCGCGCGCCGTCGGCCAGCCGCGTCAGCCAGTACGTGCCGCCCGTGTAGTCGATGCGGTAATCGCTCGCCACCAGACGCGTCGTATCGGCGAAGCTCACCGCGATCGCGGTGGCCGGATTGCCGTTGGTGCCGGCTGCGAATGCCGCGGCCGCCGGCGGCGCGAAGAAGTCCGCACCCGGCTGGCCGTTGCGGTCGTCGCCGAGCCGGTGCTGCCGGTTGACCTGGTCGGACAATGCGACGGCCAGCCGCCCCAGCTCGTTCTCGACTTGCGGCAGATCGGTCGCGCGGAATTGCAGCAGCCCGGCGATCTTGCCGCCGCCGATGCGGTCGGCGGCGAGCGGAATCACGCCCGCGCCCGAGCGGATGCCGACCAGCACGTTCTGCGGATCGATCGGATCGATCGTCATGCCGACTTCGGAGGCGCGGTTGCCGACCACCAGTGGCTGGCCGTTGGCGAGGAACAGGTTCACTGCGCCGTCGTCCTGCTCGACCATCGACACCCGGATCGACTCGTTGAGTCGGCGGATCGCGAGGTCGCGCCGGTCGAGCAGATCGTTCGGCAGCCGCCCCGCGCCGCGTGCCAGCGCGATCTTGTCGTTCAACTCGGCGATCTCGCGCGCGGCACGATGGACGGCCTCGACTTCGAGCCGGAGCTGCTGGTCCGTGCTGTTGCGAAAGTCCTGCAGGCGGTCGCCGACATCGTTGAAGCGCACGGCCATCAGGTTGGCCGCCGACAGCAGCGCCTGGCGCGCGGCGGCGTCGGCCGGACGCTGCGCCAGGTCCTGCACGGCGCGGAAGAACTGGTCGATCGTCGCGCCCACACCGGTGGTCGGATCGGCGAACAGGTTGGCCACCTGCGCGAGCTGCAGATAGCGCGTGTCCGACTGGCTCGCGGCGGCCTGCGCCTGATGCGCCTGCTGCGCCAGGAAGTCGTTGTACACGCGCCGGACTTCGGCCACCGCCACGCCCTGCCCGACGTAGTTGCCGCCGAGAAACGCGCCCACCTGTGGCGTGAGTTCCGTGATCTGGCGCGAGTACCCGGGCGTGTTCGCGTTGGCGACGTTGTTGCCCGCAGTGCGCAGCGCCGTGTATGCGGCGGCGAGCGCGCTGGTACCGATCGAGAAGATTCCGGTGGACATGGCTACACGCTAATTCGGCAGAGCGGACGGATTCTTCAGACCCAAACGCGGGATCGCCGGCCTCACGCGTCCCCGCGCAGCGCCGCTGCGGTTCCGATCGCGCGCGCGAGCTTGGCGCCGTACTGCGGGTCGGTCGCGTAACCGGCACGCTGCAGGCCGACGGCGAAACCGTGCGCGTCGCCGCCCGCGCGCAGCACCTGCGCGTAGCGCGGGTTCGAAACCATCAACTGCGCCCAGTCGCGGAACGCGTCGGCGTAGCTGTCGTACGCGCGGAATCGCTCGACGACCTGTTTCGCCACGCCGCCTTCGTATTCCGTGGTCAGCACCTCGACCGTGCGCCCGCGCCAGTTCGCGCCCGCCTTGATGCCGAACAGGTTGTGGCTCGGCGCACCGGCCGCGTCGCGCATCTCATGCTTGCCCCAGCCGGATTCGAGCGCGGCCTGCGCGACGATGAACTTCGCCGGGATGCCCGTCTGCCGCTCGGCCGCAAGCGCGTGATCCCAGTGGCGCAGCACGAAGCGTCGCTGCAGCGCCTGCGCTTCGTTGGGCGCGGGCGTGCTGACCGCGGGTACTTCGCGCCGCGCCGTTGGCGCCTCGCTGCGATTCAGGTAGGCCTCGCGCGCGGCCTCGGCGGGAGCGGCGGCCGCCAGCTCCGCGTAGCGGGCTGCCCCGTTCGGACTGCGCCGGGCGAGTTCGGCGTAGCGATCCGGCCGCGGTGCTGCGGCCGACGGCGCCGCCGCAGGTGCACGCTCGCCGGTGGACGGGGGCGTGCCGCCGCCCTGCATCTGGCGCGTCAACTGCTTGACGAGCACGTCGGCCAGCCCCGTGCCGCGGGCCGCCACCCGGGTCGCAAGCTGCTGGTCGAGCATGCCCGTGACCATCTGCTGCGCGGCCGAGTCGAGCAGCCCCGACTGTGGCAGCGCGTCGCGCATGCTCTTCAACACCATCTGCATGAACAGCGCCTCGAACTGCTGCGCGGCTCGCCGCACGGCGCCGTGCGGGTCGCGCTGCGCCTGGCGCTTGAGCGCGTCGAGCGAACGGCTGTCGCCAGCGAGCCCCTGCGCGACCTCGCCGAGCAGTCGGTTATCGAGCGGCGTCGTCATGGGCCGGCCGTCGAGCATGACGAATCCTCGTGACGCGCGACGACCGCCCGGCGTGCGCATCGCTGACCCGTCGTCATTCCGAGACCTGGACGACGAATCCGGTCGATTCGCGCCGCCGAGATCCCTCGCATTCGCTCGGGATGACACTCCGCGGTCACTCCGACCCGGTGCTTCACCGTGACTCCGAGCCGGCTTTCCTTCGTGACTGCAAGCCGGTTCCCCCTCGTCATTCCAAGCCAACCACACCTCGTCGTCCCGAACCAACTATCGCTCGTCATGCCGAGCCAACCACCCCTCGTCATTCCGAGCCAAAGGCGAAGAATCCCTGCCGCACGCAGCGCCGGGGGCCGTCGCGCCGCTCGCGATGCCGGCACCGGCGCCCGCCGCGGCCAAAGCGACCCGCAGGGTGTGGCGACCGGGGATCGCGTAACCCTCGAGTTGCGCCCAACACGGAGACACCGGGCCATGCGCCGCGGCGCTGCGGCCCCCGCTGCACCCGGTGTCTCGTTGGTTCGATTCATCGTCAGATCACTTCCAGCTCGGCGCGCAGCGCGCCGGCGGCCTTCAGCGCCTGCAGGATCGCGAGCAGATCCTGCGCATTGGCGCCGAGCGCGTTCAGCGCCTTGACGACGTCGGCGAGATTGGCGCCGCCGTCGATCTTCATCAGCCCGCCGCTTTCCTGCCTGATCTGGATGTCGGCGCGCTCGGTGACGACCGTCTGCCCCTGCGACAGCGGCGCCGGCTGCGAGATCACCGGTTGCGAGGAGATCGTCACCGACAGGTTGCCGTGCGCGATCGCCGCGGGCTCGAGCATCACCGTGCGGTTCATCACGATCGAGCCGGTGCGCGCGTTGATGATCACGCGCGCCGGCGGCGCCGCCTGCGGCACGTCGATGTTCTCCAGCTCGGCGATGAAGCGCACGCGTTCGTTGGGCGTGGCGGGCGCCTTCACTTCGATCACGCGACCGTCGAGCGCCTGCGCGGTGGCCTCGCCCATCCTGCGGTTGATCGCATCGGTCACCGCGCCCGCGGCGGAAAAGTCGGTCGTCGTCAGTTCGAGCCGGATGCGGTCGGACAGCAGGAACGGGGTGGCTACGGCGCGTTCGACGGTCGCGCCGCCGGGCACGCGACCGGCGGAGAGGTGATTGATCTGCACCTTGCTGCCGCCCTGCGCGGCGCCCGCGCCGCCCACGAGCACGTTGCCCTGCGCGACGGCATAGATCTGCGCGTCGGCGCCTTTCAGCGGCGTCATCAGCAGCGTGCCGCCGCGCAGGCTCTTGGCGTTGCCGAGCGAAGAGACGGTCACGTCGACCTGCTGGCCCGGCTGCGCGAACGGCGGCAGCACGGCGGTGACCATCACCGCCGCGACGTTCTTCAGTTGCAGGCTGGTCCCGGGCGGCAGGTTGATGCCGAGCTGGGTGAGCATCGCCTGCAGGCTCTGCACGGTGAAAGGCGTCTGCGTCGTCTGGTCGCCGCTGCCGTCCAGCCCCACGACGAGCCCGTAGCCGATCAACTGGTTCGGCCGCACCCCCTGGATCGTCGCCAGTTCCTTGATCCGCTCGGCCTGCGCCGGCGCGACCAACACAAACGCGGCCCCGCAGGCAATGGCTTTGAACCAGCGGGACACCGACGACACCCTGAAAGACCTCATTCGCCTTTCTCCGTGCTCTCCGAGTCTCCGCGTTGAATTCAGCACTGCTCGCATCGTCAGAACGGCGAAAAGGAGTTGAAGAAACGCGCGAGCCAGCCCTGGATCTGGGCTTCCTCGATGTAGCCGCCGCCGCGGTAGTCGAGCCGCGCATCGGCCACCTGGGTGGAACTGACGACGTTGCCGGGCTGGATCTGCGCCGGATTGATCACGCCCGAGAAGCGCAGCACCTCGGAGTTCTGGCGGATGCCGATCTGCTTTTCCCCGGCCACGCGCAGGTTGCCGTTGGCGAGCACCTCGATCACCGTCACCGTGATCGTGCCGGTGAACAGGTTGCTCGACGCGGTCTCGCCCTTGCCTTCGAACTTGTTGTCGGTCGAGGCTTTCGCATCGAGCGGGTTGATGTTGGTGCCGAGCACGCCGCGCACGCGCGGCAGCGTCGCCTCGAACTCGCTCGAGCGTTCGCTATTGCTGTTGGCCCGCTGCGAAGCGTTCAGCCGCTCGTTGATCTGGATCGTCAGGATGTCGCCGACGTAACGCGGCTTGCGGTCCTCGAAAAGGGGGCGATAGCCCGCGGGGCTGAAGATCCCGCCGGTGGGCACGCCGCCGTTGGCGGCCGGCTGTTCCGGCCGCGCGGTCGTCTGCATGCCGACCGACACCGGATGCCTGGGCGCCGCGCAGCCGGCCAGCGTCATCAGCAGCAAACACGCAAGAACACGCATGGCAGCCTTATCGAGGATTACGCAACCTCGTGACACCGCCAGCTTGCGAGTTCGCTTCGCCTTTGCTGTCGCCGGTTCCGTCATCCCGATCGCAGCGAGGGATCTCGGCACTGCGAGCAGCAAAGATTCCTCGCCCTTGGCTCGGAATGACAAGGGCTGAGGCAGACGCCAAGCGGTCGGCACGTGTCCCGAAGTTAAGCAATGGTCAAGACGAAAAAACGTACGCACCACGGAGTCATGGAGAACACGGAGAAATGCGAAAGAAGTCTTGCTCGGTGCTGTCGGTGTCTCGATGGTTCGACTTAGTCCTACAACTGGCTCAACCGCGCGAGCATCTGGTCGCTCGTCTGGATCGCCTTCGAGTTGATCTCGTATGCGCGCTGCGTCTGGATCATCGAAACCAGTTCCTCGACGACGTTGACGTTGCTCGTCTCCAGATAGCCCTGCTGCAGCAGCCCGAGGCCGTTGGTCCCCGGCGTGTTGGCGGCGGCGGTGCCGCTGGCGGCCGTTTCGACGAACAGGTTCTGCCCGCGCGACTCCAGGCCCGCGGGGTTCTGAAAGGTCGCGAGCTGGATCGAGCCGATGTTCTGCGGTGCGGCCTGCCCCGGCAGCGTGACCGTCACCGTGCCGTCCTGCCCGATCGTGACGCTCTGCGCGTTGGGCGGAACCGTGATCGCCGGCGACAGCGCGAAGCCCGCCGAGGTCACCAGCCCGCCGTTGGCGTCGACGTGGAACGAGCCGTCGCGCGTGTACGCCGTCGTGCCGTCCGGCAGTTGGATCTGGAAGAAGCCCTGGCCGTTGATCGCCAGATCGAACTGGTTGCCGGTCTGCTGCAGATTGCCCTGCGTGAACATGCGCGGCGTGGCGACCGCGCGCACGCCCGTGCCCACCTGCAATCCGGTCGGCAGTTGCGTCTGTTGCGAAGAGTTCGCACCCGCCTGCCGCACGTTCTGGTACAGCAGGTCCTCGAACGCGACGCGCGCGCGCTTGAAGCCGGTCGTGCCGACGTTGGCGAGGTTGTTCGAGATCACGTCGAGCTGCGTCTGCTGCGCGTCGAGTCCCGTCTTGCTGATCCACAGGCTCTTGATCATCTTTGGCTCCGGTGTCCTTGCCGTGCTCCGTGGTCCGTGACCGTTGCGGCGCATCCCGCCGTCACAGAACCTATCTCATGGCCCTCGGCGGCCGCGGCGGGGCCGCCTGGGGATGCAGCGCTAGGCGCGGCGAGGGGACCATTGGCTTGGCCAAGGACCCGAGCCGCAACGACGCGCTGCGCCCCAGGCGACCCCGCCCCGCAGGGTTGCGACGATAAGCGGGCGTCTGCGGTGTTGGCGCGCTCGGCCGTAGGCCCAGCTACCGTCCTTCGCGCGCCGCCTAGCATCCGCCCGCTTCTCGTCGCAACGCGGTCGCCGAGGGCCATGAGATAGGTTCTATTCACGGATCACGTCGCACTCAGCACGGTGTTCGCTTTCTGTTCGTTCTGCTCCGCACTCGCGAGCAGCTTCATCTGCAGCTCGAACTGGCGCGCCGCTGCGATCATGCCGATCATCGCTTCGACGACGTTGACGTTGCTGCCCTCCAGCGTGCCTTCGGCGACGCGCACATTGGGGTCGGCCTCGGCGGGCTCACCGCTCTTGAGCCGGAACAACCCGTCCGCACCCTTGACCAGTTCTTCCGGCGGCGGATTGACGAGCTTCAACCGCCCGACCGTCGTCACCGCAACCTGTCCCGCGGTCTTCACCGACACGGTGCCGTCGGGCGCAATTTGCACGTGCGCGCCGGCGGGAATCGCGATCGGCCCACCGTCGCCCTGCACGGCAAGTCCGTTGGGAAGCTGCAGCGTGCCGTCGGCGCCGATCTGCAGGCTGCCGGCGCGCGTGTAGGCCTCGTTGCCGTCGGGCGCCTGCACCGCGAACCAGCCCGGGCCCTGGATCGCGACGTCGAGGTTGCGTCCCGTCGCCGTCATCGGACCCGTCGAAAAGTCCGAACCGATCGTCGTCTCGACGGTGAACACGCGCGTGCCGGCCTCCTGGCCGAGCGCCGGCACCGCGCGCAGACCGACCACGTCGGCGCGATAGCCGGTCGTGTTCGCGTTGGCGAGGTTCTGTGCCAGCGTCTCCTGCCGGTGCATCAGGTGCTTGGCACCCGTCATGCTGGTGTAGATGACTCGATCCATGGCGTGGCTCGGTGGGCCGACGGCGGATGGCGTTCAGCGCGAGCGATCCAACCCGTCAGCGCAGGTTGACGATCGTCTGCATGACCTGGTCCTGCGTGCGGATCGTCTGCGCGTTGGCCTGATACACGCGCTGCGCGGTGATCATCTTCACCAGTTCCTCGGTCAGGTCGACGTTGGCCTCTTCGAGCGCGCCCGACTGCAGCGTGCCGAGGTTGCCCGAGCCGGGCGTGGCCACGAGCGGCTGGCCGGACTCGGACGTCTCGGCCCATTCGTTGCCGCCCAGCGCCACGAGCCCCTGCGGGTTGATGAAGTTCGCCAGCACGATCTGGCCCTGCGCGCGCGTCTGCCCGTTCGTGTAGCGGCCGAGGATCACGCCGTCGGAGCCGATCGCAAAACCCGCGAGTCGCCCGGTCGTGAAGCCGTCCTGCTGCAACTGGCTCACCGAGAAATTCACGCCGAACTGCGTCATGTCGCTGACCGGGAAGGTGATCGGGAACGCCAGCGGTGTCACCGCGCCGTTGGTGAGCGGGATCGACGCGTTCATCGTGACGTTGCCCGCGAGCAGACCGTTGGCGCCGAAGGCCATCGTGCCGAGCGCGGTCCCGCCGTTGATGACCGCGCCGTCGGCCGCGCCGTAGACGTCCCACGTATTGGCCGCGCTCTTGCGGAAGTACAGCGTCAGCGTGTGCGCGTTGCCCTGCGAGTCGTACACGGTCATCGCGGTCGACGAGTTGTAGCTGGTCGGGTCCGCGATCGAAAACGCCGCCGCCGGCACGGTCTCGCGCGAGTCGAGGTTGATCGCCACGCGCGCGTCGGCGGTGGCGCGCGGCGCGATGTTGGCGAGCGAGACCTGCAGGTCGATCGGCGTGGACGCGACGATCTGCCCGTTGGCGTCGGCCGGATAGCCGGTCAGCCGCGCGCCGCTGTTGGTCACGATGTAGCCGTCGCGGTCGAGCGAGAACTGGCCGTTGCGCGCGTAGCTGATCGTGCCGTTGGTCGACAGCCGGTAGAAGCCCGCGCCGTTGATCGCGACATCCATCGGATTGGACGTCGTCACGATGTTGCCCTGCGAGAACTGCTGGCGCACCGCGGCGACCTGCGCACCGATGCCGATCTGCACGCCGGCGCCGCCGGCGAGCGAGTTGGCGAACACGTCGGCAAACTCGGCGCGCGCGGCCTTGAAACCGATCGTCGACGCGTTGGCGACGTTGTTGCCGATCGCGTCCAGGTTCTTCGCCGCGATGTTCAGTCCCGAAAGGCCTTGCTGGAAGCTCATGAGTCGCTCCTACAGAATCTGTTTGATGTCGCCGAACGCCACCGGGCCGAGGCCGGACAGCACCAGGCTGACGGTGCCGGCGTTCTGCAGCACGCCTTCGACCTGCCGCACGGTGAGCGCGGTCGCTTCGAGCTCCTTGCCGGCGGCGGTGGCCTTGATGCTGAACGTGTACTGGCCGGCGGCCGCGCGCGCGCCGGCGTTGGTCGTGCCGTCCCACGCGAAGCGCCGGATTCCCGGCGCCGCGGCACCCAGCGCGATTTCGCGCACGAGCAGCCCGTTGGCGTCGCGCACTTCGACCTTGACGCTGTCGGCAGGCACCTGCAGCTCGAAGCCGGCCTGTACGTCGCCGTCGGCGCCAAGCGCCGCGCCGTTGCCGGCGACCAGCACGCTGCGTCCGGTCAACTGCGCTGCCTGCAGCGACTGCATCTGCGCGAACTGGGCGAGCATCTGCGCGACGGTCTCGCTCAGGTTGTTGATGCCGGTCACCGTGTTGATCTGCGCCATCTGGCTGGTGACCTGGGCGTTGTCGAGCGGATTGAGCGGATCCTGGTTGTTCATCTGCGCGACGAGCAGCTTCAGGAAGCGGTCGTTCAGCTCCTTGCTCGCGTTGCCGCTGCCGGCCGCGGCGTACGGACCGGCGCCCGCGTCGATCGCGCTGGTGACGGTGGTCATCGCATCTCCAATCACGAGCCGAGCTGCAGCGTTTTCAGCAGCAGGCTCTTGGCGGTGTTCATCACGTCGATGTTGGTCTGGTAGCTGCGCGACGCGGAGATCATGTTGACCATCTCCTCGACGACATTGACGTTGGGCATCGTCACGTAGCCGTCCTCGTCGGCGAGCGGATGCCGCGGATCGTGGATGCGGCGCGGCGGAGCGTTGTCCTCGATCACCTGCGCCACGCGCACACCGGCGCTCGCCGCGTCGGCGTCCTGCATCTGCGTCTGAAACACGACCTGCCGCGCCTTGTACGGCTGGCCGTCGGGTCCGGCGACCGACTCGGCGTTGGCCAGATTGCTGGCGACGACGTTCAGCCGCTGGCTTTGCGCCGACACCGCCGAACCCGAAACGTCGAACACCTTGAACAGCGACATGTCGCCTCCCGCTCAGTGGCTTGTCGCACCGCCGGGACACCGGGCATGCCGCGCAACGCGCCGGCCCGTGCAATCCGTCGGGTGCTGTCGAATCATCGTCGGCGCGCCGCTACTGCCCGTTGATCGCGGTAAGCAGCGTGCGGATCTGGCCGTTCAGGAACCGCAGGCTCGCCTCGTAACGCACCGTGTTTTCCGCGAAATTCGCGCGCTCGCGGTCCAGATCGACCGTGTTGCCGTCGAGCGAGGTCTGCAGCGGCGTTCGGTACAGCAGCGTCGGCACGCCCGCTGCGCCGCGGGCCGCAGTCAGATGCGCCGCGCTCGTACGCACCGGCTGCGCGGCCGCGCGCAGCGACTGCTCGCCGACCGCAGCGACGAGCGCCGAACGGAAGTCGAAGTCGCGCGCCTTGTAGTTCGGCGTGTCCGCGTTGGCGATGTTCGAGGCGAGCACGCGGCTGCGCTCGGCGCGCAGCTGCAGCGCTTGGGCGTGAAAGTCGAACGTGGCGGTCAGGCGGTCGATCATCTGTTCGAAGATTCAGGATGCGGGACTCAGGACCCGGGATTCCGCGAATGGCTGCCCGGCGAGGACGCGTGCAATCCGCAGCCGGCCGAATCCTGAATCCTCGATCCTGAATCCTTGCCCCTAAAGCTTTTCCGATCGCTGCCGATTATTCGAGCGAGGGGCAAGGACGATCAGGCGATAAGTCGGGCTTGCGCGCGCCTTCTTTGTGCTTAGGCGCCGCGTTCGGCTGCCCAGAATTCGGCGCATGAATCGCCTGCTCCTCACCATCAGCTTTCTGGCGGCGGCGCAGTTGGCGCTCGCGCAGAACGCGCACCCTGAAATGGCGGCCGCGGCGCGCCGCTTCGTCGAGCAGGAGGCCGCGCGCGCGCTGCCCGCCGGCGGTGCGCAGACGCGGCTCGAGGTCGCGGTCGGCGAACTCGACCCCCGCATACGGCTCGCGCCGTGCGCACGGACGGAGTTCTTCGTGCCGAGCGGTGCGCGGCTGTGGGGGCGCGCGCGGCTTGGTCTGCGCTGCGTGCAGGGCGCGAGCTGGTCGGCACTGATTCCGGTCCAGGTGCGCATCTATGGCCCGGCGCTGGTCGCCGCCCGCCCGCTGGCGGCGCTGCAGCCGATCCTGGAGCAGGACGTTCACGTCGCCGAGGTCGAGTGGACGCGTGAACCGCACGGCGTGGTCATCGACGCGGCTCAGTTGGACAATCGCGTGCCGACACGGCCGATCGCGCTCGGACAGCCGATTCCGGTCGCCGTGTTGCGCGTGCCGCAGGTCGTTTCGCAGGGCGACGCGGTCAAGGTCGTCGGCAGCGGGCGCGGCTTTTCGGTCAGCACCGCGGCGGTGGCATTGGCCGCGGCCAACGACGGGCAACCCGTACGCGTACGCACCGAGACGGGGCGCGTGCTGACCGGCACCGCGCGCGCCGGCCGCATCGTCGAAGTCGCTTTTTGACGTCGCTCGCGTAAAGCCGCGATGCAGAAAATCGCTCACAATGCCGTTTTTCACGCAACCGCGCGCAAACGGCCGCACTAAAGTCGGCCACTGCGCCGCCGATTAACCATCGGAAACCGTGGATCCGCCGCCTGGAGGGCGTATGAAGATTTCGAGCACATCCGAACCGCTGCGCCCCGACCGCGTTGCGCCGTCGAATCCGCAGCCGCGCGCGGCGGACGGCCGTGCCGCCGAACCGGTGGCCGAAGGCGAGCGGGTCCAGTTGTCGGACCTCGCTGCGCGCCTGAACCAGCTCGAAAGCCAGTTCGCGCAGGCCGACTTCGACGTGAAGAAGGTCGAAGAGGTGCGCGCCGCGATCGCCGAGGGACGATTCAAGGTCAACGCGGAAGCGGTCGCCGACAAGCTGCTGGCCAGCGTGGCCGAACTTCTTGGCAAGAAGAGCTGAGCGATCCGTCATGAGCGCGCGGCAGCCGCCGTTCGAAAAGGGCCCTGCCGCGCGGCTGTTTGCGCTGCTGATCGAGGCACTGCACGAAGAAAGCGACGCGCTGGTCGCCAACGACGGCGCGCGGATCGCCGCTGCGGCCGGCCGCAAGCAGGCGCTGCTCGACGCGCTCGCGCCGCAGGCCAAGGCGCTGCGCGCCGAGTGCAACAACGGCTCGCCCGAAATCGAGCGGCTGGCGCGCGAGGCGGCCCAACTCAACGCGTTGAATGCGGAGATCCTGCGCGCGCGCATGACCGTGACCCGCGGTCGCGCGGAAGTGCTTGTGCAGGCCGCCGAGGCCGCACCGCTTTACCGTGCCGACGGCACGGCCGCGGCGCCTGCGGCGTCGCCGCATCCGGCGTCGCGCGCGTAACGCGCTGCGCGCCCGCCTTCACAACGATCAAACCGGTTCACCGTTCGCGGCGAGCGACCGCGCCGGACTTGTTCTGCATCAACGCGCACGCCGGCGGCGACCGTCATCCTTGAATCGCCTGCTTGCACAGAGGACGAAGATGGATGCGACCCCGTTCGATCCGGCCTGGCGCGTCGACGATCTGCGCTGGCCGGATGACGGTCCGGCGCGCGCGCGCTGGACTTTCCTGATCCGGCACGCGGCGCTCGCCCCGTCGAGCCACAACGCGCAGCCGTGGCGCTTTCGTCTCGACGACGACGTGCTCGAAATGCTGGCCGACCGCACGCGCGCGCAGCCGGTGTCCGACCCCTACGATCGCGAACTCGTGATCTCGTGCGGCGCTGCGCTTGGCACGATGGACATCGCCGCGCGGGCGCACGGGGTATCGCTCGAAATCGCCACCGTGCCCGACGCGCGCGACCGCGACCTGCTTGCGCGCGTGCACTTCGGCGCGGCCTTGAGTCGGGCCGAAGCGCAGTCGGCACGCCGGCTGTATGCAGCGATTCCGCTGCGTCACACCAACCGACACCCGTTCGACCCGACGCCCCTGCCCGGACCCCAACTGGCCGCCCTGCAGACGCAAGCGGCGCAGTGGGGCATCGAGGCGCGTTTTCTCGTCGACGATGGCGACAAGCGGCGCATCGCCGAACTGGTCGCCGAAGGCGACCGCATGCTTGGCGCACGGCCCGACTTCCGCCGCGAACTGGCGACCTGGTTGCGGGCGAACGACCGCAAGGCGCGCGACGGTGTGCCCGGATACGCACAGGGGCTCGGCGTGTTTGCGTCCACGGTCGGGCCGTTCGTGGCGCGCAATTTCGACTGGGGACCGCTGAAGGCGGCCAGCGACGAACAGCTCGCGCTCGCTGCCGCCGCGCTCGTCGTGCTGATCGCGCCGGCCGACACACCGAGGCTGTGGCTTGCCACCGGCCGCGCGCTCGCGCACCTGCTGCTGGAAGCCACCGCGCTCGGGCTGGCGTCGTCGTTCCTGAATCAGACCGTCGAACTGCTGTCGCTGCGGCTCCGACTGGCGGAGGACTTCGCCCTGCAGGGCAAGCCGCAACTCGTGCTGCGGATCGGACGCCCGTTGAAAGCCGCGCGCCCGACGCCCCGGCGCGCGCTCGAAGAAGTGATCGAACCCGATCCGCGCGCTGGCTGAG
>JBBIQI010000077.1:0-14977 GCA_037442465.1 Burkholderiales bacterium
GTCAGTCGCAATTGAAGACCTGGGTCGTCGGTATCCTCAAGCACAAGATCATCGACCACTTTCGCAAGTGCGGACGCGAAGTCTCTGCGGACGCGCGGATGGAAGCGTCGAGCGCCGAGAATTTCGACGATCTTTTCCAGCCCGATGGCCACTTCGTCGCACGCCCGCTGCCGACCTGGGGCGATCCGGAAGCCTCGCTGAGCCAGAACCAGTTCATGGAGATCCTGCAGGCCTGCATCGACAAGCTGCCCGCCAACCAGGGGCGCATCTTCATGATGCGAGAATGGCTCGACCTCAGCACCGACGAGGTATGCAAGGAACTGGCGATCTCGTCGACGAATGCATTCGTGCTCTTGTATCGTGCGCGGATGAAGCTGCGCGAATGCCTCGAGCAAAACTGGTTCGGCCAGGTCAGGAGTCGTTGAGATGGCCATCGGATACTTGCGACTGACCTGCAAGCAGGCCCACCGGCTGATCGCGGAGCAGATGGACCGCGACCTGAAGCTGATGGAAGACGTGCGCGTGCGCTTGCACCTGCGCCGCTGTCCGTGCTGCAACGAATTCGTGCAGCAAATGAACCTGCTGCGCAGCGCCATGCGGCGCATCGACAAGTCGGCGCCCTGAGACCGCAGCGGTCTTCGTCGCGACCGCCACCGCGCCGTTCGTTCGCCAACGGTTCGGACCGCGGGTATCGCCAGGCAGCCGGCGTGTAATCGACGCAGCGTTCCGCCGACTCATGGTGCATGAGATCGCACCATGCGGTGGTCCTCGCGCTGTCGTTCTTCGGCGTCGCGGTACACGCGTCTGCCGCGGCCGCCGACCCGGCCGCCTATAACGGCTTCGACCTGCGCGATGCGCTGATTCCGATCCGCGCCGTCGAACGCGGCGGCCCGCCCAAGGACGGCATCCCGGCGATCGATCGCCCCAAGTTCGTCGACGCGGCTGCCGCCGGAATGCGGGCTGACGACCGCGTGCTCGGGCTCGTGCACAACGGTGTAGCCAAAGCGTACCCGGTGCGGATCCTGAACTGGCACGAGGTCGTGAACGACCGCTTCGGCGATGCGCCGGTGGCGGTCACCTACTGTCCCCTGTGCGGCACCGGCATCGCGTTCGACGCCAGCCTCGGCGGGCAGACGCTGAACTTTGGCGTATCCGGTCTCTTGTACAACAGCGATGTGCTGCTGTACGACCGCGGCACGGAATCGCTCTGGTCCCAGCTCAAGCAGCAGGCCATCAGCGGGCCGCTCAAAGGCACGCGCCTGCAGGTGCTGCCGCTTGAACATACGAGCTGGGCCGACTGGCACGCGCGCCATCCGACCACACTCGTGTTGTCCACCGACACCGGCTTCGCGCGCGATTACACGCGCGACCCCTATGCGGGCTACGAACGCGTGCAGCGACTGATGTTCAACGTCGAGCACCGCGACGATCGCTTCGAGCCGAAGGAATGGGTGCTCGGTGTGACGGTCGGCGCCGCGCGCAAGGCCTATCCGTTCACAGTGCTCGACGGCGCCGCGCGCGGCCGTGCGACCTACGAACTGCGCGACACCGTCGGCGGACAGACGATCGTCGTTCGCTACGACGCGCGGCACCGCACTGCGCAGGCACTCGACGCGCAACGGCGCCCGCTTCCTTCCGTGATGGCGTTCTGGTTCGCGTGGGTCGCCTTCAATCCGGACACCGAGGTCTACCGCGACCGGTGACCGATGCCAGTTGCGACAGCACCCACGCAAGTCGGCGCCTCGAACGCCCGGTGCGGTCGTGAATGGCGCGCGTAAACCCGCGCGCGCGGCCAATGCCCGCCGCTCGGTGTAACGAAACGCGCCGTGGACCGACTCGAAAGCTGGAAAGACATTCCGATCGCCCGTCAGCACATCCGTCATGTCCGAAGCATCCCGACTCGCCTGGTTCTTCGAGCAGGGTCTGTTGCGCGTACGCGTGCTCAATGCCGGCAGCGCGCTGCGCTCGCTCTGGTCGGGTTCGGACCAGCGTTACAGCCAGATCCTGCTGATCCGGCGCGGACCGGTACGCGTGACCTTCGTCGGTCGGGATTCGCACACGATCGACGAGCCGGCGATCCTGTTCCTGCCGCGACCGGCGCCCGAGCCGCTGCTGGTCGAAGCGCAGGTCGGCGCCGACATGATGCGCGTCACCCTGCAGTTCACCTGCGGTGACCGCCACCCGATCGCCGAGTCGCTGCCGCCGGTGCTGCTAGCCGAGCTGGCTGCCCTGCCCGGTGGTGCCGCGCTGCTGCAACTGTTCGCCGACGAAGTGGCGGCCGAGGATCACTGCCGGCAGGCCGCGCTCGACCGCCTGGCCGAACTGTTCACGATTCGCGTCGTGCGCTACGCGCTCGAGCGCGGCCTCGTGCGCAGCGGCACGCTCGCGGCACTGACCGACCCGAAGCTGGCGCGTGTGCTCGTTGCGATTCACGGGCGGCCCGCGCGCGCCTGGACGCTGGCCGAAATGGCCGCGATCGCCGGTATGTCCCGTTCGCGCTTCGCGGTGCGCTTCCGCAGCGTCACCGGCTCGACACCCGCCGAGTACCTGGCCGCCGCGCGCATCGCCAGCGCACAGAACCTGCTGCGAGCGCGGCGGCCGATGAAATGCGTCGCCGGCGACGTCGGCTACAGCAGCGCCAGCGGGTTCACCCGCGCATTCACGCGCATGGTCGGCTGCTCGCCCGGCGAGTGGCTCAAGCGCACGGACGCGATCGCCGACCCGAGTCTCGCGCGCTGAAGTGCGTGCGCGACGCGAGGCGGCCCACGCCGCCGCGTTCTGCTCGTGCCGCGCGTCTGCGCGTGCCGACGATCACCACGTCGCGTAGGTTCGGGCTCGCGGCGCTTGCAGCCATGGGCTGCGCGCGCGAGCCGCGTCGCCGCCGCCGAGACGCTCGGCAATCAATACGAAACGCCGTGTCAACCGCGCCGGCTCGATCGGCCGCACGATCCAGGGCACGGTTGACGTCTGGCGTGCCCGTCGGCGACGCCGTCCGCGGGTGCCAAGGAGGCCCGTTTCAACGTGCGCAGCGCCCGCGCTGCGCGTTCATCGACCCACCAAGGCAGAAAAATGCATCCAACGAACCAACGTTACGTTGTCTCTGTCGTCCTCGCCCTCGCGATGGGTGCGGCGATCCCGGGGCCGGCGACTGCGCAGTCGTCCGCCACGACGATCAAGCTCGGCAACTCGGGGGCGACCGCCACCCTCGGCGGCTACGTCAAGCTCGACGCGATCTACAGCATCGATCAGGACACCGGCGATACGCAGGATCCGACAGCGCTCGTGATCGGCAGCGAGGCCGGCGACCAGACTTTCAGATTCCACGCGCGCCAGACGCGCCTGTTCCTCAGAACGGCGAAGTCGACGCCGATCGGCGACCTGAAGACGAATCTCGAAGGGGATTTCTTCGGCGCCGGCGGCAACGAAGTGTTTTCCAACTCCAGAACGTTCCGCATACGGCACGCGTACGGGTCGATCGGCGGTTTCGGCGCCGGGCAGACCTGGACCAACTTCATGCAGTTCACCGCGTATCCGTCGACGGTCGACTTCAACGGTCCGATGGGCACCAGCTTCCTGCGCCAGGCGCAGGTCCGCTACACCGCGAAGACCGCCGGCGGAACCGAGTGGTCGGTCGCGCTGGAGAATCCGGAGGCCACCGGCTTCGCCTCGCCCAAGGACCGGTTTCCGGACATCACCGGCCGGGTCAGTTGGCAGGGACAGCAATGGGGCTTCGAAGCGTCGGTCGTGGCGCGCTTCCTCGAGTACGACACCGGCACGGCTTCGGACACCGCGACCGGCCATGGCGTGATGGTGTCCGGGCGCTACACGTTCGGCGACACCACGCTGATGGGCAACGTCATCGGCGGCGACGGCATCGGGCGCTATCTGTATACGGCCAGCGGCGCGGCCAACGGCACCGGCATCGGCGAGGCGCGCATTGCCGCCGACGGCTCGCTCGAAACGATCAACGCCTACGGCGGCCAGGTCGCGATCAAGCAGCAGTGGACGCGGATTTTCTCCTCGGTATTGAGCTACGGTCGGACCACGGGCGATCGGCCTGAGGCGTTGTCGACACGCAAGCTGGAGAGCGCGCACTTCGCCAACTTCTGGACGCCGATTCCCGAGGTGACTTTCGGCGCCGAACTGTCGTGGCAGCGCAAGACCCTGCAGAACGATCAGAGCGCCGACGCCAAACGCATCCAGTTCTCGGCTCAATACAACTTCTAGCGCGCCCCACCGGGCGTTGAGCTCCGCGCGCGGCGTACACCGTGCGCGGAGTTTTTTTTCGCGGCGGCTGAGGATGACCCAACCTCGTGCCGCCGCCGGTCTGCGAATCCTTTTCCCCACTCAGGGCGCCGGTTTGTCATCCCGAGCGAATGCGAGCAATCTCGGCACTGCGCGCGGCGGAGATTCCTCGCCTTTGGCTCGAAATGACGGGGGTTTAAGGTCGGCGCCGCGAGAGGTTTCGGGTCGCCGTCAGCGGTTTCCCGCCAGCATGACACGAAGAGGCGGCCGGGAATGATCAGCCGGCGGCACGGCATGGCAGACGCTCGTCATCCCGAGCGAATGCGAGGGATCTCGGCACCGCGCGCGGCGGAGATTCGTCGCCGTTGGCTCGGAATGACGAGGCGGCCTGGCTCGCATGACGAGGCGGCTCGGCTCGCGATGACGAGGCGGAGCTGGCTCGGTATCACGAGGGCTGAAGGACATGGATGCCGGGCGGTGGGCTCGTGTCACGAGCGTTCGTGAGGCTCGGTAGCCGGGGGCAACCGATCGCTGCTGCCGCGTCGACGCCGCTGCACCAGCATCAGCGCAGCTCGTAGGCGACCTGCAGTTGGATGAAATTTTCGCCGGGGTTCGGTCGCGCGATGCCAGCGTTGGAGAAGTGCTGCACGCGCACGGCCCACTCCCAGCCAGGACGCGCCGCCGAGCGCCAGCCCGCACCGAGGTGATCGCCGAAGTTAAATGCGGTGGAAAACCGTCTGTCCTTCGACCGGTAGACCGGCGCGATCACGTTCGCACCGACGCCCGCCTCGACGAACCACCCGGCCGCCCCGTCGAACGTGTAACGCAGCACCGGCGTGATGCCGACCTGGGTGGATACGGCCGACGCGCGATCGCCGGCGGCGTCGGCGCGCCAATGTCCCAGGGCGAACTCGGCGTGCGCCGTCAGAACTCCGCGCCGACCCCAAGCGTGCCGCCATGGCAGATCCCATTGCAGCCCGATCGACGTCGCGCGCGCGTCGCTCGCCGCGCCGTACAGCAACGTCAACCGGTCCGGGCGCAACGTGCGGTGCGCCGGTTGGTCCAAGCCGTCGGCCGCAGCCACAACGCCCGGCAGCACGGCGACCACCATCGATGCGGCCACCCACGCTGCGCGCAGTCGCGCGCCGATCCTGGCGTCAACGAATTCCATCGCACCCGGTCCGAGAAGCATCGGTGGCTGAGTCGCGGCCGGGGCCGCAGACCTTTCACGCGGTCGCCGGCGCGTCGAACATGAGCCAGCGCTGAAATCGTTCTCCTTCGCGGATCCTCGCCGACGCGCCGCTGTAAGGAGTCGTGGCCGACAACGACAGAAGGGTGTCCTGCGCCCGACCGCTCCGTTCGGACGCGTATTCGCTACAGGAACCCATGCGATGAGAACGTCCATCCGGATTCACCCTCGCGTGTTGCTGCACGCCCTCCTCGTGCTGGCGGCGGGTCTGCTGTTCAGCGCCGCCGTGCGGGCGGCCGGTCAGCCGTTCGAACGCGGCGCCTTCGAGGCCGCGCAGAAAGCCGGCCGTCCGATCCTGCTGGCCGTGCACGCCGACTGGTGCGCCACCTGCCGAGCGCAGGAGCCGGTGCTCGAGGCCTTGCTGCGCGAACCGAAGTACGCCGGCTTCGTCGCTTTTCGCGTCGACTTCGACCGGCAGAAGGACGTGGTCCGCCAGTTGCGCGTGCAGTACCAGAGCACGCTGATCGTCTACAAGGGCGCCAAAGAAGTCGCTCGTTCGACCGCGGTCACCGACGGCGCGGCAATCGCCACCCAATTGGCCAAGGCGCTCTAGCTTCGCACCGGCCGTGCAGTTCGGACTCGGCACCTACGGGATCTCGCTGGCGGCGGGCAGCCTGTCGACGCTGTCGCCGTGCGTGCTGCCGCTGGTGCCGATCCTGCTCGCCTCGGCGGTCGCCGCGCATCGTCTCGGCCCGTGGGCGCTGGCGACCGGCTTAACACTGTCGTTCACCGTGGTGGGCGTGGCGCTGGCGAGCGCGGGGGCGTCGCTCGGGCTGGACCCGACCACATTTCGAACGATCGCCGCGGTGCTGCTGATCGCCTTCGGCGTGCTGCTGCTCTCGGAAGAATTGCAGGGGCGCTTCGCGACCGCCACGGCGGGTGTCTTGTCCGCGGGACACGGGCTGCTCGCCCGGGTGACGCTCGGCGGACTGCCGGGCCAGTTCGTGCTCGGCATGCTGCTGGGGGTCGTGTGGAGCCCGTGCGTCGGTCCGACCCTCGGAGCGGCCGTCACGCTCGCCAGTCAGGGCGAGCAACTGGCGCAGGTCACGCTCGTCATGGCGATGTTCGGTTTCGGTGCGAGCCTGCCGCTGGTGGCCCTGGGGCTCGCCTCGCGCGGCGCGATGACCAGGTTGCGCGGTCGTCTGCTCGCGGCCGGGCGCGGCGGCAAGAAGGTCCTGGGCGCGGTCATGCTGGTGCTCGGCGCCTTCATTTTCACCGGCATCGACAAGCGCGTCGAAGCGTGGCTGCTCGACGTCGCGCCGCCGTGGCTCACACAGATCGGTACGTCCCTTTGAGCGCGGCGCCCGGCGGATCGCGCAACGGGCGCGCGGCGTCGATCGACCAACATGCGGCGACTCGAACGCCGGGAGGAGAGAACGCATGGACCTCACACACCCCTTGTTGCGCGCTGCGCTTGCATTTTTGCTGGCGCTCGCTGCGAACGCGTCGGCGCAGGACGCCGGGCTCGTGCACCGCGACAGCCGCTATCCGGTCGACGTCACGGTCGAGCGGATCGAAGCGGCGGCCCGCAGCCGCGGGCTGACGATCTTCGCCCGTATCGATCACAGCGGTGAAGCGCGCAAGGCGGGGCTGCAGATGCCGCCGACGCAGGTCATCGTGCTCGGCCATCCGAAGGGCGGCACGCCGGTGATGCTGGCGGCACCGACCGCCGCGATCGATCTGCCGCTGAAGGTGCTCGTGCGGCAGGACGCAAACGGCAAGACCGTCGTTACCATCAACGACCACCGCTGGCTGCAAGCGCGTCACGGAATCGGCGACGACCTGGCCAAACCGCTCGCCGGGCTGCCGGCGCTGCTGTCCGCAGCGCTGGACTGAGCGCAACGCGCCGGCGCGACGCGCTTCAGCCCTCGACCGCGTCCAGCGCGGCGGGGCGCACTTCGACCACGCTGCCACGGCGGTCGCGATCGTCCCAGGCGAGCGTGCGATGGTCGAAACCGAAGGCGATGCGCGGCTTAACGACGGCAAAGAACGGCGACACGTCGAAGTCGCGCGGCGCAAACAGGTTGTGGTGACGGATGTGCAGCAGTTCGCGATAGCAATCGTTGCACTCGGGGTCGTCGAGCTTTTCGACCGAGATCTCGGGCAGGATCGGATAGCGGATCGACTGGAAAGCCTGCGCGATCAGCGTCGAGCAGATCGCGCGCGTCGGATCGCCGCTGCCCAGCGCGATCATGCGACGCCGCCAGCGCACCGGCACCGGCGGCGTACGGATCAGATAGCGCGCCACATCGAACACCTTCTTCATGTCGTACTGCTGCCCGAGGCGGCTCAGCACGTAGTTGACGAGACGGGCCCGATCTTCGGGGCGCAGACCGACCGGACGGCAGATGCGCGTGTGGCTGCCGGCGTACATCGAAAGCGGCACCGCGCGCACGCCTTCGTTCAGATCGGCTTCGACCAGCGATACGACCTCGCCGTCGCGCCACGGCAACTGCGGCTGCGGCCCCACGTACAGCGCCGCGTGGGACCACGTCGATTGCGTCAGGTACTTGATCGCGACGCTGATGCGCGTGTCGCCTTCGACCAGCAGCACGTCGCCGGGCTGCAGCGCCGCGGCGAGCAGCGCTGGCGGGCTCGTTGCGATCAGTGCGTTGCCGCGCGGCTTGACCAGATACCGCGCCAGGGCGCGGCCGATGTAGCGGGTGATCGCGGCAGCCATGTCCCGTCACCGCGAGTCATGCGCCGCGCCGCCCGACTAGCCTTCGCCGAGCCGGCGCATTGCCTGCCGGAGAAAGTCCATCTCCCGTTCGATGCGCGAGCAGGTGGAGCACATGGTCAGGTGAAGCCGCAAACGCAGCCGCTCGCCGGTGCCCAGTTCGCGATCCATGCCCTCGGAGATCAGCCGATGCGCCGCCCGGCAGGGAATCATCAACCAGGTTTCCTTCACGCTGCCACCTTGTTCCGGCCCCACTTGAATTCGATGCACTCCCGCAACCGCATGCGCGCGCGAAACAGCATCACATGACAGTTCGTCGCCGTGATGTTCAGCTCCTTACAGATCTGCGGGGTGTCGTACTCGAGCCACTCGCGCATCAGGAAGATGCGCGCCAGCGCGCTCGGCAGCGCGTCGACGCAGGACTGCAGCACCTCGAAGAACTCCTGCCGCGACAGCAGTTCCTCCGGATCGCCCCAGCTTTGCACCGGCTGCAGGCGGCGACCCTCGTCGTTGAACAGTTCGTCGAATTCCTCGATCTCGCCGGATTCGATCTGCGCCTCGATCGATACCTCGCGCATCTGCCGGCGAAGCTGATCGACGATCTTGTGCTTCAGTATCCCGATGACCCAGGTGCGCATCTTCGAGCGCGCCTCGAAGGTCTTGGCCTGCTCGATCGCGGCCAGCATCGTCTCCGACACCACGTCCTCGGCCCAGGCTTCGTTGCGCAACTGCAACCGGGCCAGTTTCAGCAGCAGCGGACGCATCCCGCCGAGCGTGGCGTTGAGTTCAAGCGCGGCTTCCATCGTCCCTCCTTGCGACCGGTCGGTGTCCGGCGCGCCGCTGCGGCGCGCCGCGTCCATGCGTGACCATTCGTCGCGCAACCGGCGCCGGTTACAACCTGCGGCACAATCGCGGCGGTCTTTTTTTGCGCGCCCTGTAACCGGGCCGCCCACCCGAACGAAAGAAAGGCAAACGGCCTTGAGCAACGCCGAGGACGAACCGGAACGCCGCCTGCGCGCACTGCTGGTCAGCGCGCAACAGGGCGACGCCGCCGCGTACCGCCGGTTTCTGAGCGACGTGGCGGTGTTCGTTCGGGCGTTCCTGCGCCGGCGAATGACCAGGCTGCCCGACGACATCGAGGACCTCGTGCAGGAAGTTCTGCTAGCGGTGCACAACCAGCGCCACACTTACGACCCCGGGCAGCCGGTAACCGCCTGGCTGCACGCGATCGCGCGCTACAAGCTGGTCGACCTGCTGCGCCGGCGCGCGCGCACGAACGCGCTGACCGATCCGCTCGACGACGTCGACGAAACGCTGCTCGCGGCCGACGAGGTGCCGGCGGGCGCGCAGCGCGACGTGCTCAAGCTGCTCGACGGTCTGCCCGACAAGCAACGTCTGCCGATCGTTCACGTGAAACTGGAAGGTCGATCCGTCGCCGAGACTGCGCACATCACCGGCTTGTCGGAGTCGGCGGTCAAGGTCGGCATCCATCGCGGTTTGAAGGCGCTCGCGGCTTTGATCAGGGGCCGATCATGAAGACCGACGAACTCATCGCAGCACTCGCGCAAGGTCTGGAGCCGGTCGACCGGCGCGCGCCGGCGCGGGCCTTCGCGCTGGCGATCACGGTCGGCGTCGCGGCGGCGCTGGCACTGATGCGCACGCCGCTGGCGAACGACCTTGTCCTGCCGGCATACCGGGGCGAGCCGATGTTGTGGGTCAAGCTCGCCTTCGGCGTCGCGCTCGCGTTGTCGTCGCTGTGGGCAGCCGCGCGCCTGGCACGCCCGGGGGTGCGTCTTTCCGTCGCCGGAGTGCTGCCGTTTCTTCCGTTGGCCGGCGTGTGGCTGCTGGCGGCGATCGTGCTGGCCGCCGCACCGCCGGACCAACGCGCGGCACTGCTCTGGGGCCGCACCTGGGGTACCTGTCCCGCGAGCGTCGCGCTGCTGTCGCTGCCCACGTTGATCGGTGCCCTGCTGGCGCTGCGCAAAATGGCGCCAACGCGACCCATGTGGGCCGGCGCCGCGGCCGGCGCGCTCGCCGGCGGGGTGGGTGCGGCCGTGTACGCGCTGCAGTGCCCCGAACTCGCCGCGCCCTTCATCGGCGTCTGGTACGTGCTCGGCGTGGCAATTCCTGTGCTCATCGGCGCGGGCCTGGGTCGCTATCTGCTGCGGTGGTAAGGGCTGCGATCGCTCGCATCCCTGACCGAGCGCAGCAAACGGCGCCGTGCACGCGGGTGATCCGCGCGCTGCTCAGGCCTTGCCGCCCATCCGCGCCACCGCTTCGCTCGTGGTCCACACGCCGTTGGCGATGAAGCGGAAGTTCGTCAGCGCGGCGAGATAGCCGTCCCCCTCCGGCAGGATCGCCGCGGCGGTCGCGTCGCGCACGACGGCGACCTCGAACCTTTTTCGCTCACCACGAGCTTGACGGCCTCGGTTTCCGCGGGCGTCAGTTGCCCCTGCTTCAGCGCCTCGCCGATGCCGAGCACCGCGCCGAGCGCCGGCGCACTGTTGCCGACACCTTGATCCCCGCGGATCGAGACGAGCCGCTGGCCCCGCAAGCAGGCGACCTCGTCGTTCTGCCGCACGGCTGCGCGCACGCGCTGCTCGATTCACTCGACGGCGCGGCACCACCCGTCGAAGAAGTAGTCGCTGGTCGATCGCTCGACCACTACGGGCCGGTGACAAACGACGGCCAAGGCGAGCCGGCCTCGCTTCTGTGCGGTTACTTCCGCTGCAGCCGCGACAGCCGACACCCGTTGCTGGCCGCGTTACCGGCAGTCATCCACATCCGCCACAACGGCCGTCGCGATCTCGCGTGGCTGCAGACTTCGCTCGAATTCATGATCCATGAGACGCGCGCGGCACGTCCCGGCGCCGAAGCGGTGGTCGATCGCCTCGTCAGCGTGCTGTTCATCCAGATGGTGCGGGCCTACGTCGAACAGGCCGAGGCGCCGCCTGGGATGCTGGCCGCGTTCACGGACAGGGCGGTTGGCGCGGCGCTCGCGCTGATGCAGCGCAGCCCACACGAGAACTGGACGTTGCACCGCCTGGCGCGGCGAGTCGGCGTTTCGCGTTCGACGTTCGCCGAGCGCTTCGTTCAGCTCGTCGGACAAACGCCGATGCAGTACCTGACATTATGGCGCATGCAGCTCGCGCGCCGGCTGTTGACGGAGTCGCACCTGAGCATGGCGGCGATCGCCGAGCGCGTCGGCTATCGGTCAGAAGCCTCGTTCGGCAAGGCCTTCAAGAAGGCCGCAGGCACGGGACCCGGTGCGTACCGGCGCACCACCGCGTCGAGCGCGGGCGCCTGAGTGTTGGCGCGGCGCGCGCAAGCGCGACGCTTCGACTACTGCAACGACGGCCGCCACGGCGGCGCCGGGTTCGAGCCGTCACTCGCCGCACGCCCCGCCAACACGTACGGTCCGGCCCGCATCGGGCGATCGCACCAGCCGCGGTTGTTCGTCAGGCAGCGCCAGTTGCCGTCGTGCATGGCGCGTACGACCGCGGCGGACACCTCGTCGCGCGTGCGGGGCGCGTCGGCGCGCTGCACGCTGCCGGCGGCCGGCTTGGCAGCCGGGGCGGCATCGGTACGCGACTCTGCGAGCGCGATCAAGGGCAACACGAAGCCGACAGCGAGCAAACCTTGCGCGGCGGATTCGAGAATCGACATGACTGAGCTCCTTCGGCAACGCCGAACGCTTCGGGCCCAACGACAACGGACCCGGCGCCAGACAATCACGGGCGCGATCACAGGCGCGCGAGCCGGCGCGAACGACTTCGTCGGCTTGCGCGCCCGCGCCGCGCTACTTGGCCGCCGCTGCGTACTCTTTCGCCGCCGCGCGTCCGGCCGCGGCAATTTGCGCTTCCTGCGCGGGTGTCGTGATCGGCACCCCGGCCTCGCTGGGGTTGTGCACGCCCAGGCGAATCGCCTCGCGCAGTTCCGCGACCACCTGTGCGCGGGTAAGGGTCGACGGCGGATCGACGAACACCGGACCGCGCTCGCCGACGGGGATCTCACCGCGCGCCACTGCGGCGGCCACGCCCGCCTGAACCTGCGCGCGCGTGACGGTCGACTGCACCGGCTGCATCTGTTCCCAGAAGAAACTCATGTCGCCCGCTTCGGCGTACGCGCCCATCGACAACGCGGCGAGCGGGATGGCGACCAACACTTTCGTCTTCAGCATGTCTCATCTCCTTCAGACGCGATGGGATTGATCACTGCTGCACATCGCTCCCATCTGTCGAATGCGGTGTGCATGCCTATAGGTCGCGCTGCTCCACGATTCGTTACTTGGCGCATGAAGATGCGCGCTTTGCGCGCACGGTAAGAAAGCGCCGACAGCGACGACCAAGCCCAAGCCGCGTGCCACGACGCGACATCGCTGCTTTCTTGGTCGTTTGCGCGAAAAGAAGCGTCTCGGATGAGCGAACCGCGACGCTGACGAACGCAGCGTTGTCCGGTCATCCGTTCTGAGTCGCGCGCGCCAACGCCTCCTTACCAATTCGGCGCCGTCGGCCAGCGCCGTTAGCGCGTTTGCGCTAGCGGCGGTGCCTCTTTGCGTTGCTGCGGTAAGCGTCGGCACGTCTCGTCCGACTCCACGAACGCGCGACGTTGCGCAACGCACCGGCGCGCGCGAACCCACCGCTCAATCCCGAACAACCGACACGAGGAGAAGCTGCATGAAACCATCGAAGAAACCGCTTGCAACCGCCGTGGCCGCGTCAGTCGCCGCGGTGCTGTGGGCGGCGGCCGGGCCGGCCGCGGCGCTCGAAGCCAAGATCTCCGGGCACGTGAATCGTCTGTTGATGGGCGTCGACGACGGCACCGAGTCGAAGCTGTTCAACGCCGACAACATCAACTCGCAGACGCGCTTCCGCTTTACCGGCACGGAGGAACTGTGGAGCGGGCTGAAGGCGGGCATCCTTTGGGAAGTCGGCTTCACGTCGAATCCGTCCAACGCGCTGAGCTTCACCAACCGCAGCGCCGCCGCGACGCTGAACGAACGTCACGTCGACGCGTTTCTCGTCGGCAATTGGGGCAAGCTCAGTCTCGGCCAGGGCGACGGTGCGGCCAACGGCGGCATGGAGGTCGATCTGTCCGGCACGGCGGTGATCAACTACTCGAGCCAGACCGACATCGGCGCCGCTTTCAATTTCCGCAACGGTGCCACGTTGGGCCCGACCATCGGCAGCACGATCGACAATCTGGACTTCGAAAGCCGCTACGACCGCCTGCGCTACGACACGCCGATGTTCGGCCCCGTGTACGTGGCGGTCAGCTTCGGGACCAAAGGCAACGCCAACGTCACCGAGGTCGCCGGTTGGTACAGCAGCGCGCTCGGCGGCGGCAAGCTGGCGGCGGCACTCGGCTGGTCACGGCGCGAGGCCGGCGGTGCGACCGGCAACGAAGACACGTTCGGCGGATCGATCTCCTGGCTTGCCGCCAACGGGTTCAATGTGACGCTCGCCTACGCCAACCGAGAGAACGACAACGCGCTCGACCCGAAGAAGAAGTACGGTTACGCCAAGCTCGGTTACAAGGCGGGTATGCACGCCGTGTCGATCGACTACGGCCGCGGCAGGGACTTCGGCGTCTCCGGCCGCGACTCCGACGTGTTCGGCATCGGCTACGTGTACACGCCCAAGAACTGGATCGAGCTGTACGCCGGTGCCAAGCAGCACAGCCTCGATCAGCCGGGGACCGGCTTCGACGATGTGTCGTTCCTGATGGTCGGCACGCGCATCAAATTCTAGCAATGCAAAGCGCCCAGCCTCGCGTTGCTGCGGTCGGCGGCGCGCTCGCGCGCGCCGCCGCGCTCGTGCTCACGGGCGTGCTCGGCGCGTGCGCCGGCACGCCGTTTCAGTACCGCCCGCCCACCGAGATCCCGGAAGGCCCCGGGCTGCTGACGGGCGAGCGCGGTGCGTTCGTACTGCGCGGCGCCGAGCCGGCACCGGCGGCGGCTGCGTCGAGCGCAGCCCCTGCCGCTGCGCCTGGCCCGAACGCGGATTTCGACGAGTTCGATGCGTATCGGAACTTCCGGCGCGCCAAGTCGGAGCGCACGCTTGAGTACCGGGAATTTCTCGAGTGGCTGGAGTGGAAGCGCTATCGCGAGTGGAAGAGCGAGCGGGAGCGCAAGGCGCAGTGACTGCTTCGCGCCGCGGTCGGACATCCATCGCGGCCGGTCGCTGCGCCGTATGCGCCGCGCGCCCCATGGGTTCCGAGACGCGCGGCGGGTCGCTACGAGCGAAGCCGTCGCGGCCGCGCGGTCGCCATTGCGGCGCCCGCGCGGACCGTTGTGCGGTCTGCATCCAGTGCCCGATCCTGCAGCGAAACGATCAGCGGGCAGCACACACTACCGCTCGTTGCGCCGCAGCGCGCGACGAGCGCGGCCAGCGCGTCCTCGATGCCCTGAAGCTGCGCGCGCCGCTCGCGCACGTCCGCAAGCTTGCGTTCCGCGATTGCCCGCGCTTCGTCGCAGTGCGCGCCGTCTTCCAGCCGCAGCAGGTCGGCGATCTCGTCGAGGCTGAACCCCAGCCGCTGCGCGGACTTGATGAAGCGAACGCGCGCCACGTCGGCAGCGGTGTAGCGACGGACGCTGCCACGCTGCCGCTTCGGCTCGTCCAGGAGTCCGCGACGCTGATAGAAGCGGATCGTTTCCACGTTGACGCCCGCAGCGCGGGCCACCGCCCCAATCGTCAGCTTGTCGGCCGCTTCCGCCATAGTGCTTGACTCCGTACACGAGTACGGAAGTACTTTATTGAGCCTTGCATAAATCCCTAACAATGTCACAGCGGCAATTCTGCCTGCTT